>CAJFTY010000039.1 GCA_904420045.1 Candidatus Metaruminococcus caecorum | reverse complement strand
ACTGTGAGAAGGATACGTAAGGGAGAAACTTCTCCCTTACGCCGCCTTTTGTTGTTAGCCTTTTGGCGGAGCAAAAGGCTAACCCGTGGTGTCGCGGCGGAACGCGACAAGGGCGTCGCAGCGGGCAGGCGGCTAAAGCCGCCTGGAACCCCGCAAGAATACCGTTATGTGGGGCCGCAACCCCACAAAAAGGTTGCTCTGTGCTGCCGCGGCGGAACGCGGCAAGGGTGTCGCAGCAGGCAGGCGGCGAAAGCTGCCGGGAAACCCCTTGCTTTATTTTTCCTCTTTGTTGGTGGTGGACACATAGCTGCGGTCCACCGTAATCACCGCGTAATAGGTTCCGCCTTCGAACCGGCTGATCTTTTCAGCCAGCTCCCGGCGGAGCTCGTTGTCGCTAATGGGATACCGGGGCGGCACCACGATGTCAAAAATCAGGTTGGTGTGGGTGCTGCCGGTCACCACCCGGAAATCATGCATGGTTAAGGAGGGGTCGATTTCCCCCAGGGCGAGGCGGGTCTGCTCCCGCAGGCGGTTGAGCTGTTCGTCGTCGGTGACGATGGGGTCTAAGTGCCCCACCAGGTGGATGTTACAATCGGTGGAAAAATCCCGTTCAATGTTGTCGATCATATCGTGGCTTTTTAAGATGTCCTCCCCGGCGGAGACCTCGATATGCACCGAGGCAAAGCAGCGCTCCGGCCCGTAGTTGTGGATCACCAAGTCGTGGAGTCCCAGCACCCCGTCATACGAAAGGATTTTCTGCTGGATCTGCTCCACCAGTTCCTGGTCGGGAGCTGCGCCCAGCAGGGGATTTAGAGTCTCTCGCACCAGCTGGAAGCCGGAGAACAGGATAAAGCCCGCCACCGCTACGCCCATGTAGCCGTCCAGGTTCCAGCCGGTAAAATGAGCGATCAGCGCAGCCAGCAGCACAGCGGAGGTGGTGATTACATCGTTGCGGCTGTCTGCGGCGGTGGCCTCCAGGGACACCGAGCCGATTTTTTTGCCCACCGTGCGGTTAAACAGGCTCTGCCACAGCTTGAGCAGGATGGAAACCGCCAGCACCGCCACCGACAGCCAGCTGAAGATCACCTGCTGAGGATGCAGGATTTTGTCAAAAGAGGTTTTGAGAAGCTCAACCCCCAGCAGCAATATGATAAACGATACAATTAAGCCCGAAATATACTCGTACCGGGCATGGCCGTAGGGGTGCTGCTCGTCGGCGGGGCGCTCCGCCAGCTTAAAGCCCGCCAGCGTAATCACCGAGGAACTGGCGTCCGACAGGTTGTTGACGGCGTCGGCCGCGATGGAAACGCTGTGAAACAGGAGCCCTGCCAGCATCTTGATGAGAAACAGAAAGAAGTTGGACAGGATTCCTACGACGCTGGCCAGCTTGCCGTAGGCGCTGCGGACGCGCTCGCTCTTCACATTCTCGCTGTCTTTGATAAACAGCCGGATCAAAAGCTTGGTCATGAAACGGCCTCCTTACAGGACAGCGGCTGTTTTTTCCGGAATGGGGTGACTTTCCAGGTATTGCTCCAGAATTTGGACGGCGTCGTCCACCAGCTTGGCACAGGGGCGTTTTTTAAAGTACTCCGGCGTGCGAGGGTCGGGATTGGGATCGGTGGTGACCTTTACCTTGGCGGACAAAAGCTCCCGGCAGATCAACGAGCCGTTGCGGGCCTCAAACGCCTTGGCGACCTCCTGCACCCGGGCGTAGTGGGCGGCTTTTTCCTGGGGAGTGTCCTCCCCGGTGGAGTACAAAAGCCCCAGCACGATCCCCATGCCGGATACGGTGCCGCAGATTTCCCGCAGGCGGCCGAATCCCCCGCCAAAAGAGGCGGAAAGCCGGAGCATGAAATCCTGTTTTAGCCCGGTGAGGTCGGCAAAGGCTCCGGCAACTGCCTGGCTGCAATTGTATCCCTGCAAAAACAAATCCTGTGCTTGTTGACGGCGTGGTGTCATTTTAAAAACCTCCTGAATGTAAGCCCTGCGAACAGGGGACAAACGTGCTTTTTCTATGCCCCTATGAGCTTGATAAAAAGGGCGTTTCCCTTTATTATAGCGGAAAATTTGCCGCTTGCAAAGGGGAGATCAGTCTCTTTTCTGTACAAATCTTTTTTTATTCGTTATAATAAAAAGCAGTCGATAAGGAGGGGAATGCATGGACAAAAAACAGTACCGCCGGTACCTGCTGGCGGCCATATTGCTGGTGGGGCTGCTGCCAGTTTTGGGATATTACGGGGCGAGGTTCATTCCCAATCCCGATTTTGGAATGTTTATTGGGAAAGAGAATTGGGAGGCCAAAAAGCTGATTTACGTCCAGAGCTGGCAGTACTACCTGGGCTTGGCCATCGGCGTTGTCAGCATGCAGACGGCCTGCACCGCGGGAATGCTTTTGAGTTTTGTGGTTGTATTGCGCGGCGGCTTTGTCAAGGCGCTTCCGTTTTTGGGTCTGCTTCTAGCAGGGCCTTTGGCTTCCATGCTACTGCCCGATGTCCTTCATCCGGCGGAAGTGACCGGGCCGGTTTTTGTAGGCTTATACTGGTATCAAAACATACCGTTTTATTTAAAATTTGTGCCAATCGGAATTCTTCCGTTTGCAGGTGTGCTGATTGCCTGTTTCGTGGGAACACATTTGCGCAAAGGCCATGCATCGGAATGGAAACAATTTTTATGGATGACAGCCATCGCGTTTTTTATTCCTGTTGTTTTGGGCCTTGCGCTCATAGGAATTGAGCGATACTGGATTCCAGGGGTGTATGATACCATGCGATACTCGACCATGGTGCTATGGACAGGTGTACAGGCGCTTCTTGCAACAGCGGCGTATCTCGTTGGCTGGAAACGAATTTTCAGACAAACGATTCCGGCAAAACAAGCCTGATAGTAGGGAACGGAGGAACAACTCGTGGACAAAAAACAGTACCGCCGGTACCTGCTGGCGGCCATATTGCTGGTGGGGCTGCTGCCGGTTTTGGGATATTACGGGGCGAGGCTGTTTCCAGGGCCCGCCGCTTCCAGCCCGTTGGAGAGCTTCAGCTTTCAGATCTGGAATACCCGGCATCTGACCCCCAGTGTGGTGGTGCGCCAAGGCAGCCTGTTTGTCGCTGGAGCGGCGGGATATCTGTGCTGTTTCGCGGCGGCAGCCAGGCTCCCCTGGAGGAAAAGCTGGCCCTTTTTGCTGTTGATCCCGGCCGGGAGGCTTCTGCGCTATTGTCTGCCCCTTCTATGGACAGAGCTGTTTGAGCGGCCGGAGTTTGTCCCTTTCGGGCAGATGATGGCTGAGGATCTGCAAATGTACTGGCAGCCGGTTCCGGCGGGAGCCATCTCCTTTGCGGGAATTTCCATCGCTTATTTCCTGGGAGCGGGCGTCTACCGCAAACGGATGAGCGAAAATGGAACAATCCTGCTCACGGCCGGGACAGCGCTGGCAGCAACGCTTCTGCTGGGCTTTGGAATCAAAGGGATCAATACGCTTTGTTTTGCGGACAATACCATTTGGGTGGGAGATTACCGGCAGATGCTGATCGCAGTCCCGTTTCAGCTGACCGCCGCGGCAGCGGCGATGTTGGCCGGCAAAGAGCTGCTGCGGCAGCTCAGGCAGAAGCGGATGGATACAGAGGAAACCTGAAAGATGACGGATTTTAAAACATGTATAGGATTGAATGAATCATAATATATTTTTCGTAAAAATCGAGTTCCATGTTATGCAGTCCGTAAGCACGTTGGGCTGCGGAGTGTTTTGTTTATTTAGACAAAATAAGAGGGCAAAAAAGATTAAAAAATGTTGACGATTTATGATATTTATGCTATTTTATAAACAGAAGTCTGTGTGGTGCAGGGAAACGACGGCGCCTGCTGATCCGGGAGGGATTGAGAACATCGCGGGAAGGCCGCTGTCGTTTGAATTAGAAAGAAAGGCATGGTGATCGTAATGATCTGCAGCAACTGTCATGAACAAAACGAGGATAACTTCCGGTTTTGCCGCCGGTGCGGAATGCCTCTGCAGCCTCCGGCTGGGGAACAGCTTTCCGCTGCTTCCTGTCCGCCGCAGCCCGCGGCGATGATGACGCCTCCTCCAGTTTTTACACCGTATGCCGCATTCCCCCAAAAGAAGTTTAGTTGGGGAGACGTCGCGACGATTGTCGGTTTTATCAGCTCCATTTTGGGACTTTTTTACTTCGGGGTTGTGCTGTGTCCGGTGGGGCTGATTACCTCGATCTTTGGATTCTGCCAAAACCGCACCAGAAAACTGGCTGTGGCCGGTTTGGTCATTTCGATTTTGGGGCTTTTAATCATGCTGGGCAATGCCTTGTATACCAACGATCTGCTTCCTGAATGGCTGGCCCAAGGCGCATTTATGTGGTTCCGTTAATGAACGTATCGGGGTCTGTGTAGGCAGGCCCCGATGTTTTTGGGATTCTGCAAACAATTGTTGTTCCCGTGGAGTGCGTTATCCTTAAAAAATACATGCACGGGAACGATGAGGGGGACGGACAAGTGAACAAACAGGAAAAACATGTGTATGCAGCATTGCTGGCGATCAGCGTGTTTTATGTTCTATGTTTGCCCATCCTGGCCATTGTAGGGATGGAATTCATGCTGTATCTTACAAACGATGATCTATTCGTGGCGGTGTTGAAGAATGAGGCTATACACGCCACGTATCTTGTTGAGACCGTCGTCGGCACGGCGATGACTGCCATTGCGCTGCGTAAATACCGATTAAAATACGCTTGGCCGATGATTTCTGTTTTGCCGGTGATGGAAGTGGTGCGGATGATTTTGGATGTCCTCGAGGAACGAAGTCGTCCCACATCTATCATTGGAGGGGCCGATTCTGAAATGCTGCTCATTTGTATAAAAAACGGCCTTGTCCTACTGTCGGTTGCTGTGATCTTGTTGCTGATTGTGTGGGGTGTTTCTGTGCTGCTGCGGAAAACGTGGGATGTTGTTTACTGCCTGGCAGTTTTGGCCTGCTGTCTGGGATTTTATATCCTTGTGGCCTCTCTATTATTCAGGAACAGAGCGTTTTCAATTACAGCTTTACGCACCATTGTCTCCATGAGCGGCGCAATCGGCCTGCTAAGCTGGGCAGGCTGCGTGCTTGTTGGATGGGTACGGGGGAGCGCAGAAAATCGAGCAGGAATAACAAAGCCTGGAGCGTAACCGCTCCAGGCTTTGTTTCATACAGAGATAAACGAAAGAGGCATACAGGGGGATTTTCCGTACACAGACATGAACCGGTTACATCCGTTTGAACCCCACGATCCGGTAGCGATCATCGGCATACTCCCCAGAGGAGGACGCAGTCACCTTGCCCTGCCCATCCACCCGGGCGGTCAGCAAGCTGTATGCCCCCTGGCGGAAGCGAAAACTCTCCCCATCGTCGGTATAGAGGACGGCTTTCATCGGCCCTTCTCCATACCCTCGTAATGTAATGTCAAACACGGTATCCCCGGACAGGTAGGGCAGAGGCTTTGCCAGGGGAATGCAGGCGCCCTCCTGGACAAACAGGGGAAGCCGTTCCAAGGGAGCGTCTACTGTGACGCGCTGGCCTCCATCAAACCGCCTGCCGGTGTAAAAACACCGCCATGCGCCCTGGGGGAACGTGACCTCCCGCCGGGTTTCTCCGGCAACGCAGGGAGCCGCCATGAGAGAATCTCCGATCATCACCTGATCGTCCACGCCAAAGACGGCGGGATCGTCGGGATGATCCAGCACCAAGGGCCGGATGGGCGGCACACCAGTTTGCCAGTACCGGAAAAAGGCTGTGTACAGGTAGGGGACTAGCGACATCCGCAGCTGGGCGGCCTGCTTGCAGGCGGCAAACAGATCCTCCCAGTCGGGGAGAAGCTCTTCCCGCAGATTTTTTTCATAATCAAACTGCTTCCAGGGCGGCAGGCGCAGCATCCAGTTGTTTAAGCACATCATGGGGGAGACCGCGGCGGACTGCATCCGGCGGATCAACTCTTCCCGGCTTTCACACTGCCGCACCTCGGGCGCCCATAAAAGGCCGCTCAAGGGAGCGGTGCAAAGCCCCCGGATAAAATCCCGGTGCTCATATAGATCGCTGTACAGCACGAAGGGGAACGAACACGCCCCCGCACCGGAAGCCCGCACCAGCGACCAGGTGCGGGCGCCGCTGTGCTCAAACGCATCGTTCACAGCCTGCTGGTACAGTCCGCCGATCAGGCTGTGCATCTGCTCCCCATCCATGCCGGAGGGGAACGAGGCAAACTCAGGATAGGACCATCCGCCGGTGTAGTCCGAGCCGTCACATTCGTCCAGCTTGACGCCGCCGATCCCCTTGGAAGCAAAATTCTGCTGCTGATAATCGGAAATAAGCGTTTGGCACCCGGGAATGGACAGATCGGGAGTAAGGCCGCCCCACACCTCAAAATCCCCGGAATACTCCCGCAGGGGCTCGTAGAGCTCATTGTCCGGGTGGGTGAACACGTGCTGCCAAAGGTTCAGATGGATGTGGTGATCCGCCATTTCCCCGATCCACCGATCCGGATTAGGAAAACGGAACTTGTCCCACTGATAGGTGCAGGAATAGGCGTGGGTGTGCCAGCCAGGCTCCACTCCGATCATGTCGCAGGGCATGTCCAGATCCCGGAGCTCCCGCACAACAGAGGAGATTTCTTCCGCAGTAAAATCGGTTTTGGTGCGGTAGTGAATTCCCAAGCCCCACAACGGGGGCAGAACACCGCCGCCGCAGTACAGAATATATCGGGCCAGGGCGTCGCGCATGTCCTCGCCGGTAAACAGGTAGATATCCGCTCCCTGGGCAAAAGGGATTTCTACGTACACCTGGTTTCCGCCGCCTGTGGCTGCGTACAGTTCCTGGACGTTGAGACCCAGCTGTTTGTCCGCCCCACGGACGCCGTCCAGCCGCTTTGCACAGCCCGTGTAAAATTTTGCGTACCGCGCGGTGTCCACCAGCACGGCGTAGCCTTTGGTGGACAGGTAAAAAGGGGCGGGCGCGTGGGAATCCCCGCTGTCCGCCTGGGGATCGGCGTTGTTGCGGACGATGCGTTTTTTTCCCGTCTGCTCGAAGGATTTCAGTTGTAATCCAAACCCGTACAGCCGTTCGCCGGGGGTGAGCGGCAGAGTAAAAACCGTTCCTTTTGAGGAGGATGAAAACCCGATTTCTTCCCGGGAAAAAGGGGGCGTGGGATCGGACAGACTCGCAAGCTCCTTGCGGCGAGGCGTAAAGGAGAGCGTGCGTAGGCAGGAGAATTTTTCAGGTGCTCCAAATGTGTGGCGGATCACGCCGTTTGCCAGTTTCATAGCAGTCTACGTCCTTTCATCATGTAAGTTTCATTATAGAGAGTGCAAAACAGGGTGTCAATGTCCGACGATTGCATAAATTTGTCAAAATGTTGCGAAAAAAAGAAATTTACCGGAGTATCAAATGGGGCGTTTAAAAGGGGGGGATGTCTTAAAAAAATTCGTTTAATCATTGTTTTTTGAGCTGAAAATTGATGTATATTCCTCCACGATTTAACAGATACTAGTTTCAAACAAAAAGGAAATCCCTTTATAATAAATATGAATCTGTCTGGAGGAACGGCAATGAAAGCTACGGGAATTGTTCGCAGAATCGACGACCTGGGTCGTGTTGTTATACCCAAGGAAATCCGCAGAACCATGCGGATCCGGGAAGGGGACCCACTGGAAATTTACACCAATAACGACGGGGAAGTCATCTTTAAAAAATATTCCCCCATCGGGGAGATTTCGTCCTTTGCCGCGCAGTACGCGGATGTGCTGCACAAGACCGGCGGGCTGCCCACCGTGGTGTGCGACCGGGACCACGTGATCGCGGTGTCCGGCGCGCCCAAAAAGGAGCTGCTGGAACGCCGGGTGTCCCATTCGCTGGAGGACGCCATGGAAGCGCGCAAAAACATCGTCATGCAGGATAAGCAGGATCCCGAGATCCGGCCGGTGGAGGGCGTGGATCGCCACGCGGTGGTGTGCGCGCCGATTATCTCCGCGGGAGATGTGTGCGGTTCGGTCATGTTTGTATCCTCCGATGAGGAAGTCCGCCCCAGCGACGCCCAGGTCAAGCTGATCCAGGCGGCGGCCAGCTTTTTGGGCAAGCAGATGGAGCAATAGGAGCAGCCGAAGGCCCCTATCTGGGAAAAACGTTAAAAATCCCCTTGCAATGGGCGTCTGGTTGTGCTATACTAATGTATAGTTTGAATAGTAGGAGATTGAAAGACTGGGAAAGCTTCCCGGTCTTTCGTTTATGTTGGAGGTGTTTGTTTGGCGAAGAAAGACAGCCCCACCGTGCAAAAGGTGAGCGAACTGGCCCGCCCCGCAGCGGAGGAATTGGGCCTGATTCTGTGGGACGTCCGGTTTGAAAAGGAAGGAGCGTCCTGGTTTTTGCGGGTGTTCATCGACAAAGCGGACGGCGTGTCCATTGACGACTGCGAGGCCATGAGCCGCAAGCTTGACCCGCTTTTGGACGAGGCCGATCCCATCGAGCAGAGCTATTACTTAGAGGTGTCCTCTCCAGGACTTGGCAGGGAGCTTCGGAAGCCGGATCATTTTGCCTTTGCTGTGGGCAAGGAAATCCGGCTGCACCTCATCCGGCCTGACGGGGACGGCCTGCGGGATTTTACAGGTGTTTTGGCCGGATATGACGGCGGCGTACTAAGTCTTCATATAGACGGGGAAACGCGCTGCTTTGACGAAAACGCCTGCGCGTATATCAAACTGGACGACGACAGCGATATCGGTTTCAATCTGGAATAACGGCTCAAAGCGGCTGAAATTCGCCGGACCGGCGGGCTGGCCGCTCCACACGAATTGGAGGAACAGGAAAAATGAACAACGAATTTTTTGACGCCTTACAGCTCCTGGAAAAGGAAAAGGGAATCCCCGCGGAGTATCTGCTGGAAAAAATCCAGACGGCCATTGGCATCGCGGTACGCCGGGATTACGGCGGAATCGAGGCGGTGAACGTGGAGATCGACCCTGAAACCCGGAAATTCAAAGTCTCCATTCTGAAAAACGTGGTGGAGGAAGTGGAGGACGAGGTCAACGAGATCACCCTGGACGAGGCGCTCAAATACTCCAAGCGCGCCCGGGTGGGCGCTCCGGTGGAGATCAAGCTGGAGACCAAGCAGTTCGGGCGCATCGCGGCGCAGACCGCTAAACACGTGATCCGCCAGGGCATCCGCGAGGCGGAGCGGGGCCAGATGCTGGAGCAGTTTAACTCCAAACTCCACGAGGTGGTCACCGCCACCGTGCAAAAGGTGGAGCCTGTCACCGGCAACGCCACGGTGGAAATTGACAAAAACGAAGTGCTGCTGTTTAAAAACGAGCAGATCCCCGACGAGGAGCTCACCGAGGGTGACAAGATCAAAGTCTACGTGGTGGATGTGATCACCGGTGAAAAACGGTGTACCCTGAAGATCAGCCGCACCCACAAGGATCTGGTCAAACGCCTGTTTGAAATGGAGGTCCCCGAGATCTTTGACGGCACCGTGGAGGTCAAATCCATCTCCCGGGAAGCGGGCTCCCGTTCTAAGATGGCGGTGTGGGCCAAGGACGAAAACGTGGACGCGGTGGGCGCCTGCATCGGCCCCAAAGGGACCCGGGTGGCCAACATTGTCAACGAGCTCAGAGGTGAAAAGATCGACATCGTCAAGTATAGCGAAGAGCCCGAGGAGTTCATCAAACGGGCGCTGGCTCCCGCGGACGTGGTGAGCGTGGAGATCGTGGATCCCGAAACCCGGCAGGCCAGAGTACGGGTGCCGGATCATCAGCTTTCGCTGGCCATCGGCAACAAGGGCCAGAACGCAAAGCTCGCCGCCCGTCTGACCGGCTATAAGATCGACATCCGGCCGGAGAGCGGTTTTTACGGCGAAGAAGAATAACAGGACGACAAGCGGGGAACGGGAGGAGTGAACGCCATGCAGGCAAAGAAGATTCCCATGAGGATGTGCACTGGCTGCGGGGAAGTGAAGCCCAAAAAGGAGCTGGTGCGGGTGGTCAAGGACCCGGACGGCAATGTGAGCCTGGATCTGACCGGAAAAAAGGCGGGCCGGGGCGCATATGTATGTAAAAATCCAAAATGCCTGGCGCTGGCGCGGAAATCCAAGCGGATCGAACGGAGCTTTTCGATGAAGATCCCCGACGAGGTATATGAAAGCATGGAAAAGGAGCTGGTGGAAGGTGAATGACCGCCTGCTGTCCATGCTTGGAATCTGCAAACGGGCGGGACAGCTGATCGCCGGGTTTGACCCGGTCAAAAAGTCTGTCCAGTGCGGCAGGGCGCTGCTGGTGCTCACAGCCAGCGACCTTTCGGACCGGACAAAAAAGGAAATTGCCTATCTGACGAGGGAAACCGAGATCCCCTGTCTGGAGATGGCTCGTACATTAGATGAATTTGAATTTGCGCTGGGTCGGCGCGCCGGCGTGTACTGCGTGGAGCAGGAAGGCTTTGCAAAAAAGCTCGCCGCGCTGGTACAGGAAGAGGCCGCCCGGCATCCCGTCTGTGAGAATGAGGAGGAACCAAATCTATGACCATAAAATACCGTGTTCACGAGGTTTCCAAGGACCTGAACGTCCCCAGCAAGGACATCATTGACCTGCTGGCGAAATATTCCGACACGCCCAAAAAGCACATGACCGCATTGACCGACGAAGAGTTGGACATCGTGTTCGATTATTTTACCGGGCAGAATCAGGTGAAGGATTTTAACGAGTACTTCGCCTCCCGGCCGGAGCCGAAAAAGGAACCCAAAAAAGAAGAGAAAAAGCCAGCGCCCAAAGCACCGGACAAAAAGCCGGAGCCAAAAGACGCTTCTGCACCCAAGGCGAAACAAGAGCAGCCCAAACCCCAGCAGTCCCAGCGGCCCCAGCAGAAAAAGCAGGCGCCCAAGCCCCATCCCAAAATGCAGAAGCTGGAATTAAAGCCCCAGGCGGCGGATATCCCGGCGGTGACCCAGGTTCAGAAGGAAGAGGAACGGGGACGCCGGGTGGACACCCGCACCTCCAACGTGGAGCTGGACAAGTACAACGAGCGGTATGAACAGATCGCACCCGCCAACCGGATGAAAGAGACCGCCGCCCGCAAGCAGAAATTAAACCAGCGCTCTCAGCAGCGGGGCCGGCAGCAGTATGTCAAAAAAGAGACCGAGGCCCAGAAGCTTCAGCGGCTTGCGCTTGAGCGGGCCCGCAAGCAGCAGTTAAAAGTCTCGATCCCCGACGAAATCGTGGTGTCCGAGCTGGCGCAGCGGCTGAAGGTCAACGTGGGCGAGGTCATTAAAAAGCTGATCGGCCTGGGCGTGATGGCGGCGCAGAACGAAGTGATCGACTTTGACACCGCCTGCCTGGTGGCCGAAGAGCTGGGCGCCAAGGTGGAGCACGAGGTCACCGTGACCATTGAGGAGCGGCTGTTTGAAGAGGATACAGACGACGAAAAAGACCTTGTGGAGCGGCCTCCCGTGGTGGTGGTCATGGGCCACGTCGACCACGGAAAGACCTCGCTTTTGGATAAAATCCGCAACGCCAACGTCACCGCCGGGGAGGCCGGCGGCATCACCCAGCACATCGGCGCGTACCGAGTGCGGGTAGGCGACAAGCAGGTCACCTTCTTAGACACCCCCGGGCACGAGGCGTTTACCTCCATGCGGGCCAGGGGCGCATCCATCACCGACATCGCCATTATCGTGGTGGCGGCGGACGACGGCATCATGCCCCAGACAGTGGAAGCCATCAACCACGCCAAAGCAGCGGGCGTGCAGATCATCGTGGCCATCAACAAGATGGATAAACCCACCGCCAACCCAGAAAAGGTCAAACAGGAGCTTACCGAATACGAACTGGTTCCCGAGGAGTGGGGCGGCGACACCATCTGCTGCCCGGTGTCCGCCCACACCGGCGAGGGCATCGACAAGCTGCTGGAAATGGTGGTCTTGGTGGCCGACATGCAGGAGCTCAAGGCCAATCCCAGCCGGATGGGCAAGGGCACTGTGGTGGAGGCGAAGCTCGACAAGGGCCGCGGCCCTGTGGCTACCCTTCTGGTGCAGAACGGCACCCTGAAGTCCGGCGACGTGATCATCGCGGGCACCGCCGTGGGCCGTGTGCGCAAGATGACCGACGACCGGGGTCGCACGGTGAACAAAGCGGGCCCGTCCATGCCGGTGGAGATCACCGGTCTGGCGGAGGTCCCTGCGGCGGGCGACGTGTTCAACGCTGTGGAAAACGAGCGCCTGGCCCGGGAACTGGTGGAGCAGCGCAAACAGAGCCAGAAGGAAGAGCAGTTTAAGCAGTTCCACAAGGTCACGCTGGATAACCTGTTCAGCCAGATCGAGCAGGGCGAGATGAAAGAGCTTCCCATCATCGTCAAGGCCGACGTGCAGGGCTCCGCCGAGGCGGTCAAACAGTCCTTGGAAAAGATCAGCAACGACGAAGTGCGGGTGCGGGTCATCCACAGTGCGGTGGGAGCAGTCAGCGAATCCGACGTGATGCTGGCGGAGGCCTCCGGCGCGATCATCATCGGATTTAACGTCCGGCCCGACCCGGTGGCCCGGGACCACGCGGAGCAAAGCGGCATCGAGCTGCGGCTGTACCGGATCATCTACGACGCCATCGACGACGTCAAGCAGGCCATGAAGGGCATGCTGGCTCCCAAGTTCCGGGAGGTTCAGCTGGGCCGCGCGGAGGTCCGCCAGGTGTACAAGATCAGCAATGTGGGCGTGGTCGCCGGCTGTTATGTGCTGGAGGGCAAGGTGGCCCGCAACGCCCAGTTAAGACTGGTTCGGGACGGAATCGTCATCACCGAGGACACTATCAACTCCTTAAAGCGGTTTAAGGACGACGCCAAAGAGGTCAACCAGGGATACGAGTGCGGTATCGGCCTGGAAAAATACAACGACATCAAAGAAGGCGATATTCTGGAATCCTTTATTATGGAGGAGTACCAGGATTAATTCGGGAAACGATACTACTAAACCCTACAAAAACAACGAAAGAAGGGAACCGTTTTGGCAGGATACCGGAACTCGCGGATCAGCGAGGATATGAAACGGGAGATCTGCGCCTTGATCCGGGAACTCAAAGATCCCCGGGTGAAGGACTGCATGCTGTCGGTGGTAAAGGCGGATGTGTCCGGCGACCTTTCCTACTGTAAGGTCTATATCAGCGCCATGGAGGGGCTGGATCGGGCGAAAGAAGCGGTCAAGGGGCTTCAGAGCGCCGCCGGCTACATGCGACATGAGCTCTCCAACCGCCTGCATCTGCGGCGGTGCCCCGAGCTTAAATTTATTCCGGACGACTCGATTGAACACAGTGCCCAGATCACCCGGATGCTGGAGGATCTGGAAGGAGAAGCATAAATTGGAAATCCCGCTGCCAGGCGGGATTTCCGGCCTTATCGGCCGCCGAGGTTTTATCCCGGTGCAAAAGGCGACGTTGAAATGACCCAGAAAGGAATTGGAAATGGCTATGAAACTTGACGCCCGGCAGGCGGCTGAACTGCTCAAACAGCAGGAAGAGATCCTGATTTTGACTCACAAAAGCCCGGACGGAGACACCCTTGGAACCGGGTATGCGCTGTATTATGCGCTGACCGCCATGGGGAAGCAGGCGTCTGTGGCGTGTTCCGATCCGATCCCAGAGAAGTACGGCTATTTTGCCAAGCCTGTGCTCCCCTTGACGGGAGAGCCCGGTTTTATCGTCGCGGTGGACGTGGCGGATACTCAACTGCTGGGGCCGGCTCTGGAGCAGTATGCGGGGAAAGTGGACTTGTGCATCGACCATCATGTGTCCAACACGTTGTATGCAGACAAGGTCTGCCTGTACAAAACGGCCAGTGCGGCATGCGAGATTATGGCAGAGGTGATCGCCCATCTGGGCACCGACCTTACCCCTATGATCGCAAATTGTCTGTACACTGGAATGGCCACCGATACCGGGTGCTTTAAGTTTTCCAACACCACCGCCCACACCCACCGGATGGCCGCCCAGATGATCGAGGCGGGCGCGGACTACGTGCGGATCAACCGGATCATGTTTGATACTAAGTCCAAAAGCCGGGTGCTGTTGGAACAGGCGGCGCTGTCCGGCATAGAGTTTTTCTTTGACGACCGCTGTGCCGTGATCACCGTCACCCGGGAACTGTTTGTGCGTTCTGGTGCACAGGAAGCGGATCTGGATGGGGTCAGCGCGCTGTCCCGCCAGATCGAAGGGGTGGAAGTGGGGGTGTTCCTCCGGGAAAAAGAGGACGGCAGCTTTAAGGTTTCGGTCCGAACCACCAGTCAGGTCAACGCGTCGGAGCTCTGTAAAATCTTTGGAGGCGGCGGGCATGTGCGGGCAGCAGGCTGTGTGCTTTCCGGCCCCCTGGAGCAGGCCAAGCAGACGCTGCTTTGTGAGGTAAAGCGCGCATTGGAGGAGATTCATCCGTGATGAACGGGATTTTATGCATTCATAAGCCGGAGGGCTTTACCTCCTTTGACGTGGTGGCAAAGCTCCGGGGCATTACGCACCAGAAAAAAATTGGCCACGCGGGAACACTGGACCCCATGGCCACCGGCGTGCTACCGGTGTTTTTGGGAACCGCCACCCGGGCCTGCGATTTGCTCCCTGACAGCGATAAAACCTACATAGCCGGTTTTCAGCTGGGCGTGGTCACGGATACCCAGGACCGAACGGGAACCGTATTGGAAACCCGGGAAAGCAGCTTAACCTGGGAGGATCTATTGTCGGTTATGGAGCGTTTTACCGGAGATCAGATGCAGGTGCCGCCTATGTATTCCGCGGTGAAGATCGGCGGCAAAAAGCTGTACGAAATCGCTCGCAAAGGCGGTGAGATCGAGCGCCCCGCCCGCCCGGTCACGATTTACAGGCTGGAGCTCAAGGAATTTGACCGGGCGGCTCAGCGGGGAAGTTTTTTAGCGTCCTGCTCCAAGGGAACCTATATTCGCACCCTGTGCCACGATATCGGGCAGGCGCTGGGGCCGGGAGCGGTGCTCACCAGCCTGTGCCGCACCCGGGCGGCGGGGTTTGACCTGTCGGACTGTCTTACCTTACAGCAGGTGCAAGACCTTGCCGACAACGGCGAATTGGAACAGGAAGTAACGCCTGTTTCCCGGGTGTTTCAAAGTCTGCCGGTTCTGAGGCTAAATCAGCCCCAGGCGCGGATGTTTGTAAACGGCGTCAAGCTGGATTTAAACCGGCTGTCCTTGAACGGCGCGGGGCGGCACAGCGTGTACGGGCCAAACGGCGAGTTTTTGGGGCTGGCCTCCCCACGGCCGGAGCAGGGGGAACTGGCGATTGACAAGCTTTTTTACCAAAGGGAAGGATAACGCATGAAGATTTTGACCGATTTTCTCAACGCCCAAAAACCCTGCGCGGTGGCGATGGGGCTGTTCGATGGAGTGCATCTGGCTCACCGGCAGGTGATCCGAGAGATGGTGGCTTTGTCGGAAAAGCAGGGGCTTGTTCCCACGGTGCTCACCTTTTCCATGGGGCGTGTCCGCCCGGAACGCAAACAGGGACAGCAGCTTTTGTTGAGCGATCGGCTGAAATTCGAGCAGTTTGCCGAACTGGGCGTTTGCCAGGTGATCGAGCCGGACTTTGCGGACATCCGGGACGTGGGTCCAGAAGCCTTTGTACGGGATTTTCTGGCCGGCCGCCTGGGAGCCAGAGCGCTTGTCTGCGGGTATGATTTTCGCTTCGGGAAAGGCGCCGCCGGCGACGGGGAGCTGCTGAGCCGGTGCGGCCGAACGCTGGGAATCACCGTACAGGTAGTGCCGCCGTTTTACAAGGACGGCGCGCCGGTGAGCTCCACCCGTATCCGGGAATGCCTGCTGGCCGGAGAGGTAAATGAGGCAAACGCCCTGCTGGGGCGGCCGTTTTGCATCCGGGAAACTGTGTCGCAGGGCAACCATCTGGGAAACAAAATGGGGTATCCCACCATCAACCAGATGTTTGCGCCGGGATTTTTGGTGCCGAAATTCGGGGTGTACGCCACCGCCGTTCAGATCGGGGACAAGCGCTACAAGGGTGTGACCAACGTAGGGGTGAAACCAACCGTGGCGGAAGAGGGACAGGCTCCGCTGGCGGAGACGTTTATCCTGGGATTTGACGGCATTCTTTACAACCGGGAAGTGGAGCTTCAGTTTATCCATTTTCTCCGGCCGGAGCGCCGGTTTCCCAACCTGGAGGAGCTTTACAGCGAAATTCACCGGAATGTCCGCCAGGTGGAGCAGATGGAGGATCTGCTGTATCCTCTGGCTTGACAGGGGTTAAAAGGCTATGCTATACTGTTTGGGCGGCCAGAATAAAGCGGCCGCTTTTTGCGGGAGTGGCGGAATGGCAGACGCGCTGGTCTTAGGAGCCAGTACTTCGGTGTGTGGGTTCAAGTCCCATCTCCCGCACCATAACAAAGACACCATTGACATCTGAACCCTTAAGGTTTGGATTCAATGGTGTTTTTATTGTAATCCCAGTAGTTATGCGGCCTTTCGAGGTCGTTTTTTCTTTTTCTCGTTTGAACGAAAAAAGTGCAAATCTAAAATTAAAAGAAATGAAAACCGGGGATTACGAACTCCTTAGTCTATCTACCTATTCTTATTGCTCTGAATGTTTTAAGGCATAATCCTGTTTTTTCTGTGTAGGAGTCTTGTATTGTGGGAATCAACCCCCTACACAAAACTGCCGAAAATATCTTTTTCATGTGCCTCTTACACATCAAACGCCGATAAACCCAGCTTTATCGGCATTTTACTGTTTCAAGGTACACACAAAAGTACACACTTTTTCTTTTATGCGCCCCAAAAGCAAACAGGGGTAAGCTGTTAAGCTTACCCCTGTACCCATATAAGTTCCATTCATGCCGTTCCATTCATGCCGTTCCTGCGGACGGAAACGAGTCCGAGATGAACGCAAAAAAGCCGGTGAGGACGAATGATCCCCACCGGCTTTTGTTATAACAACCCATACGATAACGATCTATACTGCAAATCGTTATCGTATCTCTATTTACGAATGGAACTATATTTGCGCACCATACTGTGCACGATTGTTCCTTATCCGAACATGTGTAATCTGTTTCCTTTTCAGCACTCCACTTCCTGCGGTACAGTGTTCGCAGGAGGTGGAAACGTGACCATTGAACAAGCGTATTCAAAAGCGCTGAAAGAAGCAAGGAAAAAGATGAGGCTCACCCAACAAAAAGCCGCTGAACTCTGCAAGCTCAGTCCACGGGAATACGGAGATCTGGAACGGGGCAAACGGATTCCCGCTGCGAAAACAATGCTAAAGATTTATCGCGCACTGGGCGTGGATCTTTACAAGCTGGATATTGACCTGCCAAAGGAAGAATAACGTTGTTGCCTTTTTCTGAAAAATCCCGTTTGTTCTGAATACAGACTCTTTTAAAATCGGACCATTGTTTCGCGCTTTTCACACAGCGAAGAGTATGAACCCGGTCGTGCTTTCATATACGCGCTGATAAAGAACCCATTTGCATCAAAAAGCCCCTAAATATTGTAGAATGGATAATTTTAAGTTCTTTTAAAAGACTGCTTTTATGATTTTTTATAGTATAATAAAAAATAAAGAAAGGGTGATAAAAATGAAACGTACAAAACGCATCATTAGTTTTCTGGTTGCATTATCAATTTGTGTAGCTTCTTATTGCAGTATGGGAGCTGGGAACTCCCTAGAAGGAGTAACCCCAGCCGAATATGCACAAAGTTTTATGAATACGACGGATCCGGATAAAAAACTCTTGGCAGGGGAAACGATCGAAATCTATGATGAAAACGATGAGTTGTCCGGTTTTTGTGTCAGCCTGACAAAAGACGGCGAGGCCAACGGCTATGTGGTTATTAAATTTTACAAGGATGAAGATGGAGCCGTAAAACCGGTTGTTTCAGAATTTTGTTTGGAACAAGGTGTCGAAAATATTTATCAAGAAATCGTTCAGGATGAGCGGCAGGAAATCGTACCTGCGGCGGAGACGGCTGCTCTAAACCGGCAGGAGAAAAAAATTTACAGTCTAGGGCCCAACGAGTATTCGGTGGAAGTTACACAGGATGGGGAACCGGTATATGCAAATTATACCGCGCCGCCTATGACCAAAGAAGAGTTTAAAGAGCAGAAAAAAATTGCAAAAGAACAGAAAAAGCTCGCCAAGCAGAAACAAAAAGCACAGCGTGCTGCTGCCAAGACCCAAAAGAAGGTTGAAAAGACGGCCGTACAGCAGGCGGAGGGGCCTTCTATTGTTTATACCGCTGCGCCGCCCACCTTTGACAACGCTGGGAAGGTTCTGGTTGATAAATATTCCGGCTCGGTAAACAGTCAGAACAGCATCCCCTCGCCAAACTTAAACTATATTGTACAGGCTGACACGGAAACCTTTATGAACAGTTTTGCCTGCGGGGTTGTCGCGGGGTTAAACCTTTTGTACTACTACGATTCCCATGGCTATCCGAACATGTTCAGCGACCTGAGCACCATGTATGATGTATATAGCGATTTATGGAATAAAAGCAACACCAAAGTAAATAAAATAAATAATGGAATTAAATATGGAACCACAATAAATACAGATCTTTACAAGGCCATCAAAAGCGTCGTAGAATCGAAAGGCTACGCGCTCAGCTATGATCACTATTGGTTTGACCACTGGTTTTCCGATTATGTCCGCGATATCAACGCGGATAAACCGATTTTGGTATTGTATAACTATATAAACGCGGAACACAAAGAAGACGGGCATTTTGTGCTTGCAGTGGGATATGTCCGAACTTCTCAGGCGGACTATCTGCAGGTTCAGGACACCTGGCACAGGGAGCTAAGATACATGAATTTTTCCGGCTTTTCCTACGAATCGGTGACCGGTTGTTCGTTTAATATGCTGAGCATGCCGTCGTATAAATAAAGGGGTTTATAGAGGAGGAAGACGATGGCGGAGAAAAAAGTAAAATGGTCTGTGAAAAAAAAGGCGCTGGTTTTTACGGCGGCGTTCCTGGCGGTGATGCTGGCGGCGCTGACAGGGTTCTATTTTGTTTTCGACAAAAAACGGATAGGCGTGGGATATTCGGAGCCCCGTTATATGAGCCCGGTGGCGGCGTTCGGCCTGTCGCTGTCCCAGCCGGGGGAGCTTGTCAGCGAAAAGGCGGTCTTTCAAGAAATAAAGGGACGCGATTATTCCGTCCGGGTGGAGTATACGGTAAAAACCGATGGGCCGGCGCAGCTATACCTGCCCTATGGGGCCGAGTCGAGATACGATGTTAAGCCGGTCACGGCGGTGGTGGACGGAAAAAAGACAGCGCTGAAAAAAAACAGCCTGCTGGCGACGTATGTAAGCCATGAAATACTGAACAAAGGAAACGAATATGCGCAGGGGGGATCGGTGTTTTTCCTGCCGGATTACATCAGCGGAACCACTGAAGAACAAATTCAGTCCCGCTATACCTACCAGGCGCTGTACGAGTTTATCCGTCCGTCCGCCTATCTGGAAAAAACCGCGCGTGAGATCCCGTTTTATGTCTACGA
This sequence comes from Candidatus Metaruminococcus caecorum, assembly GCA_904420045.1. GTDB lineage: Bacteria > Bacillota > Clostridia > Oscillospirales > Ruminococcaceae > Metaruminococcus > Metaruminococcus caecorum. Next base: position 33,912 of record CAJFTY010000039.1, on the reverse strand, counting down.
TGTGTCGGGCGCGGATTCGTTCACCGTGGAGGGACGGATGATAACCCGCCGTTTCTTGCTGGAGGACAAAGCCGCCGATAATACACAGTTCGGGATCGAGCTGCTGGATAAACAGCAAACCCAGGCGCGGTACACCTATTCCACTGCGGGGAACAAATCCCTGATGCTGATCCCGAAAGTGGAAGGAACCATGGAGGTGGCCGCTTCCGGCCAAGAGATCACTCCACAGGAGCGGACGCTGGGGGAAATCCTGGATGAGATGAAGTCCTTTGACGAGCAGGAAAAAGTCATCGCGCTGACCAGTATCTACGCGTATTTAAGCAGCAATGAGCATCGGGATTTGTTAATTCCCATTGCGCCCGACGCCGCCGGAATGTGGGGGAAAATGCCGGTGATGATGTATACCGCCGAGCTTCCTTCGGCTGGGGAACATACCATTACCGTGGAGTATACAGCGTCAGGCGGCAGTTATGAGGAACAGAAACTGCTGATGTGGATTGGTTCTCCTGAAAGCCTTTGGAGCAAGACGGGGAAACGGGAAGTGGAGGTCGTGACCGGCAAAAATCGGTACACCTATGAAGCGGGCGGCGAACCGATGAATATTCGCCTGCTTCAAGGCAATGAATGACCCTTTAAGAAACGCGCAGAAAAATCTCCTGAAAGCAAACGCTTTCAGGAGATTTTTTGTCCTCTATTTCATACATGTTCTTAATGGGAGCAAAAAAGGTTCTGAACGTTCGAAAAAATTGTCGATTGGATTAAAAGTGTTGTCGATTGGAAACCAAAAATCCTTTTAAATTCAGTATAATAGAATATGGATTTTTCATACGTGTCGTTTTAACATATTTTTAGCAAAAGCAAACGAATGGACAGGGGAAAAAGATGAAACGAAAAAAGCTTACAATTGCAGGTGCGGTGGTGCTGGTTCTAATATTATTAGCTGGTGCATGGTGGTACTGGGCGGCCCGCTTTTTCACAGATCCGAGCGTCTTATGGCCCCAGCGGTATATACAGGCGGAAGAAAAACTACCGGAACTGGATTCTCCCTATACGATGGGGGTCAAACGCGGCGACGGGACCTATACCATGTACCTGTTTTCTGCGCCCGTGCAGTACAAGACCCCTCAGGGATACCGGATCATACAAAATCGGATTGTTCCGGCGGAAGACGGAGGATTTACCGTGGAGGGAAACCCCATTGCCATGCAGTTGCCAAAGACGCTGCGGGATCCGTTTACCATTACTAAAAACAAGGAGGATCACATTGAATTCCGGCTGGAAGGAGCGGACGAGTATCAAAGCGGCCGGCAGACCGAATACCGCAACCAGTACGGAGACAAGGTGAACGCAGTGGTCTATGAATCCGATGCGTCTACGCTGGCGTTCTATCCGGTGAACACGGGCTTAAAATGCGAAATTACTTACAACGAGAATATGGAGCAGTCCACGATAAAATTTCGCATGCAATTTCAAGGAGGAATTTTACGGGAAGAAAGCGAATGTGCTTTCCTGTTTTCCAAAAACAATCCGGTGGACGCGGTATTTTATCCATTTTATGGAATGGACAAAGACACGGTTGTCAACCCGCTTCCACAGGCGGAGCTTGTCGGCCGGGATGAGTTTACACTCACCACCTCTGTGCAGGCGAAAAAAGGCCGCCGAATGGAGTGCTCGTTTGAATTTTACCAGAATAAGATTCCCGACTGCACGGTGTATTCCAAGCAGGACAGCCATTACCTGAGCGCAACCGCTTTGGTGGGGGATCAGTTCCAAACCGGAACAGGATATCATTTTATGCGGTTTCGGTTCCATTATTTAATGGACATGCTCGCGGATCATTTGTTAAGTGCAAAGCTGTATATAAAATCGCTGGGAGGCAGCGGCAAGCCTCCTGTGCTTTATCAGGCGTATGGTCAGTGGACCAGCACCCAGATGGAATGGCAGCAAAAATATGTATTTGAGACACGGCTGGCAGAAGGAAAACCCCAAGGAGGAATGCTGCAGTTTGATATAACGGGTTTTGCAAAAGATTGTCTGGAAGATGACAGTATGTTTACCGAGTCGCAAGGAGGCGTGTTGAAAACGGAGCCGGCAGGATTTCAGCTGCTGGCGACAAACGATCATGCGCTATATATTCCTTACGTCGCCATGAACGTAAAGCAACTTCCGGATGCGCTGCGTGTCTTGGAAAATATCAACCCAGAAGAGGAATGAACGAAAGGAAGGAACCTATGAACAAGTCCAAAAGAATCATCAGCATTTTGTTGGCGGTTACAATTTGTATGGCGTCTTACTGTGGCCTGGGCTCAGGCATCCGGGACAAGCAGGTAACCCCTGCGGAATATGCCCAGAGCTTTATTGATGCGGTTGCGCCAGAGCAAGACCTTCAGACTGCGGAGACCGTGGAAATTTACAATGAGGAAGATCTCTTGTCCGGTTTTTGCGTAAGCTTGACCAAGGATTTGGCGCCTCACGGCTATGTAGTCATCCGGTTTCAGAAGGACGAAAACGGAAAAACCGTTCCCGTGGTCGCGGAATACAGTCCGGAAGAGGGCGTGGAAAATATTTACAACGAAATTTTAAAGGACGACCGGCAGGAACTCCCGAAAACAGCCAAAGTGATGGCACTGAGCGTACAAAACAAGAAAATGTACAGCATTTCTCCCAACGAGTACAGCGTACCAGTTCAGGAAAACGGAGAAATGAAATACGCAAACTTTATGTCTGACAAAGTCAGCGAACAGGAGTTTGAAGCGCAAAAAGAAGCACGCAAACAGCAGAAAAAGTTGGAAAAGGAACAGAAAAAGGAGCAGAAAAAGGCCAATAAGCAGGATAAAACCGCGGCGCCGGCGCTGCTGAACGCTCCGTCTGGCAGTGAAAACGCAGAAGAGGCCGCAGACGCCTCAGCGTCGATTCCCACCTCCGGGGAGGGACAGGCGGATTCTTCGGTGGACAATGTGGCAGAAATCGAATATGTCCCGTGGTCCGATGGAAGCATTATGAATAAAGACATCTTTTTTGATACGTTATATCCGGGTTTGCCGTTCGAGATGTACACAGTTCCCAATTATATTACAGATTATATATGTGAGGAAACACTTAGTACAAATACAAAGCGCTACTGCTGCGCGGACGTGGTGGCGGCCAATCTGATGCATTACTTTTCCAATCAGGGATACCGAAATCTGTTTTCATCTGACGATCAGACCTTTCTGTGGTTTTGGAACGCGACCATGGCTCCGGACAAAATATACGGTTACGAGGATGGCGCAGCGCTGGGAAGAGTCCAGCCGACGGCGGAATACACTGCAATTCAAAATTATTTGAAAAACAAAGGGTATACTCCCATGATGTACTACCACGATAACCTGAAAAACGAGACCCAGATGGCGCACCTGCGAAACGAACTAATACTGGGAAAACCCTGTTACTTTGGCTACACATATCGATATGGGGCTGAGCCGGGTGCCTATGAAGATGGACACGCGATTTTAGGCCTTGGCTATATTATTGGCAGCGGAGGCACCTATCTGGTCGTCAATGATTCCTGGCATTCGTACATCCGGTATTTTAATCTGTATGGATTTTACAGTGAGATTCAAGCGATGTACGGTTTTTCCGTAAAAATTGCGGAACAGCCAGATGTGAAATAAAAAAGATCAAAAAAGAAGGGATTGACCTGAGATGGCACGACATCGCGGATTAAGACTTGCCGCGCTTTTTCTTTCAGCGGTGGTGATGGCGGCATCTATAGCCGGCTGCACCCGACAGGCGGATTCGAAAAGTCCAGGACCTTCTAGCGAATATCCGGGACAGACGTGGAATTCGCAGGCACAAAGCGTTCCGACAGCGGATAATCCGTCTTCCGAAAATAGACAGCCCGTTTTTGACGGTGCGGTGGGTTCGCGGTATTATTCCGCGAGAACGACCTTTGGCCTGTCCTGTTCCAAACCCTGCGAGCTGCTGGAGGAGCAAATCCGGTTTGAAGAACAGGGATGGGACTTTTTAGTGGAAATGACCTACCGCATTAAAACCGACGGTCCCCTGGAGCTGGTGCTCCCCCTGACCGAATCCCCCAAAGACGCCTTTTTTCTGATGCTGGATGGAACATACATTACACCCACTGAGCACAAGCTTCAGGGCGTGCGGGTGGGTGGTAACGCGCTGGACAAGGGAGCAGGACTGCAATCGGTCTTTTATATGCCCAATGCCATGACCGCTTACCGGCAGCCCGCAACCACCTATCTGGATTTATTTGGCAGGTTGTATTCTTATCAACCGGATGTAGAGCGGTGGACCGGTCAAATGTGCTGGGTCTACAACGTCACCAATTCCCAGGGGTATATGGATACCACCGAAGAAACCAATTTTACCGTCACCGGCCCGGTGGATCAGGCCCGTTTTTTGCTGACGTCGGAACAGATTAAGCTCAACCGCTACACGGTAACCGATTGCAGCTATGATCCGGAACTGAAAAACATGGAGTTTCATGTGCAAAGTTATAACAGACCGGTTCGGCGCATGCTGATGGTTCCCCAAACAGGGAAGCAGCCCGAGGTGGTTGTATTTGGCCAGCGGATACAGCCAGAGAGTATGACGGTGGAACAGGCACTGCAGCGGTATGCCAGCGAGAGCCGAAAACCAGAGCTTTTGTCCGCGGTCGCTTCTTACATGGAACTGGATGCACAGGAAGATCCGCTGATCCAGCTTTCTTCTCTGAATGACCACTCGTATGACCTGTATTATTCGCCGATGCTCACTGCCCCGGTTCAGACACCTGGGGAGCACACGGTGACGGTGCAGTACTGGATCTCTCCCGGTTCCACCGAGGTCAATAGACTCCTGCAGTGGATGGGAGCTCCAGCCGTTTTGTGGAGCCGGGTGGGCAAACGCCAGGTAACGGTGGAAGCCGGGGGCAGGCAGTATCAATATGAGCCGGGGGAAAAATTGCTGGACATCAAACTTCCCCGGGAAGTAAAGCAGCCGTAAGCGCCGGACTAAGAGCACAGACGCCGGGCGGAAAAAAGCCTGCCTACTTACGGGAAATAAACCAAACAACCGCCAAGAACCAGAAAACGGTTCTTGGCGGTTGTTTGGTTCCGGCCCGGGACAGGCAGGGATACATCCTCAGGAAAACAAAACTGCTTTGCGGTATTTGCTGGGGGATAGATCCACCTTTTTGCGGAAAAACCGGCAAAAATTTTGTGTGGTGGAAAATCCAGCCCGCAGTGCGACATCGTTTAGCGAGAAATTGGAGATATGCAGCATCGCCATTGCACGCTCCAGACGTTGATTGGCGATGTATTGGTAAAAGGTCTCGTTTAAATATTCTTTAAACAACCGTTCCAAATCTGTGCGGTTGGTGCTGAATTCCGCAGCCACCGAGTGCAGGGTAAGCGATTTGCTCAGGTAACGGTTGAGGTGTACCAGAACGTCCAGCAAATTAATATGGGTGTTTAAGCCGTTTGCCTGCGCAAGGCTTAGCTGGTCGCCGTATCGGTAGTAGGTTTTGTCCACACAGTGGAGCAGTGCAGTCAGATAGGACTTTGACCGAAGGGGCCTGGGCCGCCTTGCATGGCGGTGAGAAAGCAGCTCCTCCTGACAGAGAAAGACGTATTCCAGTGCTTTTTCAAACTGGCCGTCCTCTGCGAACAGCAGGGTCTTATCCATCTGGGAACTGAAAAATGGCAGCAGTTCGAACACACTTTTTTTGTGCAGAAGCACCTGCCAGTCTTCCCTGGAATCTCCGGACCCCGACTGCGAATAGGGTTGGAACGCGGTGTGGTCAAAGTAAACCTGCTGGACATAAAGTCCCTGGGAGAATAGCGTTTTTACCTGGTCGGCTTGATTCAGACAGAGAAACGCGGGAGAACGCACCGACATGGTGTTTTCATTGAGCCGAATCACTCCCGTTCCCTGCTGGATCATGACCAGCATACATAAATTGGGATGTTTTCGCTCGATGACATCCGATGTGTGAATCAAAATCGAATGATCGCTGACTGCCTCAGCAGAGGCTGATACTCCTAAATCAACCAATGCAAATCCCCTCCATTCAGTTTTCAAAAAGAACCTTTTTTGTTTCTATATCTATCCATATCATAATCGAATAGATTCAATATAAATGTCGGATTTTGTCGATGTAAAGAATCGGACGCAAAAAATTGTCGATGGGATAAAAATTCCTGTCGATGGGATAAAAAATCCTTACGAATTGAAACCTTTTCGCGGAACGGATCTAGTATAATAGAACAGGGAAAAGGAGGGGACCTGTTTGACGCGAAAAGAGAAAAAAGCGTTGTTTTATAAACGAATCGGGACGTTGTGGAGGTTTGCCAAACCGTATACGCCTTTGTTTCTTGTGGCGGAAATCTGCATTCTGATTACTTACAGCATCGCCCTGGTGCTTCCGCTCAACCTGACATGGCTGATCGACAAGGTACTGTACAAGCAAAACACCCAAGCGTTTCGCCAAATTGTCATCAGCTATGCGCTGTATTTTACCGTTTCGGTTGTTTTTAATTTGATTTACGCCTATGTGTGGCAGACGCTGTTCAACCGTTTTGTGGTAGACGTCAAGACCACCATGTATCAACGGGTACTGTTTGCCAAGGCGGACTTTTTATCCCGGATGAACTGCGGCGATGTGATGAGCCGGATCGACCAGGACGCGGACCAGTTTATCTATGTCATCCAGCGGAACTTGTTCCACTTTGTCAACTCAGTCCTCATGTGCGGGGGAATCATTGGAGTGGTGGCTGCCATCAACATCCCCATCGCGGTGGTTTTGGTGGTTGCGGCGCTGGTTCCCATTGTGTTTACAAGGCTGAATGTGCGGCTGACCCAAAAATATGCCAAGGCGATCCGCAAGACCACTGGCAAACTGTCCGGCAGGCTGTTTGAATTTATCAAGGGCATGCGGGAGATCCGGTTTTTAAACGCCCAGCGGTATGCTGCGAAAAAGCTCTTTCAAAAGTTTAAAGAGCTTGTGCACTTAAACAACAAAGTGCGCAAGGTGGATTTTGTGGTAAACAAGGGCACCTATCTAATTAATCTGTCCGTGACGCTGGTGGTCTACGGCATCAGCTGCTTTTTTATTTTAAACGGACACTTTACCATAGGACTGTTTATCGCGGTAACCGAATACATCCGGCTGCTGCACCGAAAATTCAACTGGCTTTTACGGATCTATCTGGACTGGCATGTGCGCAAGATCAGCATCGACCGGGTCAATGAGATTCTGGAGCTCCCCCAGGAGCAGGAGGATCCAAATGCTCGGACCATGGACAAGCTGCGCACCGTGGCTTTTCAAAACGTCTCTTTTGGCTATGAGGGAGAGCGGGTGCTGCAAAACCTGTCGTTCTCGGTCAGCCGCGGGGAGCGGGTGGCGTTAGTGGGAGCCAGCGGCGCAGGAAAGACCACCATCGCCGGGCTGCTTCTGCGGCTGTTTGAACCTCAGGAGGGGCAGATCACCGCGGACGGCGAAGACCTGTCCCGGTATAGCCCTTTTCAGGTGCGCAAAAACGTGACGCTGGTACAGCAGGATATTGCGCTGTTTTCCGGCACCATCCGGGAAAACCTGCTGCTGGCGGACGCCGGCTGCACCGAGGAGCAGCTTTGGGAGGCCTGCCGCCGGGTGGGAATGGAACAAGCGGTCCGCGCTTTGCCACAGGGTCTGGACACCCCAGTGGGATCGCTGGCAAATCCCCTTTCCATGGGGCAGAAGCAGCGGCTGATGATTGCAAAAATCCTGTTAAAGCCCTCGGGGCTTGTGATTTTTGACGAGTCCACCGCTTCCCTGGACCGGGAGGCGGAGGAGCTGGTGCTCCAAAACATGCAGCGCATCGCCCGGCGGGCGGGAGTGCTGGTAATCTCCCACCGGCTGTCTACCATCCGGTCCTGCGACCGGATCATCCTGCTGGAAGGCGGGGCGGTCCTGGCGGAAGGCACCCATGAGCAACTGTTCAACGGCTGCCCCGCCTATCGGGAGCTGTTTGTCCAAAAGGAGGCCGCTTCATGAAGCTGAGCAGAATCGCGGTACTCAAAAACATCCGGCGGTATGTGAAAAAGAGCAAGGTTCAGGTGGCGGCCCTGGTAATCGCCGGGCTTCTGACTGCGCCGGTAATGCTCATCTCTCCCTACATCGTCAACATCCTGATTAACGAGGTGATGTATGGCGGACGGGTTCAGGGCTTTGCCATCGTTGTGGCGGGGCTGCTGGGGGTATATATCCTGCGCTTTATCCTGGACCTGATTTCGCTGGACGCGGGGAACAAGGTGCTCAACCGGTTCACCTACAAGCTGCGGGCCCACCTCTGGGGAAAGCTTTTGCGCATGCCCTTTGCCCAGTACGAGCAAAGCGATACCGGCGATTATAAAATGCGCATGCTCGACGATGTGGACAGCCTGGGAAACTTTATCAAAGACCAGGTGGTGGACTATCTGTACCACCTGCTGATCATTGCGGGGACGCTGCTCATCTGCTTTTCAGTGAACGCCCGGATGACCGTCTTGTGTCTGCTGATTGTGCCGCTGGTGTTCGTACTCAACATCCTGATCGGCCGGGGAACGCGCAACATCAATGAAAAAATCCGAACCGCCAACCAGGCGTATTTTACCTTTGAGCACAACTCGTTGCAAAACTGGAAGGAGATCAAAATCCAGAACACCGAGGAAATCTTTTTAAACCAGTACAAAAAACACCGCAAAAAGCTGGCAAAGCTGGGGTACACCGAAATTCGGTTCTGGTTTTTCCGGGAGATTTTTACCGACTTCAAGGCGAATTACCTCACCAAGGCGTTTGTGTGCGTGCTGGGGGCGTTTTTTGTCATGGCGGGGAGCCTGACCGCAGGGGAGCTTGTGATGTTTTCCGAGCTGTTTGGCCTGTTGTTTACAAGTCTGGACGGCATCAACAGCAAAAACGTGGACCTGCGGGTCAAATCTCCCTATTACCAGCGGATCTTTGACCTTGTAAACCGCCCGGCTCAAGTTCGGGCGCGGCTTCAGGACGTCCCTGACCGGCTGTTGTTAGAGGCAAAAGACATCTGCTACCGGTATCCGGGGGCGGAAAAGCCAGCGATTTCCCATACGTGCGGGCGTTTTGAACCGGGGATCACCGTGATTACCGGGCCCAACGGCTGCGGCAAGACCACCCTGCTGAAAGTGCTCACCGGCCTGTACGCTCCGGAATCTGGGGAGGTCTTTATAAACGGCGAGCCCCTTTCCCAGTACTCCATGCGGGAATTTTACCGCGCTTCGGGAATTATTTTGCAGGAGGCGGCGCTGTTTAACGACACCCTGCGAAACAACCTGCTGCTGGCAGACCCCGGCGCCACCGACGAACAGCTTTGGGAGGCCTGCCGCAAAGCGGAGCTGGATGGGGTGCTCCGCTCGCTGGAGGACGGTCTGGACACCCTGGCGGGGGAGCGGGGCCTGCGGCTTTCCGGCGGGCAGAAGCAACGGTTTTTGATCGCCCAGGCGATCTTGAAACATCCCCGGTTCCTGATTTTGGACGAGGCCACCTCCGCGGTGGACAACGCTTCCCGCAAGGAGATCCGCAAAACCGTGGAACGGGAGTTCGGGGGAATCCCCGTGGTGATGACCGCCCACGTCAGCCAGGAGCTGGAAGGGGCGCATCAAATTTATCAGATGAAAGACGGCGCATTGACGCCGCAAACGGCCGGCGAATAGCCGTGCAAGGAGGACGGATATGGACGCGTTGCAACGAGAAAAAAACCTGCTGTTTGAACTGATCCGCTTCAAAGACTGGGACAGGGAACAGCTAAAAATCCTGCTGGAGCCGGGCATTCAGTACCCCTGGCTGCTGGGACAGCTCTGCTTCCACCGGGTGGGCGGCGTCGCCTTTTGGGTGTTGGAGCAGTCGGGGCTGGCGGCAAACGTCAACCGGGAGTTTCGAAACAGCTTAAAAACCGTGTATGAGATGAACCGGCTGAAAACCGGCGCGTATCAGGCGAACCTCGCCAGAATGGGGGAGCTGTTTGAAGCGGCGGAATTTCCCCACGCGTTTTTAAAGGGCGCATCCCTGTGCTGCCGCTTGTATCCCAAGGGGCTTCGGACTTCCAACGACTACGACCTGCTGCTGGCGCCCAAAGATATTTCCGCCTGTGAAAAGCTTTTGAAAGGGGCGGGTTTTATCCAGTGCTTTTACCGGTACGGCCAAAAACCCCAGCCGGCCACCCGGCAGCAGATCATCGCCTGCCGCATGAACCGGGGGGAAACCGTTCCCTTTTTACGGAAAAGCGGGGAGCCGTTTATGGACTACGTCGAAGCGGATCTTAATTTCTCCCTGGAAGAGCATGCCAAGGGCAACCTCAAGGTGGTGCCCGCCATGCTGGAGGAAACCGAGACTTTTTTGTGTGAAGGCCGAAAGATTTCCACCCTGTCCCGCCGGGACTTTCTAATTCAGCTATGCGTACATCTGTACAAGGAGGCGGTGGGATTTCACTGGGTCAAAGACGGCCGGGATTTAAGCCTATACAAGTTCTGCGATCTGTACGGCCTGCTGTGGGAGGAACATTCGGAGGAATTCTTGCGCTCCCTGGGAGAACGGATTTTACAATTTGGATTTACAAAGGAATGTTATTACGCACTGTATACAACTTGCCGAATTTTCCCCTCTCTGCTGGACTTCCCGGAGCTTAAACGGTTTATGGAACAGAGAAAGCCCGAGGATGACGGCGGTTTAAACCGGGTGATCGACCGGGAAAACGGCGTGACCTATCGGTATCAAGGGGATTTTTTGGACTGGTTTTTCTGCGGCGACCGCAGAAGCCTTTTAAAGGAGGAGACAGATTGACTGCGCTGCGATTGAAACAACAGGGCGTCCCGGGATTGCTGATTACCTTTTGCGGTCTGGACGGATGCGGCAAAACCACCACGATCCAGATGCTCAAACAGGAGCTGGAGCGCCGGGGGCACGCGGTGTATTTGACCAAGCAGCCCACCGACGCCGTGCGAAAAAGCGAGATTTTCCGCACCTTTATGGACTGCCCGGAGCACGACGGATACGATTACCGGGCGCTGAGCCTGATGGCGGCCAGCGACCGGATTCAGCACTCCAACCAGGTGATCCTTCCTCTCCTCAGACAGGGGAACATCGTAATCAGCGACCGGTACTTTTACTCCTGCCTGGCAAACCTGCGGGCCAGGGGATACGAGCAGGACCGCTGGATCTATGAGATTGCCAGTCACATTCCGGAGCCGGACGCAGCTTTTTTCCTGGACGTGCCGGTGGAGACTGCCATCCGGCGTGTGCGCAGCCGTCCGGAGGAAAAAGACCGCTACATCGACGTGCCCTTACAGGTCCGCCTGCGGGAGGAATACCGAGAAATCAGCGCCGGGTGCGGGGGGATCTTGCTGTCCTCCGACTGCTCCCCGCAGGAGACATTCGGGCAGGTGCTCCACAAGGTGGAGACGCTTTTGCGGGAAAAAGCCGGCGTGTGCGCCGCGATCTGAGAAAGGAAGGAATCGGACATGGACAAAGCGACAAACATGGATCAACAGATCATCGACGGGGTGATCCTGCGGCTGAGCGCCGCCGGGGAGCCCCTGTCGCCCCGGACAAAGCTCAAAGACGATTTGGGGTTTGACTCCTTAAAAATCGTGGAACTTATCGTCGCGCTGGAGGAGGAACTGGACATCTGCATTGACGACTCCGACCTGGAGCCCTCCCGGCTGCAAACAGTGGACGATTTATACACGCTGCTGGCGGGCTATCGGTCATGAGAAACCCCTTGTGGCAGCGTTTGGAACAAGCGCTTTTGGCTTACCCTGATTCCCGGGTGGAGGATGAACAGGGCGCTCTGACCTTTGAGGAGATCCGGGACCGGGCAAAAACGTTGGGAGCCATCCTGGCCCGGCGGATTCCACCGGGCGGGTGCTGTGGCGTGCTCTGCAAAAGCGAAAAAAACGCCGGCCTGCTGCTTCTGGCGCTTGTTTGCGCCGGAGTGACAGCCGTCCCCCTTTCCGTCCGGTACGGGAAGCTCCACTGTCAAACGATCCTGCAAAAAGTCCATCCCTGTATGCTGTTGTCGGACGATGGAGAAGCAAGCGAATGGATGGATTTTAATATACCAATTGTATTATTGGATGAACTATATACGGAAAATTGGCGAATTTCGTCCCGAAATGACCCCAATCTCTGGGATGTGGCGGCGGTGATGTGTACGTCCGGCACCACAGGGGAGCCCAAGGGGATTCTGCTGACCTATGCGAATATCCGCGCGAACCTTCAGGACATTGAAGCGTATTTTGATTTGAACCCGGATGACCGGATTCTGATCCTGCGTCCGCTGTACCACGCCGCGGTGCTCACCGGAGAATTTCTTTTGGCGCTTACAAAGGGCGCTTCCATCCGGTTTGTAAACGGGGCGTTTTCTCCGGCGGGCATTCTCAGTCAGATTCGGGAAGGGGGAATCACCGCTTTGTGCGCCACCCCCACCCTGCTTTCCCTATTGTGCAAAACTGCCGCTCGTCGGGGCGGGCTCCCCGGCCTGACCAGCGTTGTGGCCAGCGGGGAGTGCATGACGCAGTCGGTGTGGGAGGAACTGTCCCGGGCGCTTACCAAGGCGAGGATTTACCATGTGTACGGCTTGACCGAGGCATCTCCCCGGGTGGCCTATCAGATCTCCAGTCAGTCGGATGCTCCGCTGTCGGCGGGAAGGCCCCTTTTGTCCGTCCGGCTGGGAATCCTGAGGGAGGACAAAACAATCACATCCTCCGGCCAGGGGGAGCTTTTGGTGCAGGGACCCAATGTGATGAAGGGATATTTAAACGACCCTGCGGCCACCTCCCGGGCGCTGGAGGGCGGATGGCTGCACACCGGGGATCTGGCCCGGATCGACTCCCGGGGGAGGCTGTTTTTACTGGGGCGCAAAGACCATCTAATCATCCGGGCGGGGATGAACATCTATCCCCAGGAGATCGAAAACGCCCTGCTGCGATCCGGCGCCGTCCGGGAGGCGATGGCCTACGGGTGCCTGGGATCGGAGGGGCGGCAGCAGATCGTCCTGCGGGTCGTTCCAAACGAGGAGGACGCGACGCCCGGCGGGATTTTGGCGGCCTGCCGCCGGACGCTGCCCGGTTACCAGATTCCCGACCGGATCGAGCTGGTAAAAACGCTTCCCAAAAACGGCTCCGGCAAACTGATCCGCCCGGTTTTCCGGCGGGACACAGCGGAGCCCGCACACGACGCAACAGACGCAGAAAGGTTCGAAACAACATGCAGACTTGTTTAAATGTACAAACGGTGTCCGAGGACTACTTTAACTGCATCGACGCTATGATGGCGACGATAGCCACCCACTACGGTCGGGATTACCAGATGATGTTCTTGGGCTCCTGGGGCTTTTTCTACAACCTAAGCGCAGAAAATTTCAGTCTGCGCATCCGGTTTGGCGTGGACCGCTATTCCCGAGAGACCCTGGCCCAGTATCATGGGGTGGTTTCCCAGTGGAACATTGTAAAAGGTGTTCCCGGCCTGGTGGAACGGGCCCGCCGGCATCTGGATGCCGGGAATCCCATGGGGCTTTACATGAACGCCTATTACTGCCCGTGGAGCTCGGCATACCGGCGGTTTTCCATCAACCACTACGGGATTATTGTGGGGATGGATGAACGGCGGAAGGAATTCTTCTGCGTGGATCCGTACAGCTTCAGCCAGGAGGTTTACACGCTTCCGTTTGACAGCCTGCGCAAGGGATTTCAGGAGGTCATCGAGTTCCACACAGTCCCTCAACCTCCGCTTTTGCCGCTGAAAACCCTGCTTTTACAAAACGGATTTTGCAAAGGCGGGAAAGAGCGGTTTGACCGGCAGTGCGGGGATATCCGGCGGCTGGCGGACGACCTGCCAGGCGATCTGGATCTGGCGCGGGAGATCGCGGGATTTCAGGAGGATCTAAAAAACTCCCTGATTTTCCGTCAGGTCAGCAATGTGTCCAAGCACCGGGCAAAAACGGCGGTAGGGTTCCGGTATATGGCGGACAAGTATGAGCAGCCGGAGCTCGAGACCTTTGCCGGCGCACTGGACAAGGCCGCGGGGGAGTGGAACCGGGTGAACACCCTGCTTTATAAACTGCATTTTACAAAAAAAGATGAGATCAAACAGCGGATTAGCCGGCTGATTTACGGAATCGCGGACTTGGAAGCACAGACTGCGGATGAGCTGATCCGGTTTAGCGAATCGCTGTAACAGAGGGGGAATATAAAAACCATGAATCCAATTTTTGCAATGTTTGAACAGCAGGTAAAGCTGCGGCCGGACGCCATAGCGGTTTACTGCGGAAAACAGAGCGTCACCTACCGTCAGCTACAAGCTAGGGCGGAGCAGCTTCGCCGCCTGATCCCTGGGCGTCCTGGACAGCTCGTCTCGATTGAGCTGGACCGGACGGAGGATTTTATCGCCGCAATGCTGGCGGTCCTTGGGGGAGAGATGGCGTATCTGCCCATCGCGTCCGACTGTCCGCAGGAGCGCAAGGACTTTATGCTCCAAGACGGAAACGTGTTTTACCGGTTGATTCAGGGGGAGTCGGGACCGCTGGCGGTCCCCGCGCCGGATTATGACAAAGACGGCGGCATGTATGCCGAAACCGCCTATGTGGTGTACACCTCTGGGAGCACGGGCAGGCCCAAAGGAATGCCGATTTTAAACAGCAGCGTGTGCAATTTTATCCAGGGCTTCTGCAAGCGGCTCCCGGTCTGCGAGGGGCAGACCATCGCCTGCCTGACCACGGTGAGCTTTGACATTTTTTTCATCGAGTCCATCCTCCCCCTGTGCGTAGGTATGACAGTGGCGATGGCCCGGGAGGACGAACAGGCGTCCCCCGGCAAAATAGCCGGGCTTCTCAAGCGGTATTCGGTGGACGTGATGCAGGCGATTCCCTCCCGGCTTCAGATCCTGCTGTATCGGGACGGCTCCCTTGCGTGCCTGAAGGGCCTCGACGTCCTGATGATCGGTGGGGAGCCGCTGCCGTTGAGTCTTCTGCAAACGCTGC
The DNA here is from genome assembly GCA_904420045.1 of Candidatus Metaruminococcus caecorum. Lineage (GTDB taxonomy): Bacteria > Bacillota > Clostridia > Oscillospirales > Ruminococcaceae > Metaruminococcus > Metaruminococcus caecorum. The sequence continues at coordinate 18,901 of CAJFTY010000039.1, read as the reverse complement.
AAACAAACACCGGGGCCAGACTGTTTAACCTGTATGGCCCCACTGAAACCACCCTGTGGGCAACGGCGGCGGAGCTGACCAATGCCCGGGAGGTGACCTTGGGAACCCCGTTTGATGGGTACCGGGTATTTGTGGCAGACGGGGATTTGACTCCTGTTTCGGCGGGGGAGACCGGCCAGATCTGTATTCAGGGGCCGGGTCTTACGCCGGGATATAGAAACCGGCCGGAACAGATGAACGCGCACTTTTCCACCGGCCCGGATGGGGAACCGGTCTACCTCACCGGCGATCTTGCCCGGGTGGGGCCGGACGGCGCTTTGGTTTTTGCAGGGCGCATGGACAACCAGGTAAAAATCCGAGGGAACCGGGTGGAACTGGAGGAAATCGAGGCCTGCGCCATGCAGGTGCCGGGGGTTGTCCAGGCTGTTGCAGGCATATATGAAAAGGATGCGGACAAACATCTTTGTCTGTTTTATATGGCCGGGGAAGAGGTAGAACAAGCTGCCATTGCCGCGGCGCTCAAAAACAAGCTGCCGGGGTACATGATTCCGTCGGCATGGCAGCGGGTGGCAGACTTTCCCCGGCTGCCAAACGGAAAGGTTGACCGAAGCGGGATTGTGTACCAACCGCAGGGGCAGGAGCCGATCCAGGAGAATGATCCCCTGCGGGAGACGGTCAAATCCGTGCTGGCCGAATGCGGCTGTTCGGTAAGCGGTTTGGACGATCGCAAGTCTCTGCCGGAGCTGGGACTGGATTCCGTTTCCTTTGTTCGTATGGTTGTAGAGCTGGAAGAAGCGTTTGACTTTGAATTTGATGATGCCAAGATGTCGTTCGACGCACTGCCCACGCTGGGAGCACTGATCGAATACCTGTCCTGCGCAGCCGGTCAGGAGGTCCACTCATGAAAAAACTGGCGCTATCCCCTTTAAAAACGCCGTTCGAACACTGCTTTGAAGCGGTGCTTGCCAACTGTGCCCACTGGCTGGGCCGGGATTATCAGCTGATGTATCTGGACGAGTGGGGGTTTGATTACGGCAATTGGCAGCAGGCGGGTTCCTTTGGCAAGTCCCTGAACTCGTATCGCAACAAGGTGCAGCCCTTAAAAAAATACCACGGTGTGCTGTTCCACGAGCAGCAGGGCGGGTTTGACGACATGATGGCGTATGTGGATGAGATTTTGCCCCACAAACCGGTGGTGGTGCGGGCCGATTCCTATTTTTGTCCCTGGGACAAAAGCTTTCGGAAACATCACAACGACCGGCACACATTTTGCATCAACGGCTATGACAAACAGCGGCAGGTTCTTATGTTCACCGATCCGTTTTACCACCTGGAGGGAATCCGGTTTGGGTGCCGGGAATTCTCCGCCGCCTTTCGGGGCTTGTACGGCTGCTGCGATTTGGTGCCGTATACGCTTCCGAAGGAAGGTGCGGCGGGCCTTTTGTATAAAAGGGTCAAGGAGCTGATCGAACAGGGAACCTTTGAACAAATGCAGCAATTTGCAGACGATTTTATTCAATACGCCGATGTATCCGCCGAAATGGAGGATGTCTATGAATGTTGGAAAGCACCGCTTTTTCAGAACATAAAAGGCTTTGCCTCCAGCAGGGCGCGTCTGCCGGCGCTTATATCCTATGTGCTGAAAGCTTCCGGCATCAAGGAGGAAAAAACAGTTCTGGAGCTGGAGCGAATCGCATCCGAATGGATGAAGCTGCGGGACAACTGTTTAAAATATCTGATTTCCGGCAGCCCTCGGACCAAACGAAGCTTTGCCGACGACATGAAACAAATGGCGGAACAAGAAAAGAAAGCAGCCCAAGACATAATTTCGCTCCTTAGCGGAAGGTAAGACAAACATAACAGCGTATCGTATAGGAGGTATACAACATGCAGACAAACAAAAGAAAAACCATTCTTCATCGAATTGCCGGATTTTGCCTGGCGGTTGCGATGATGCTGCCCATGGCGTCACAGCTCGTGCCGCCTGCATCTGCGGAAGAGACACCGGACCCGGACATTGATTTGCTGTTTGAGTCCCGCAGCATCATCAACAACACCAAGCACCCCCGATTTAAAATGATGTACCGTCTGTATGTCCCCGAGGGGTATAAAGAGAAAAAATATCCGATTGTGCTGCATCTAAACGGGAATGGACAGGATGGTTCGGACAATGTCAAACATTTAAAGAGTGCAAAGAATTTCCCCACGCTTTTAATGAAGGGAGATAATCCCAAAAAGTATCCCTGCATCATTCTGGCGCCGCAATGTCCGTCCGGAGAACAATGGGTGGATAATTTTTACGGAGATATTTCCCGTCCCCTGGACCTTGCCATGGACCTAGTCAGCCTGATGATTGAAAAATACAACGGGGATCCCAGCCGAATTTATGTGACGGGGTATTCCACCGGCGCCACTGCGTGCTGGGATGTGATGAACCGATATCCGTATACCATTGCAGCAGCGCTGCCATTTGCCGGATACACCGCCCCGTCCACCGCAACGAGAATCAAAAACATCCCCATTTGGGTGTTCCACGCGGATAAAGATCCCATGGTTCCGGTGGCGCAAAGCCGTCAGATGGTAGATGCGCTGCGGGCGGTAAATGGAAAGATCCGGTATACCGAGCTGGATTCCACCGAACATGGAGCTTCTTGGATCTCCGCATTTAACAATCCCACCGTTTTGCCTTGGCTGTTTTCACAGAAAAGCACCAACACCATGCCTCCTTCGGACTATACAGGTGGTGTTCCCATAAACGGCGACGGCACAAGTTCATCGCCTGCCGTAAGCCAGGCGCCCAATTCCGGAAACAGTGGAACCACTGGACAGGCCAGCAGCACGACTGGCGGAAAGGGAACCTCCTCCAACGTAAATTTGACCTACGACCGCACAAAAGCGGACATTGTTGACCAGGAAGAACCGGTGACCGAAGAAGCTCGGAAGGAAGCGCAGGCGCTTTTGGAGGCGAATCCGTATTACAAAGAAGACCCTGTGGGAACTTTGCAGGCGGATGGAACCGTCAAGACAAAAGATGGCTATGCGTCTGCGCCCAGCAACTTAACAACCGAGCTGGAGCCCGGCGAGACGGCCTCTGAAATCAACAGCGGCGGGCAGGCCGATGTGTTTGATCCCAACGCGCAGCAAAAAAAGAACAACATAGCCCTGATCGCCATCACCACAGGCATTTGCGTACTGGTCGCGGCGGGCGTCATCGTCTGCATCGTGCTGTACAAAAAAGGGATTCTCTTTAAAGAAAAGGGCGACGATGAAGAATAAAAAACACCTCCGGATTGAAAAATCCGGAGGTGTTTTTTCTCACGAAAACAAGCTTAGCTGCTGGGGCTTGGGCGCGCCGGACAGGGCTGTTTCCCATTGGCAGAGGGAAGCAGGGATATCCTGTAAAAACGGAGAGGGCTGTTTGGAGGTGATTAAAAAAAGTTCCTCCTTGGCGCGGGTCATCCCCACATAGAACAGCCGCCGTTCCTCCTGGGGATCGCCGGGATGGGCGGCGGATTCCAGCGGAATGCTCCCCTGGCTGACGCCGCACAAAAACACCGCGGGGAACTCCAACCCCTTGGAGCCGTGCAGCGTCATGAGCGTTACCGCGCCGGCGGCGTAGGATTTTGCTCCGGCCGCGCGCATAAGATCGCCTTCCTGCCCGAGATCCAGTGCTGTCAGCAGGGAGGGCATATCCTTGTAAAACACCGCCGCGTCCAGCAATTTGCGCCAGGCAGGGGTGTCGGGGAGCTTCATAGCCGCCCCTAAAGCCTCCAGCAGCTTCCGGGGTTTTTCTTTAGGCGCCTTGGAGAGAAATTCCCGCCCCAGGCCGCGCCACTGGGCAAGCCGGCCGTCCCCCTCGTACAAGGAGAAAAGCCGGTCCCAAAACGCCGGATCAGAGGGGCTGTCCGGCCGGCATTGTTCGCCCGCCGCCCTGGCCAGGTCTTTGGGACAGCCAAACAAAAGCTTTAGACTAATGGACAGGGAAAGCCCGTCGCAGGGGGACAAAAGATGCCGAAAAAAGCAGATCGCTCCTCGTACCAAAGGGTCGTCCAGATCGTCCTCCCGTCCGGTCACCACGTAGGGAATGCTCTCTTTTTGCAGACAGGATTCAATCCGGTCTAGCTGACGGTGAGTGCGGCAGAGCACTGCGATTTCGGAAAAATCCCGGACCTTGACAGATTCCCGCCGGGGGAGGGCTTCGCCCGCCTCCAGCATGTCCACGCCGCCCACCATGATTCCGATTTGTTTGGCCACATAGATCCCCTCGGACAAGGGCGTTGAGGCTTCCACCACCCGGATGAGCTCGCCGTCCGGCCGGTGGGCGCAAAGCTCCCGCTTGCCTCCCGGATTTTGGGAGATCACCGGCAAAGACGCCCCCACCACCTGTGGAGTGGAGCGATAGTTGACCGTCAGACGGATGTTGTCCATCTGGGGATAGTCCTGCGCAAGGCGGTCAAAACACGCCGCGTCGGAGCCACGGAACCCGTAGATCGACTGATCGGGGTCGCCGATGACAAACAGGCTTTCCCCCTGTGCGCCCCAGGCTTGCAGAAGCCGGTACTGGACGTCGTTGCTGTCCTGGAATTCGTCTACCAGCAGGTGGGTAAACCGACGGCGGCTGGGAGGATCGGTCTCAAATAGGGAGAGGGTTTGGCCCAGCAAATCGTCAAAATCCAGGTGGTTTTGCTCCTTTAAAAGCTGGTTGTACCGGTCAAAGGCCGCCGTGCTTAAACCATCGGATTCGGTGCGGCCGGTGTTTTTGATTTTGGAGATTTCCTGAAGCAAGCGTCTGGGAGAAAGCTTTAAGCCCTGCTCCGCGATGACCTGCTCCGCCAGTTCCCTGGCTTCGTATGGACCGATCAGCCCCACGCCGCCGGGGTTCGCTTTTTGAAGAAGTTCCAGGCAGATGGAGTGGAAGGTGCCCACGGTGATCCCCTTGACGGCCTTTTTTCCAAGACCTGCCTCCAAGCGCTGTTTTAATTCTCCGGCGGCCTTGTTGGTGAAGGTGACGGCGGTGATCGCTTGGGGGGAGACCCCCATTTCCCCGATCAGATAGGAAATCCGGGCGATCAGCGTCTTGGTTTTTCCCGTGCCGGGGCCCGCCACCACAGCGACCACCCGGCCCTGGGCGGTTACAGCCTCCCTCTGCCGGTCGTTTAAATCGGAATACGGCCCGGCGGGAGTTTCCGGCAGCGCGGGGCTCAGTTCCTGGGCAGTTTCTTCCAATTTTGCGGCGGGCTTTGGCAGGGGCTTTTTCTGTTTTGCGGCAGGAGCCCAAACGCCGAACAGGCTTTGCTGGCCCCCCAGCGCCTCAATTTCGGTCTTGTCCAACAGCTGGATGGCGCCGTACTCCCCATCGTAGCCGGGGGAACGCAGCACCTGTCCCGCCCGCAGGCGGCGCAGGCCTTCCTGCACACAGGGGCCCGCGACCTGCCCCACATCCTCTAAGGGGGCTTCCCGCAGGATGAAAAATTCCGGCCCCAGCTCCTTGAGCATGGATTCGTACCGGGCGGCCACCTTTTTTCCCCCGGCGGACAGGCCTGTGGAGGCGGCGATTACCTCGGGCAGGGGAGCCAGGCTTTGAAAGGGATGAGCGCCGGGCAGGGCGAAGCCCTCCGGACGGTCGGCCAGTTCCTCCACCCGGTGCTCCACCCCGATGGTGAGCTTTTTGCCGCACACCGGGCATTTTCCTCCGTACGCCATGGCTTCGGAGGGCTTTAAGCACAGCCCGCAGTTGCGGTGGCCGTCGTAGTGGTATTTGCCCTCTTCGGGAAAAAATTCGATTGTGCCTAAAAAGCCTTCCCCGGTCTGGATGGCGCGGGACAGGGCGGGATAGGAAAGCGGGATGTCCAGAAGGTTTGCCTCCCGCCCCAGCTTGCCGGGAGAGTGGGCGTCGGAGTTGGACACCAGGGTGAACCGGTCTAGGGCAGAGACCCGCCAGTTCATAGGCGGGTCGGAGGAAAGCCCGGTTTCCAGCGCCCGGATGTGGGGCGTCAAATCCTCAAAGCATTCCTCGATGGCGTCGTAGCCTGAAAACGCCCCGAACAGGGAAAAGTGAGGCGTCCAGATGTGGGCGGGGATGAACACTGCGTCCGGACAGGTTTCCAGGGTGATTTCCAGAAGGTCGTGGCTGCTAAGCCCCAGGATGGGCCGCCCATCGGAGTGGATGTTGCCGATGGCCTCTAGCTTGTGGGAGAGCTCCTCCGCCTTGTCGAGCCCCGGCAGCAGGATGACGTTGTGCACCTTACGGGTTTTTCCGCCGTGCTTGTAGATCGAGCTGATTTCCCCTGTGACCACGAACCGGGGAGCCTCCTGAAAGGGAAGCACCGGGTCGCTTAGCCGGTATTCTTCTTTGAGGACATACAGCCCTTCCTCGGCGGGGACAAGCTTTTGGGCGAGTTCTTCCCGCCAGGCGGGGTGGGTAAAGTCCCCGGTTCCGATCAGGCCGATGCCCTTGCGGCGGGCCCAAAGATCCAGGTGTTCCGGGTCTAAATCCCGGCTGGTGGCCCGGGAATATTTGGAGTGTATATGAAGGTCTGCGATCATCATAACGGAGCGTCACATCCTTTTTTAGAGTAGCAGGCTTTTGCATTCGTCTCATTATAGCACACCATTTCCTATGGGAGCAACAAACCGACAAAAAACGATGTTTCTGTATCCTTTTTGTACCAAATCATGCAGGCAAACAGGGTCTATCCGCTCGACTTTTTCCTGGGGGTGTGCTATACTGTCCACAAAACAAGGTAGGGGAAGTGTTCGGTGATGGACGGAGTCAAACAGGTGGACATCCTGGTGGTGGGCGGCGGGCCGGCTGCTTCCACCTTTGCCCGGTTGATCGACAGCAGGCGGTACCGCGTCCTGGTTCTGGACGGGCAGACGCCCAAAAACGCCAAGCCCTGCGGCGGGCTGCTGGCTCCCGATGCGCAAAAGGCATTGGCGAGGTTCGAGCTCACCCTTCCCAAGGATGTGCTGGTGGATCCGCAGATTTTCGCGGTCAAAACCGTGGATGTGAAAGCCGGTATTGTACGGTATTATCCTAGGGCGTACATCAATCTGGACCGCTACCGGTTTGACCAGTGGCTGCTGGAGCTTGTTCCCGATACGGTGGAGGTCATAAAAGGACACTGCCGCTCTTTAAAACGGGCGGACGGGGGATTTTTGGCCGAGTACCAGCAGGCGAACGGGGCGGTTCAAACTCTGCGCGCCCGCTATGTGGTGGGCGGCGACGGGGCCAACTCCATAGTGCGCAACACGTTTTTTCCGGGGTGTCCGATGCACCGGTATGTGGCGATCCAGCAGTGGTTTGCAGGCGGGGACAGCAATCCGTTTTACTCCTGCGTGTTTGATCCGGACACCAGCGACAGCTGCTCCTGGTCGATTTATAAAGACAGCTTTTTCATCTTCGGCGGTGCGTTTGCTCCTAAAAACTGCCGGGAGAATTTTGAAAAACAGAAACAAAAGCTTGCGGCCTTCGGCTTCCGGTTTGGCGAGCCGATCAAAACCGAGGCCTGCCAGGTGCTGCGTCCCCACTCCCTGAAGAGCTTCTGCACCGGCGGGGATGGGGTGTTCCTGATCGGGGAGGCGGCGGGGTTTATCAGCCCCAGCTCCTTAGAGGGAATTTCCAGCGCCATCAAAAGCGGCATGTGGCTGAGCATGTGCCTCAACGAAAACGAGGATACGGCCCACAAAACGTACCGCCGCCGCACCCGGGATATGCGGCTGAGGCTGCTTGCCAAGTGTGTCAAGCGTCCGTTTATGTACCAGCCGTTTTTGCGAAAGCTCGCCATGAAATCGGGATTGCAGAGCATTTCCATTGTCAAAGGCGAAAAGGCATAAATTGCCGCTTGACGCCTATAACGGATTTGATTCTGATTGTCCCGCCGTCTGGGCCTCGTCGGATGTGAGACAATCGCTGGCAAGGGCGGCTTTCCGTGTCTCGTCTGCACCTGGCAATTAAAAAACCGGTATCTGCTTTTAGCAGATACCGGTTTTGCGCCTTAAAAACAGCTTACCGCTTGTTGGCCTCAAAGCACTCGCTGCAGTAGACCGGACGGTCGTTGCGGGGCTCAAAGGGAACCTGGCAGGTTTTGCCGCAGGACGCACACACCGCGTCGTACATCTGACGGGTGGAACGGTCGCCTCTGGCAGCTTTGCGGGCGTCGCGGCAGGGTTTGCAGCGCTGAGGCTCGTTGGTGAAGCCTTTTTCCGCGTAGAATTCCTGCTCGTTGGCGGTGAATACAAATTCAGCACCGCACTCTTTACAAGTTAAAGTTTTATCTGTATACATGATGATACCTCATTTTATCTTGGCTCCCAGCGTCAGGGAACCCGGGTGGGACACGGATGAAAGCGGGTTACAGCGCCTGTACGTTGACGGCGCGGAGCTTGCCGCTGTTTTTGGGGTCGCTTTCGGTGTCGAAAGAAACCTTCTGGCCTTCGTTAAGGGTTTTAAAGCCATCCGCAACGATTGCAGAGAAGTGGACGAACACATCCTCCCCGCCGTTGTCGTCGGCGATAAAACCAAAGCCTTTGTCTGCATTAAACCATTTTACAGTACCGGTGTTCATTGAGCATAACCTCCTTTACGCAACAAGGAATCCATAAAAAAATCACATGTTTTTGTAAATCATCATCGGTCTAATGACTTACAAAAACATGTGAGATCATTTGGAGCCTTATTTATTACTTTTTCATCTTATCATGACGAAAGGGATTTGTCAACCAATAAAATATTTCATTCGTTGCGCGTAAAACTAGAACCATACTTCTGCATTCATTAAAACACATCCAAGATATATTGCCAACCGCAGACAAACGCTGTAATATAAAAACAGTACAAAAAATGGAGGAATTCTGGTTGCTTGGTTTAAAACGAGGTACTGTGCAAGTAGTGCCACACCAAACGGTATGGAACAACTGTGCACAAGACGTAAAAAAACAGTTGAGTGAAATTTTGGGTGCAACTGCACTTGACATTCAGCATGTGGGAAGCACCGCTATTTTGGGTATATATGCAAAACCGATTCTGGACATTGCCGTAGGAGTTGCTTCATTGAAGGATATATCCCCTTATATCGTTCAGTTGGAGCATCATGGTATTGTTTTTCGTGGACAGGATGTGCGGGAGCAGATGCTTTTTGTAATGGGGGATTTTGAAAACAATACGCGCACACATCACATCCATGTTGTCAAATGGAACAGCCCTGCATGGAACGACTACCTTGACTTTCGGGATTATTTAAATGCTTTTCCAGAAAAGGCAAAATTATACGACCGTTGTAAGCAAAAGTTAGCGTCACAATTTCCAAACAATCGAGACCGCTATACCCAAGGTAAGCGCGAACTTATTGACGTTTTGCTGCGAGAAGCGCGCATTTGGCGAATAAAAGCGAACACACAGCGTTGTTCTTCTTACTCCTCTGTGCTATAATACGACAAGTAATTTGCATGTTTGTCCGGTGGAGTTCGGGCGAACGTATCAAAACAAGACCAAAGCGCTTCGCAAAGCGCCCAATCAGGAGTAGGTTCTATGGCAACGCTGTTATTGTTTGTGATCTTTATCGCTTTTATCGGGCTGGGAATTCCCGACTCGTTATTCGGGACGGCCTGGCCTGCCATTTATCCGGAATTTGGCTCGCCTGTCTCCGCCGCCAGCGCGGTGACTCTTTTAATCTCCTGCTGTACAGTGATCGCCAGCCTTTTGAGCGCCCGGGCGATCAATCGGTTTGGTACGGGAACTGTGACCGCGGTCAGCACCGCTCTGACCGCCGGAGCTCTGCTGGGCTATTCGCTTTCGGGCAGTCTGCTGTGGCTTTGTCTGTTCGCCGTGCCTCTGGGCATCGGAGCGGGGGCGGTGGATGCAGCTCTCAACAACTACGTGGCCCTTCACTATCGGGCCACCCACATGAACTTTTTGCACTGTTTTTACGGGGTGGGCGTCTCGCTGAGCCCCTATCTGATGTCGCTGTTTTTGAACGGCCCAGGCGGCTGGCGGGAAGGGTACCGGACAGTGTTTTACATTCAGCTGGCCATCGCCGTCATCACGCTTTTGGCACTCCCCCTGTGGGGCAGGGTGCGCAAGGTCTCCTCGGTGGCGGAGCAGACGCCTGCAAAGCCGGTTAAGCTGTCCGAGCTGGCAAAAATGCCCACCGTCCGTCTGGTTTGGCTGGTGTTTATCGGCTCCTGCGCCGTGGAGTTTACCTGCGGGACCTGGGGGAGCACCTTTCTGGTCAGCGGTCGTGGTATGACGGTGGAGAACGCCGCAAAGGCCATCACGTTTTACTATATTGGGATGGCCTGCGGCCGGTTCCTGTCCGGGCTGCTGGCGAATAAGCTTTCCAGTTGGCGGCTGATCCAGATCGGCCAGGGAATTGTATTGGTGGCAATTGCATCGCTTTTGTTCCCCCTGCCCGCGGTTCTATCGGCGGCGGGGCTGTTCCTGATCGGCCTGGGAAACGGGCCCGTGTATCCAAACCTGGTTCATCTGACGCCCCAAAACTTTGGAAAAGAGCTTTCTCAGTCGGTAATGGGCACTCAGATGGCCGCTGCGTCAATGGGAATCATGGTGCTGCCTCCGGCATTTGGCCTGCTGGCTCAGGCCGTGGGCGTCCGCCTGTTCCCAGTTTACCTTTTGCTGTTATTCGGGGTGATGGCGGCGTCCACCTTGGCGCTGATCCGGACGCTGAAAGAACAGGATCGGTATCACCCGACGGATCGGGACACAGCGACTTAAAAAACGAGCCTGGGGGAATTTCCCCAGGCTCGTTTTTTCTTTACAGCGGAAGATCTTTTTCTCGAAACACCAGAATCCCCACAGCGTACAGGATCAGCCCGACCACCGCCAAAATCAGGAAGGGCAGGACAAACCCGTCGCCTTTTACTACTGCATCCGGGTCGAACAGGGTGTTTAAGGTGACATACTTTAAGCCGTCCAAATCCTCCGAGATCTGGGACATCATCTGAATCAGGTAAAAACCCAGGGGAATCCCTGCGCCAAGCCCCAGAGAGAATTTTGAAAGGTTGCAGATACAGGAAGCGGCAAAACAGATGCCGCTGATGCCAACGAACAAACGCCTTGTATAAAACGATTTTTAGGGAAATTGTCAAAAGCCCCCCTGGACGGCGGTGCCTTAAGGAGGGAGAGAGGCACGCAACGGCCGTCCGGAATTCCGGACGGCCGTTGTCTGATGCTTGAGGGAAAAAAACACATGTTGGCAGGTCTTACAACATCCCCAGCTTTTTGAGAATCGCCTCCGCCGCCGCACACGCCGGGCAGTCGCAGTACCGCGCACCGGCCGCCTTGATCTCCTCAGCGTGGGCCACAATATTTTTTGCCGTATCTGCGCCGAAATACTGCATGCCGGCCTCGGAGCCCGCAAAGCCGATCAACTGTTCAATCGGCATAATATCCGCTTTTAATTCCTCGGCCAACCGTTCGGTTTTCGCAGCTTCGTGTTCCGTCCCGACCGCATCCAACCATTCCGCCGCTACCGCTTTTCCTTCCGCGCAGCAGGTTGGAGATTGAATCAGTTCCCGGGCTTTTTCTTTTACAAACGCCAGTGTCTCTTTTTCCATTCAAGATTCCTCCTTTAAACAAGATGATGGTTGCAAATGGGCGGCAACCGAGGTTGTCCGCTTGCTTATCATCCTATTCGATTTCGTCGTTTTTGTCAATTCAGAACAAGCAAAGGGAAAAACACTCCGGCGGGCCTTTTCCACCGGAGTGTTTTTTACGCGCTGTGCGCGCTTAAAATATCTTTGAGAGCCTGAGCGCTGCTGGAATGAGACCGCGCGATTGGAACGCCGTTTTTTTCCGCCTGCTGTACCGCCGCGATCACCATCTTGTGGGACACGGTGCTGGTGAACAGAATGACCAGATCGGGACAGCCGATCTGCTCCTTGAATCGGGTGGGGTTTTGGGTAAACACCTTGGGCTTCCATCGAAACTGTTTACAGATTTGTTTATATTGGGACACCATGCGGTCATGTCCTCCCACGATCACAACGCTCACAAAGATACCTCCTGTCAAGAATGATCCGTATAGAAAAAAACTCTTTCTTAGTTAGTCTTAACTAACTTTATGATAAAAATACCATAAAGGATCTATGTTGTCAAGTGTTTTTTGCTTAAAAAGGAGAAAGGGACAAAAAAACAGGGATACATGTTTTGGCGTATCCCTGTTTTTTGTATGAAAGCAGTCGTTATTACGATTTAATATATTTATTGGGTACCTGGCTGTAGGTTTTGCAAAACCGCTGGTATCGAATGGTGCCGCTGCCGGTGATGTTGTCCTCCACCTGAGGATCGAACACGTAGGCGGTGCCGCCGATGTAAACCTCCACCCAAACGTGGCCGATAAAACCGCCGGCGGCCGCGCTGGTTTTTCCATCCACATACCGGGCGTCCAGGCCGATGGTGCGCACCATGGCGATAAACGCCGCAGAATACCGGTTGCAGGTGGCCACTCCATTGTCCAGGCAGCTGGAGGCCGCCCAGGCAATGTAGTTATCTCCGCCTTCGGGGGAGATGCTGCCAAAGCCCGTGGTGGGGTAATTAACCCGGCCATAGGTGGTGTTGTTGATTAAATAATCGTAGCAGGCTTTCACTTTGGAATAGGTATCCATGTCCGGGGTGAAAATCTTGTCAAAAATTTTACGGATCTTATTGTCCAAAGAAGAAAAGCCGGTTTTGCGGGGATGAAGGGGCGCGGCATTGAGAATTCCCTGGACGGTGCCGTCGTGCACCACCGGCTTGGAGGGGGCTTTGTTCCCCTGGGAGGCCGCAGAGCTCCCCTTGGAGGAACTGGAACCAGAGGACTGCTTTGAACTGGAGGCCGCCTTGGACGAAGCGGAAGCCTTGGGAGCGTCCTCTAAAAAGTCGGCGTAAATGTAGCCGCCCTCTTTGATTTTGATATAATTGGTGCTGGTTTTCGCCATGGCAGTGACTGTTTGACCTTCGGCCAGGGTTTCGATCACCTTGGTGCCCTCCTGGGCCTTTTCGCGGCTGAAGCAGGGGAGGATGGTGCGCATGATTTTAGCCTGCATCGCCTGTTCTGTCCAGCTGGAAGAAGCGGCAGACGACACAGCGGAGCTTGTCTCGCCCTGCGGGGAGGAGGTTTCCTTGGCGGCTTCGGTGTGGAAGGTGGCCGGCACCGATTCGTCGTGCAGGACGTCTGCGCCGGAAAAACGGTCCAGTGAAGCCAGTTCCGATGAGACGCCGACGGTAATTGCCGGAGCGGAGCTCTCCACCGGTTCGAAGCTGGCGGCGAGGGCGCTGCCCACCACCACAAAGGGAGCTGCGCTGATTGCCAGCGCCAGGCCGAACAGAACGGCCTTTTGATAAATCTGTTCTTTTTTCATCCTAATAACCTTGCCTTTCGCGTGTGCGAAAAGTTTCCTTTCTGCGGGATGGGGGGATTTTCCCCTCCTGTGCCGCCGTCAAACGGAAAGCCGCCCTCTTTTTGGGCCCGCCTGAACGGGGAAATTATGACAAAATAAGCGAAAGAAATTACAAACCGATTACAATTATAACGCGTTTTCCCTGGTTTTGTAAAGAGCTTTGTGAAATTTTTACAATTATATTCGAATCTGAACCCGCTGTTCCGCCAAAAAAATGCTGAAAAAAGGACATGCACAGATGTTCACATAACGTTCAGAAAGCAGTCAAGCGTCCGACAGACAGGCGGGGTAGGGTAAGACCATACCAAAAAACAAAAGAATGGTGGGTATCCGATGTACATTTTGAAGAACGCCTGGAAAAGCATTTCCAGGAGCAAGGGAAGAAACATCCTGATCGGGATCATCGTGGTGGTGATCGCCATGTCCAGCTGCATCGCTTTGAGCATTCAGCGGGCGGCGGACAAGGCAAAAACCTCGGGGCTTGACTCCCTGCAAATCACCGCGCAGATTTCCGTGAACCGCCAGGCCATGATGGAAAAGGCCAAAAACTCCACCGACACGGCCAGCGGCGGACGTTCCCAGATGCTGGAGGCTATGCAGGGCATGGAGGAACTCAGTCTGGAGGAGCTGCAAAAATACGCGCAGTCCTCCTATTTGGAAGGATTCACCTACACCCTGCAGAGCTCTATGGATGCCTCGGGTGAACTGGAAGCGGTGGACACCACCGGAGGAAGCAGCGAGGACACGTCTTCCGGGACTTCCTCAGAAAGCGCTTCGGGACAAAACGGCTGGCAGGGATTTCCCGGCGGCATGGGCGGGGGCCAGGACGGCGGAAAGTTGTCGCCGCCTGGGGGCATGGGTTCCCAGGGGGACTTTACCGTGACGGGCTATAGCTCTCACGAGGCAATGACGAGCTTTGTGGATGGCACCAGCAAGATCACCGATGGAACGGTGTTTGACGAGGACACCTCCGAGAAGGTCTGTATCATCAGCGAAGAGCTCGCCACCCTGAACGAACTGGAGGTGGGGGATTCCATCACCCTGGCAAACCCCAATGACGAGGACGAAACGTTCGCGTTCAAAGTGGTGGGGATCTATGAAACCACCAGCACAGACAGCGGGCAGGGCGGGGGCATGATGCGGTTTTCCACGGCAAGCGACCCGGCCAATCAGATTTACATGAGTTATAACACCCTCAAGGCGGTCACCGACCAGTCGGAGAAAAACGCCGACAGCGAAACCGATTCCGAAACCGGCATGGTGCGTACGACAGCGCTGCGCAGCCAGGTGTCCGGCACCTATATCCTCAAGGATATGGAAAGCTACGAGGCCTTTGAGCAGGATGTAAGGGACATGGGGCTGTCAGAGGAATACACCGTGTCCTCCTCCGACGTGACCGCCTATGAACAGAGCCTGCTGCCCTTGGAAAACCTGAGCAAATTTTCCTTTTACTTTTTTGTAATCGTGCTGGCCATCGGCGCCGTGATCCTGGTGGTGTTTAACATCTTTAATATCCGGGAGCGCAAGTACGAGGTGGGCGTGCTCACCGCCATCGGGATGAAAAAGGGCAAGGTGGCCCTCCAGTTCGTGCTGGAGCTGTTTATCGTCACCTTTATCGCCATCCTGGTGGGAACAGCGGCCGGAGCTGTAAGCTCCGCCCCCATTGCAAACCAGCTGTTGTCCAGCCAGGTTTCCTCCCAGCAGAATCAGACCCAGCAGCGCAACGAAAACTTTGGTATTCCCGATGATGTCGGTCAGGGAGGAGGTGCTCCCCAGGCTCCCGGCGGCGATTTTGGAGATTTCAGCGAAGGCGGTTTTGGCAGTCTGTTCGGCGCCCAGGTGACGAACTATGTCAGTGAGATCAACGCCAGCACCGACTTCACCGTGGTGATGGAGCTTATGGGGATCGGCGTGCTGCTGACCCTGCTGTCCAGCTGCGCGGCAGTGGTGTTTATCCTGCGGTACGAGCCGTTAAAAATTCTTTCCAACCGTTCATAGGGTCAAAGAAAGGAAGCGTTTGCAATGAGTGTATTAAAACTGGATCACCTGGGATATTCCTATGACAATAAAAAGACCATGGTGCTGGACGGCATCGACTATGAGTTCGAAAAAGGCACAGTGTACGCCATCGTGGGCAAATCCGGGGCGGGCAAGACCACCCTTTTGTCCCTGCTGTCCGGGTTGACCACTGCCACTTCGGGAAAAATATGGTTTCAGGACAAAGACCTGAGCAAAATTGACCGCTACCGGTTCCGAAGCCGGGATGTGGGCGTGGTATTCCAGAGCTTTAACCTGCTGCCCCACATGACTGCGGTGGAAAACGTGGTACTGTCCATGGACATCTCAGGCAAAAAGCTCAAGGATAAAAAGAAAACCGCGTTGGAACTGCTGGCCAAGGTGGGGCTCACGGAGGACAAGGCGGGCCGCCGGGTGCTCAAGCTCTCCGGCGGAGAACAGCAGCGGGTGGCCATCGCCCGGGCGCTGTCCTACGAGCCGGACATCATTCTGGCCGATGAGCCCACCGGCAACCTGGACATGGGCACCCAGGATGAGATCATCGACATCTTTAAACGTCTGGCCGCTCAGGAGGACAAGTGCGTGATCATCGTCACCCACTCCCCAGCGGTGGCGCAGAGCGCGGACGCGGTGTTTGAGCTGGCTCCCCTGCGGGGCGCCTCGGCATCGTAACCCCAAATAAGGATCTTACAAAACGGTCAAAAGACGGAACACTGGTGCTTTCCGTCTTTTGACCGTTTTCTTTTTGCCAGAGTGTCAAATTCGCCTTTCTTTTTACAGGAGGTTCTGCTACAATAGAATCTGGATGCGCCCGCCGGCATGAAAAGTGGATTTAGATGGCGGATGCGGCAGCAGGAGTGAAAAAAGGAGTTTTGTCCCATGATTAATTTTACATACTATAACCCGGCTAAAATCATCTTCGGCCGAGGAACCGAGCCGGAGCTGGCCCGTGAGATTCAGAAATACGGCAAAAAGGTGTTGCTCCACTACGGCGGCGGGAGCATATTTCAAAACGGCGTGTACCACAAGGTCACCAAGGCGCTGAAAGAGGCGGGGATCTCTTACATCGAACTGGGGGGTGTCAAGCCCAATCCCCGTCTGTCCCTGGTGCGGGAGGGTGTCAAGCTCTGCCGGGAGCAGGGAGTGGACGTTTTGCTGGCAGTGGGCGGCGGCAGCGTCATCGACTCCGCCAAGGCCATCGCGGTGGGAGTGCCCTACCAGGGAGATGTGTGGGACTTTTTTGCAGGGAAGGCGCAGCCTCAAACCGCACTGCCAGTGGTCACAGTGCTCACCATCCCTGCGGCGGGGAGCGAGAGCAGCGACTCTATGGTCATCACCAACGAGGAGGAACAGCTCAAACGGGGATTTTCCACCGAGTTGATTATTCCGAAATGTTCGGTGCTAAACCCGGTGAACACCTTTTCGCTGCCCAACTACCAGACCGCCTGCGGTGCATCGGATATTCTGGCTCATCTGATGGAGCGGTTCTTCACCCAGGTAAGCCACACCGATCTGACCGACCGGCTGATCGAGGCGGACTTTAAAACCATTCTGAACAACGCGCCCTGGGCTATCGCCAACAACGACGACTACAACGCCCGGGCGGAGGTGATGTGGGCGGGGAGCATCGCTCACAACAATCTGTTAAACACCGGCCGGATCGGGGATTGGGGTTCCCACGCCATTGAGCACGAACTCTCCGCCCAGGTGGATGTGGCCCACGGCGCGGGGCTCGCCATCGTGTTCCCAGCGTGGATGAAATATGTGTATCAGGAAAACCGGGACCGGTTTGTGCAGTTCGCCGTGCGGATGTTCGACGTATCCATCTCCGACGCTCAGGACATCGACGGGGTAATTTTCGAGGGAATCGCCCGGCTGGAGCGGTTTTACCAGAGCATCGGCCTCCCTATCCGCCTGTCGGAGATCGGTATCGGGGAGGATGTGATTGGTAAGTTGGCCGACCGGTGCGTGTGCGATAAGCCGGACAAAACGGTGGGGCATTTCAAAAAGCTCACCCGGGACGATGTCTACGAAATCTACAAGCTGGCGTTGTAGTGGTTGGAAAAGCTTCCGCGCGGCGCAAAAAGAGAAAGCGCGCCGCCGGGGTTGCAGATAGAAAAGGTTGTCCGGGGTTTCCTGCGGGCAAACACTTCCAAGAGGGGGCAAACACAATCAGAAAGGATTGCAGATGAATGGACGAGCAGAATCTTGCGCTGGCCCGGCGCAACAAAGAGCGGGCGATGGAGCTGGGAGCCGCCTACTTTCATGAGTTTTACAACCCCTTGAGCCAGGAGCTTTTGTTCCACTCACCGGGGGAGAAAAAGCTGGCCTCCTGCTGGGAGTATATCGGTCTGATGGAGATGACCGACAAGCTTGCCTATTTGGATCCTGACAACATTCCCTTGATGGAGACCGTGATCAAGGGTTTGGAGTACTACGGCTACTTAAAAGACGGCAAGCTGTGGGGCTATGTGGTCAACCGGGGAGAAACGCCCAGGGGGGCCACCGATCCAGGGCTTGCCTTTGACGACAACGAGTGGCTGATTATCAACTTCCTGCGGGCGTATGAAATCACCGGGGACAAGCGGCATCTCGAAAAAGCGGAGTACTTAACCGACTTTTTGATCCGGGAGGCCTGGTTTGAGCCTTTGGGCGGCATGTACTGGGATTCCCGCAAGCACGCCCGGCACAGCTGTTCCAACAATCCCTTAATCAAACCTCTGGTGGATCTTTACAAGCACACCGGCAAGGAGGATTACCTAGTCTGGGCGAAAAAGATCTATGAATTCTCGGTTCACAACCTCAAAGACCAGAAGCTCAACATCTATGAGGATTTGATCTGCGCCAAGCAGCAGCCCGACGGCACCTGGGTGGAGGGCGATCCTTCCGGAACCGGGTTTTACACCTACAACACCGGCACGATGATCTCGGGGGCGGCGGCGCTGTACGGGGTCACCGGGGAGCAGAAATACCTGGACGAGGCGCTGTCCTGCGCGAAGGGCGCGTACGATTACTTCGGGGACAAGACCGTCAAGGAAGGGTATGTGGAGTGGCCGGTGTCCACCACCATCTGGTTCAACTGCATCCTGCTCAAGGGCTATATCGACCTGTACCCCTACGCCAAGGAGGAGGCGCTTACCTATATTTCCGCCTATCAAACGGCCATGGACTACGCCTATGAGCATTACCTGAAAGACGGTTTTCTGCCGGTGGACTGGCTCCGGGGCTGGCGGGAGGATGTGCCCAAGGATACTTATAAAGAAGCGTTGGATCATTCCTCCAATGTGGAGATGTACGCCCTGCTTTCAATTTTTGAAAGCGAAGTCAAAGAGAAGTAAGAAGTTGTTTAAAAGGCTCCAGCCAAACGGCTGGAGCCTTTTAAATCTTATTCGTGTTTGAAAAGCTAATTTTCTTACAAATTACAATTAAAAAAATTCTTGACTTTAGTCATGTGGTCGTATATACTATAATGATTTCTGAAAATATT
>CAJFTY010000038.1 GCA_904420045.1 Candidatus Metaruminococcus caecorum | reverse complement strand
TATCTTTTCCGGCTCGGCTTTCGGCGCTTCGGACTCGGTTTTGTTTACACCAATTTCTTCATTTACACCTTTCAAGGGTTTCATTGTGGGGAACAGCAGTACGTCCCGGATGGAGGCGCTGTTGGTCAGCAGCATCACCAGCCGGTCCACGCCGATTCCCAGACCGCCCGTAGGAGGCATGCCGTACTCCAGCGCGGTGAGGAAATCCTCGTCCACATCGTTGGCCTCATCGTCTCCGGCAGCCTTGAGCGCCGCCTGGGCTTCGAACCGCTCCCGCTGGTCGATGGGGTCGTTGAGCTCGGAAAACGCGTTGGCGTGCTCCCGGCCCACGATAAACAGCTCAAACCGCTCGGTGTAATCGGGGTTTTCCGGCATTCTCTTGGCAAGGGGAGAAATCTCCACCGGGTGGTTCATCACAAAGGTGGGCTGGATCAGATGCTCCTCCACATAGGTTTCAAAGAACAGGTTGAGGATGTCCCCCCGCTTGTGGCGCTCCTCGTATTCAATGTGGTGCTCGTCCGCCAGGGCCCGGGCCTGCTCCAGGGTCTCCACCTTGGAGAAATCCACGTTTGCGTACTGCTTGACCGCGTCGCTCATGCTCAGGCGGGCAAAGGGCTTGCTCAGGTCGATGGAAACGTCCCCATAGGTGATCTGGGTGGTGCCCAGCACCTTCTGGGCCACGGTGCGGATCATCTCCTCGGTCAGATCCATCATGCCGTTGTAATCGGTAAACGCCTGGTACAGCTCCAGCAGGGTGAATTCCGGGTTGTGGCGGGTGTCCATGCCCTCGTTGCGGAACACACGGCCGATTTCGTACACCTTGTCAAAGCCGCCCACAATCAGCCGTTTTAAATGGAGCTCCAGCGCGATGCGCAGGTACATGTCCATGTCCAGGGTATTGTGGTGGGTGATAAACGGCCGGGCCGCCGCGCCGCCCGCGATGTTGTGGAGCACAGGGGTCTCCACCTCCAGGTAGCCCTTCTGATCCAAGAAGTTTCGGATTTCCCGCAGGATCAGGCTGCGTTTGACAAACGCGTCCTTGACCTCGGGGTTGACGATCAAATCCAGATACCGCTGGCGGTACCGGGTATCGGTGTCCTTTAAGCCGTGGAACTTCTCCGGAAGGGGAGTCAGGGATTTGGACAGCATGCAGATGCTGTGAGCATGGATGGAAATCTCGCCCCGCTTGGTGCGGAACACCTCGCCTGTCACGCCCACGATGTCACCGATGTCCCATTTTTTAAAGCTCTGATAGGTCTCCTCACCCACGTCGTCAATTTTGGCGTAGACCTGGATGCGGCCGCTTGCGTCCCGCACATCCAAAAAGCTTGCCTTGCCCATGCCCCGGCGGCTCATCATCCGCCCGGCAATGGAGACCACCTGGCCTTCCATCTCGTCAAAGCGGTCCTGCACCTCCTGGGCGTACGCGGTGACATCGTAGGTGGTGATTTCATAAGGGTTCTGGCCGTTTGCCTTCATCTCGTCCAGCTTCTGCCGGCGGATGATGAGCTGTTCGCCCAGATCCAGTTCCTCGCCTGCGCCCTTTGCCATCGTCTGATTTTCACTCATGGTTTTTTGTTCATTCCTTTCCGGACGTTGAGCGCGTTCTCTGCCGCTTATAAGGCGCGAAACCGCCGTCCTCTCCCTTTTAAAGAAGGCCAGCGGCAAAGCGGGAGCTCTCCTTTGGCCTTGCAAAATACGTCCCTAATTTCAGAACAGGGAAGCGCGCCTTACCGCCGGCCGCTTCCCCTGGTTCTTTATTTCGAAATTTCCAGTACCTCGTAGGTGATGACGCCCATGGGAACTTCCACTTCCACCACGTCGCCCACCTTGTGGGAAATCAAGCCTTTTCCCACCGGGCTTTCATCGGAAATGCGGTTTTCCATGGGATCCGCTTCGGTGGAACCCACAATCTGATAGGTGAGTTCCTCGTTCATCTCCACATCCAGAACCCGCACTTTCGATCCCACCGAAACCGCGTCGGTGGTCAACTCTTCCTCGTCCAGAACCTTGACGTTTTTAAGCATCGCTTCCAGCTGAGCGATTCTCGCTTCCACCATGGCCTGCTCGTTTTTCGCCTCGTCATATTCGCTGTTTTCGGACAAGTCCCCGAACGACAGCGCCACTTTGATTTTAGCCGCTACATCTTTGCGCTTGACGGTTTTGAGTTCTTCCAGTTCATCCACCAGTTTTTTTAAGCCCTCGTCCGTCAGAATAATCTGCTTGTCTGCCACGACAGTATCCTCCTTGTTTGGATTACAAAATATTGTTCGAATCATTTCGTTGTACGCATCATCACGTATTCGCAGCCGGAAGGGTTGCGGATAACAGGCGTCCCCACCCGGAGACGGATAATATTTTTATTATAAGATTTAAGACCCGCTCTGTCAAGCGTTCCAGTGTTTTTCCGCCGTGCTTTCCGCGAGAAACGTTCGGCCATCGGCCTCAAAAAGAGTCATCACAGGTTAAAGTCTGCTGTTTTTTCCAAAATATCCGCCGCCATCCGCTCCACCTGGATCTCCTGCCCGCAGCGCAGGCAGGCAGCGGCCGGGATCTTCCCCAGCGCCAACACATGGCACAGGCTGTACAGAGCCGCCTGAAAGTCAAATTCGTCCACCCCGGCGGGGATCAGTTCCCGGTACGCTCCCGGCAAAGGGACGCGAAAGCCGAAGTATCCCCTTTGCGCACCGCAGTCCTCCACGGAGAGCACCGGCGTGTCCCCCGCCAACGGGGCCTGCTCCCCCAGGCCGCCGGGCGCCACAACCAGCCGGCAGTGACTCGGATTTTCCAACGTATCTTCCACTGAAACCACCGCGCCATATTCCTCCAGCATCCGGTGGGAAAAATCCTCGTAAAGCGCCTGGGCCCCAGTGACAATTTTTAATCGCCCGCTGTACTTGACAAGCACCTTGGCGCATTCCAGCTCCCTGCCCGAAGGGTCAAACAATAAGGTGTTCAGCTCCCGCAGGGGGATCTTCGCCCGCCGGAGCATGCTGTCAAGCGTCGTTTGCAGCACGCTGCGGGCATAAGGACTGGTGTCCAGCAGGGCCAGTCCACAGCCGGGCGGGAGCTGGATTCCACGCTGCACCACCAGATTTCCTCCGGTGCGCCCCAATATTTTCCTGAGTTTATGAAAGTCCGCCCGGCGAACGCTTGGAAGGCTGACCACGGCAAACCGCAGCTTTTTAAACGTCCGCAGCTCCACCCTTGGCCCACCGAACAGACGGCGCAAAGGGCCTGGACGCTCTTCCTGAAGCAGAATGCTAAACAATGTAAAAACCGCCTTTCCCCCGCATGAATGTTGTCCGTCTTACAACATATATGCGATTCAGGCGGTTTTTAAAACAGCTTTATTGATGCAGGGAGTTTGCGACCTCCACGGCTTTTTTCAGCTGCGGATCGGTGTTTTCATCCAGGTTGTCCAGGTTTTTCTCCTGCTCCACCGTCAGCGTCACCTCATAGTCGGGTTTGATCCCCACGCCGTTGAAGTTTTCGCTTTTGGGAGGATTGAACTTTGCGGTAGTGAATTTGATGCCGCTGCCATCCTTTAAGGAGTAAGTGGTCTGCATCACGCCCTTGCCGTAGGTGGTGGTCCCCACCACCTGGGTTTTTTCGTAGTCCCGAAGAGCCGCCACAAACAGCTCGGAAGCGCTGGCCGTGGAAGCATTGGTCAGCGTCACCATGGGGAGCTTGACTTCGTTTGCATCTGAGTTTGCCAGGGGCTTGGTCTCCCCGTTCGCACCGGTGTAGGTTGCAATCACACCCTTGGGAAGCAGTTTATCCAGCATTTTGGTCACCGAATCCAGCGTACCGCCGCCGTTGTTGCGAAGATCAAAAATCAGCGCCTTGGCGCCTTTACTCATCAGGCTGTCCACCGCGTCGCTAAACTGGTTGACTGTGTTGTTGGAAAAAGAGGTGATCTGGATATAGCCGTTTTCACCGATCATCCTGGAATACACGCTGGGGAGTTCAATCTTCTTGCGGACCAGCTCGGTTTCCTGCTGATCCACACCATCCCGGCGGATGACCAGCTTGACCTTTGTGCCGGCTTCGCCCTGGATTTTCTCCATAGCAGCCTGATATCCGATGGCTTTGACGTCCTCGCCGTTCACTTTGATAATCAGGTCGTTTTCCTTAAATCCCGCCACTGAAGCCGGGGAATCGTCATAGACGCCCACGATGCGGATGTAGCCGCTTTCGTCCACCGTCGCCGTAACGCCCACGCCGCTGAGCTGCCCGTTGTTGGAGTCGGTCTCCTTGCTCAGCTGTTCCGCCGTGTAGTACTGGGCGTACTTATCGCCCAGGCCCTGGGCGTACCCCTTGGAAATCGCGTCCAGCAAAAGATCCTCGTCGATCGTACCCTGATAGTTCTGCCGCACCAGCTTGTCGATCTCCGCAAGCTTGGTGTACATGTTTTCCCGGTCGCTGACATTGTAGATCTTGCTGTTAAAGATATTTAGGGAAAAAATCATGGTCAGGGTAAAGGTGATGGCCGCGATAATCGCCATAAAACTGATGGCCGCCCCCAGCGAGATTTTTTTGTTCATATAGTTGATCGCCGTCCTTTTTTCTTATGACTGTATCCCAAACAATCTGCGCCGGAATCCGCCGGGCATTGGCTCCGCCCTTGTTCCCGCCCGCAAATTGACGCCGTCGGTTATCTGCGGGTTAGGTAGTTCAGAGGATTTTTGGCCACGCCGTTGATGCGGACTTCAAAGTGGCAGTGAGGTCCGTAGCTCTGCCCGGTGTTGCCCACCCGGGCAATGGCCTCTCCCTGGCTGACCTGCTGTCCCACGCTGACTAAAATTGCGCTGCAGTGCCCGTACAGGGTCACCTTGCCGCCGCCGTGGTCGATCATCACGTACTTGCCGTAGCTGTACCCGGGGATGTCGTTGGTGACCACTTTAATCACCCGCCCGGAGTTGGATGCTACGATGTTTTTGCCGTAGATTCCCCCGCTGGAAATGTCAATTCCCTTGTGGGTGGTTCCCCACCGGGAACCAAACCCGGAGGTAATGTTATAATACCCCGGAACCGGCCAGATAAACTCGCCGCCCACATAAGGGGAATCCCCGCTGCCGCCGGAACCGCCCTGAGACGCCTGGATCGCCGCCTGAATTTCCCGTTCGGCCTGTTCCATGGCCGCGTCCAGCTTCGCCTTGTTGGCCTTGTACTGTTCCTCCATCTTCTGAAGGTTCAGCTCTGCTTTTTCGCTCTTTTCATAGGCGGCGTTAAGCTGTGTCTGTTTGGCCTGGATCGACGCCTGGGAGGCTTCCAGCTCTTTTTTCTCCTGCTGGGCCTTGGATTTTTCCTGCTCCAGCGCCGTTTTCTGCTTGTTCAAGGAGTCGATCAGTTCCTGGTCATGCTGGGACACCCGCTTGACCATCTCCACCCGGGACAAAAAGTCCCCGATACCTTTGGACTCCAGCAGGATCGAGAGCATGGATGGGTCGCTGGACATGTACATCGCGCGCATCCGCTGCTCAAACTGATCGTAGGTTTTTTCAAGCTCCGCCGATTTATCCGAGATGCTTTTCTCGGTTTTCGCAAGCTCCTCATTGATGGCGGTGATCTGACGGTTAAGCAGATTGATCTGATCCTGGGTCACGTCAATCTGTGCATCCAACTGCTTTTGATATTCTTCTTCCTTGGCCTGGTCGCTCTGTGTCTGCTTCATCTTGTCCTGAATCTGCCTTTGCTGCTGCTCCAGCTGATTGTACTGGTTTTGAAGGTCGCTGACCGAAGCTGCTGTCACATCGAAGTTCAGAAAATGGCCGCTTCCGGCCACCGCCACCGCGAACGCAGCGATCAGCGACATCGCTTTCATCTTCGTGCTCTTGTTGCTCATTCGCAAAATCTCCTTTTTTCGAGTGCGCCGCGGCTGCGGCCGTTGCTCCTTTTTCTACTTTAAATACGGAAGGGGATCGGTGTGGTTCCCGTTGACGCGGACCTCAAAATGGCAGTGAGGGCCGGTGGACCAGCCGGTGCTGCCCACCTTGGCGATCACTTGGCCTTTTTTGACCTTTTGACCGACTTTCACCACTACGTCGCTGGCGTGCCCGTACAGGGTCACCAGACTGCTGGAATGGCTGATCATCACATACTTGCCGTAGCTGCCCGCGCCCGGATCCCAGTTGCGGGCCACGATGACCTCGCCGTCGTCCGCGGCCACGATGTTTTTGCCATAGATGCCCCCGCCGGAGATATCCATCCCCTTGTGGAACTCCTTGCTGCCGTCCGGCCAGGTCCGCCATCCGTAGTTGGAATACGAGTTGTACCCCGGCACCGGCCAGGCAAATTTATCCGAGTTTCCGGAATCCCCCGAGCTGCTGTCCCCGGAAGAATTCCCTCCGGAGGACGTATTCCCTGAGGTGCCGCCCGAAGCCGTCCCGGAACTTCCCGAAGAATTGTTCTTGTTTTCTTCTTCCTGCTTTTTCTTTTCCTCTTCCTCTTTGCGCTTTTGCTCCTCCTGCGCTTTTCGGATGGCCTCCTGAACCTCCTGCTCCGCCTGGGCCAGCGCCTTGTCGATTTCCGCCTTGTTGGCCTTGTACTGCTCGTAGAGCTTGTTTAAATCCAGGGTAGCGGTTTTGCTTTTGCTGTACGCCTCGTCCAGCTGTTTTTGCTTAAAGCTCACCGAGTCTTTGGACTGCTGCAGCTCTTTTTTCTCGGCCTCCACCAGCTGTTTGGCCGACTGAAGTTCCTGCTTTTCCTTTTTCAGCTTATCCACCAGGTCCTGATCGTGTTTGGACACCCGCCGGACCATCTCCAGCCGGGACAAAAAGTCCCCGATTCCCTGGGAGCTTAACAGGATGGAGAGCATGGACGGATCGTTTGACATGTACATCGCGCGCATCCGCTGCTGAAAGTCCTGGGTGGTTTTGTCCACCTGTTGCTGTTTTTCAGCAATCTCCCGATTGGCATCTTGAAGCTTCTGGTTGGTGACGGCGATCTTCTGGTTTAACAGGGTGATCTGCTGCTGGGTCACGTCGATCTGCTCGTCCAGCTGCTTTTGATATTCCTCCTGCTTATTGATGTCGCCCTGGGTCTGTTTAAGGCGCTGCTGGATTTCCTTCTGGCGTTTTTCCAGCTCGTCCATTTTCTGGCTCAAATCCGAGGACACCGTTTGGGCCGCCGTATGTATTGCAGGGGCGGACAGCGTTCCCGCCGCCACCGAAACTGCGACCAACGCAGACAAAGCGCCTCGCGCAATCCGTTTGAGTGTTTGATTGTTGTTCATACGGCGGCCGCCTCCTTGCAAATCCTCACAGCTTCCCAGCGAACAAATAGGATCAAACAGGGTGTTTGATCCTATTTTGTCTGTTTTCATTCGGATAAACATTACTGCCAATCTTTACGGTTTTGCGGAACAAAAGATGAGGCGTTGCCTCATCCGTACTTTTCCAGGAACTTACAAAGTGCGTTCTTCATGGACATTTTGAACCCCAAATTTCCAGTACCTTTCCTTAGGTGCTGAAAATACCGGTGCTGTTTTACAGCAGTCCGCACGTTTTGCGGACAGGTATTTTCCCAATGAACTTTTGGACCCCAAAAGTTCATTGCTTAGCCCAGGTACTGAAAATGATGGTGCCGCAAAGCGGCAGACAGGACGTTGTGCTGTCAATCATTTTCCCAAGGAACTTTCGACCCGAAAGTCCTATGCTTGCCTTAGGTACTGAAAATTGCGGTTTTGCGAAGCAAAAGATGAGGCGTTGCCTCAGCAGCAATTTTCCTAAGGGACTTTTGGATCCCAAAAGTCCTATCTATACTTTCAAATGGCTGCTGATGCAGAATGCGCTGCCGATACCGCCGGTAATCATGCCCGCTCCCGCAAACGCAAGCCCAATCTGCCACGCTACTTCCTTAAAGGGAATGATGCTCTGGAACATGGTTTTCAGCCACAGAGAGGACCCTCCCGTAATCAGATGGGTCAGGCCGGTGTACGCGCCCCAGATGACGAAAAATGCCACCAGTGCGGATAAAAAGCCCAGCAGCAGCCCCTCTACCACAAAGGGGAGGCGGATAAATCCGTCGGTTGCGCCCACATATTTCATGATGTTGATCTCCCGGCGGCGGGAGAACACCGACGCCCGGATGGTGTTGGCGATGATGACGATGGATACGATAATCAGCGCGCCGATGACCACCGCGCCGAAGATGTTGACCATGTTCTTGGCGGAGCTCAGGGTTCCGGCCAGTTCCGGGGAGGCGTTGACCTTCTGGACGTTATCCATTTTCTCAAGCGCTGCCACCGTCTGGTTCATCTTGGACAGGTCGACAATCCGCACCCGAAAGGACGCCGGGAAGGTGTCTTTGTCAAGGCCTTCCATTAAGGAATCGTCGCCCAGGGTTTCCCGCTGGTCTTCAAACGCCTGCTCCTTGGAAATAAAGGTGATGTTGTCGATATTGCCGTTGTTTTCCAGATCCTGGCGGAGTTTTGCGACCTGCTCGTCATTGGCCTCGTCCTTTACAAAGACAACGGCTTCGTTTTGCTGCATAACAAACTCCACCATCTCGTCCACATTCATGGTAAACAGCATGGCAAAGCCCACTAAAAGCAGACAGGTGGTCAGAACGCCCACCGAGGCAAAGGACATCAGGCGGTTGTACCAGACGTTTTTCGCGCCTTCGCCCACAAGGTATTTAAAGCTGTTGGACTTCATCCTGGCCTCCTATTATCCCATCGAACGTGACCCTGCCGTTTTCGATATTGATTGTCCGGCCGCCAAAATGGCGCACCAAATCATGCTCATGGGTGACCATCAGCACTGTGACGCCGCAGTTGTTGATTTCCCGCAGCAGTTCCATAATTTCAAAGCTCAGTTCCGGGTCCACATTTCCGGTGGGCTCGTCCGCAATGATTAACGTCGGGTCGTTCACCAGCGCCCTCGCCAGTGCGACGCGCTGCTGTTCGCCGCCAGAAAGCTCGTTGGGGAACCGCTTGCCCTTGTCCTTTAAGCCCATCAGCTCCAGCACATAAGGCACCCGGTTGCGAATAAACTTGTTGGTGGCATTGGTTACCCGCAGGCTGAAGGCTACGTTGTCGAACACCGTCATGGTGGGAATCAGCCGGAAATCCTGAAACACCACGCCGATGGACCGGCGGAACTTCGGAATCTCCCGGCGTTTGAGTTTGCCCAGGTTGTACCCGTTGACAATCACCGTACCCGAGGTCGCTACATTTTCTCTGAGCAAAAGCTTGAGCATCGAACTCTTGCCTGCTCCGGATGCACCCACCACAAAGGCGAATTCCCCGCTGTTGATTTTCAGGTTTACATCCTTAAGAGCTGTTGTGCCGTTTCCATAGGAGAAATTTACATTCACTAAATCGATCATTTACAACTGCTCCTAAACTATTTTTACAATGCTAGAATTTCACCGGATTGGAGGTCAGGTATTTTTTGACCATCAACGCGATTTTAAAGATAATCGCATGATCGAACTCCCGAAGGTCCAGGCCGGTGAGCTTTTTGATTTTTTCCAAACGGTATACCAGGGTATTCCGGTGGACAAACAGCTTCCGGGAGGTCTCGGACACGTTCAGGTTGTTTTCAAAGAACCGCTGAATGGTAAACAGCGTTTCGTGATCCAGCGACTCGATGGAGCCCTGTTTGAAAACTTCCTTTAAAAACGTTTCGCAAAGGGTGGTGGGAAGCTGGTAAATCAGGCGGGCGATTCCCAGATTGTCATAGCTGACAATGGATTTTTCGGTGTCAAACACCTTGCCCACTTCCAGCGCCACCTGGGCCTCTTTAAAGGAGCGCGCCAAGTCCTTTACGCCGACCACCGCGGTGCCGATGCCAACGGTCGCCCGGGTGTAAAATTCGCTGCTGAGGGTGTCCACAATCGAGCGGGCCAGCTTTTCCAGGTCCTTGGAGTCAATACCGGCCTTAATCTCTTTAATCAGCACGATATCGGTCTCGCTGATGTTAAAGACAAAGTCTTTCTGCTTGTCCGGGAACAAATTCTGAATCACGTCGTAAGCGCTCACGTCGTTGGTGGTGAGCACCTTGATTAACAGGGCCACCCGGCTGACGTCGGTGTTAAAGTGAAGCTCCCGCGCCTTGACGTAAATGTCCCCAGGCAGGATATTATCCAGAACCACGTTTTTGATAAAATTGTTCCGGTCGTACTTTTCATCGTAATATTGTTTGATGCTCGACAGGGTGACGGCGAGAATCTGGGCGTATTTCGCCGCGGTCTCATCCACACCCTCCACAAAGACGGCGTAATCCGGCTTGATGTGCGGCCCAAACGGCTTATAGGTGAAGCCGTCGCGGATAAAGGTATCGTGGGAATCCGCCATATCCAGCGAAATAAACTCATGGGTAATCCCAATTTTGGAAAGTTCGCTGCACGCTATAATCGTGGCGGTTTCGTCAACGACGCCGATTACGCGGTCAATGGCATCCCGCATTTGATGGACGACGCCTTGGAAAAGTCGGTTGGACATGTTGATCTCCTTCTTTTTTACAAAATTTTTGACTGCCGTCACAAACTTCGACGACTGTGCATACCTAGTTAGTTTTATTTTACCTAAAAATCATCTTGTTTGCAACCTGTTTTACGGCACTCTATCAAAAATTTTCGAAATAGGGAAGGACTTTTTTCTGGAAAATTTCTTTTTGGAAACAAAATCAGCGAATTTATTACAAATTGTAACATATTCTTGTTGTCAATATGTGAACGCAATGTTAAAGGAACAAATTTCCACCTGCCGTTTTCTTTTCCCGGCAAGATCGGTTCTCAAGCCGGCGCAAAGAAAAAGGCCGCTGTTTCCAGCGGCCTTGAGCGTGTCGACAACGTCGACGACGCTCTGGAAGAGGGGGCTCCCCCCTCTTCCAACATCACCCCGCAAATCCCAGACTGTGGGATTTGCTGTCAGCAAAACCGCCGCGCCTGTCGCCGGTTTTGCAATTTTTATACGGTTTACCTTAGTTTGTATACAGTCTAAAGGCCGCTGTTTCCAGCGGCCTTGCAAAATGATTCAAACTAGTTGACCAGGGTCTTTTCGGTCTCTTTGTCAAAGATGTGCACTTTCTGAGGATCAATCGCCATGCGGATCTCGTCCTCCGCGCGGGAAGTGTTGCGGGGAGAAACCCGGGCAGTCAGGGAGGTGCCTTCGCAGTTGAGGTACAGGTACGTCTCCGCACCCATGCGCTCGGTGACCTCG
This sequence comes from Candidatus Metaruminococcus caecorum, assembly GCA_904420045.1. Taxonomy (GTDB): domain Bacteria; phylum Bacillota; class Clostridia; order Oscillospirales; family Ruminococcaceae; genus Metaruminococcus; species Metaruminococcus caecorum. The sequence goes on along the minus strand of CAJFTY010000038.1, from coordinate 34,304 downwards.
ACGACGCAGTCGATGAATCCGGTGGTAGCGGACGCTAAGAACATCTCCTCGTCGTGGATGCTCTCAGGACGCACGCCCATGATAATCTCTTTGCCGATATACTCTTTCAGCACAGGATTTTTGGTTTTGCTCTCGGGCAGTTCCACCTGGAACTTTTTGCCGCGGGTGCTCTTGGTGTCCTCGGAACCGAACTCCACATACATTTTGCCGTCTTTTTCAAGCAGCATCGCGTCGATGAAGTTCATCTGAGGAGATCCGATAAATCCGGCGACGAAAACGTTGGCGGGTTCTGCGTACAGATTCTGCGGAGAATCCACCTGCTGAATCAGGCCGTCTTTCATAACCACGATCCGGTCGGCCATGGTCATAGCCTCGGTCTGGTCATGGGTAACGTAAATAAAGGTGGTTCCCAAACGCTGATGGAGCTTGGACAGCTCGGTCCGCATCTGCGCACGGAGCTTCGCGTCCAGGTTGGACAGAGGCTCGTCAAGCAGGAAGACCTGAGGCTCACGAACGATGGCGCGTCCCAGCGCAACACGCTGACGCTGACCACCGGACAGCGCCTTGGGCTTACGGTCCAGCAGATGGGAAATATCCAGGATGCGGGCGGCTTCGTCCACGCGCTTTTTAATCTCATCCTTGGGGGTCTTGCGCAGCTTCAGGCCGAACGCCATGTTCTCAAACACAGTCATATGGGGATACAGCGCGTAGTTCTGGAACACCATCGCGATGTCACGGTCTTTGGGGGCCACATCGTTGACCAGCTTGTCGCCGATGTACAGCTCGCCGTCGGAAATCTCCTCCAAGCCCGCGATCATACGCAGGGTGGTGGATTTACCACATCCGGAAGGGCCAACCAGGATTACGAATTCTTTGTCTTTGATTTCGAGATTAAAATCGGAAACAGCGGTGACTCCGCCCGGATATCTCTTATAAATGTTGCGAAGAGACAAACTTGCCATAAAAGGACCTCCTAAAATGATTCTATTTCTTTTGGTATATGTCATTTTCTGGAAATGTACAGACGCATATACACGGACACTGATAATACTATACCAAAGTCGGGGATAAAATAACAGTCACCGATTACCCAAAGTTTATAAAATAGCTTTATATACTTTGCCTAACGGGTCAAAAAATGCCTTTTTTTCATGATTTTTTTTATCAAATATGTTTGATGATCGCGGAAACTTCCCGGCTGGAAAGGGCTTTGCAACTGCCTTTGGGCAGATTTTCATCCAGCGGAAGCCCTCCGATTTTTGTGCGTTTTAGATATTCCACTTTTCTTCCCAGCGCCCCGAACATCCGCTTGATCTGATGGTATTTCCCCTCCACCAGGGTCACCCGAACCATCCGCCCATCCCCCTGGGGCAGTACGCACAACCCCGCAGGTTTGCACACCTCTCCGCTTTCCAGGGTCATTCCCCCGGCGAAGGCCTCGACCTCAGCGTCCCCCACCGGCGCATCCAGCACCGCCTCGTATTCCTTGGGCACATGGCGACGGGGAGATAAAATGTCGTGGGCGAACTCCCCGTCGTCGGTGAGCAGCACAAACCCCTCGGTATCCCGGTCCAGCCTCCCCGCCGGGAACAAGCCCCGGCGGAACAGCTCCGGCGGCACCAGATCCAGTACGGTGGGATACCGGCCGTCCTGGGTTGCGCTGACCACCCCGGCGGGTTTGTGGAGCATCAGGTAGACATGCTTTTGAAAGGAAAGCTCCTCCCCATCCAGGGAAACCCGGTCGCAACCCGGGGTGATCTTTTGATCGGCGGCTTTGGCGGGAACTCCGTTGACCAAAACCCGTCCCTGCCGGACCAGCTTGGCCGTCTCCTTCCGGCTGGCCAACGACTGACTGGAAAAAAACTTGTCCAGCCGCATCTGCTCTGCCATCGTGCTCCACTTCCTTTCCGTTATCCCGTATACTGTACCACAAACGCTTCTCATTTGGCAAGGGCGACAACCATATTGCCCTTGTAAAGGCACATCGAAACATCCGTTGATCTTTCCCCAAAAATCCACTATACTAAAAAAGATAAAATTGTCTAAAAGACAGGTGACGATTATGTATAAAACCGAACTCCACGCCCACACCTGGCCGGTGAGCCGGTGCGCCCAGAGCACCGCCGCCCAGGTGGCGGAGGACTACATCCAAAACGGATACAGCACCCTGGTGCTCACCAACCACATGAGCCCTTCGTTTTTTGAATGGGCACAGCAGGAGGGGCTTTCCTCCTGGCGGGAACAGGCGGATTTGTTTCTTTCCGATTACCGGAGCATGCGTAAACACGCCGGGGACAAACTCTGTGTTTTGCTGGGCATGGAGGTTCGGGTCCATCCGAATATGAACGACTATCTGGTCTACGGGATTGACGAAGAATTTGTCTGCCGGATGGGCAATATCATGGAGCTTTCTATCGACGGATTGTCCCAGCTTGTCCATGATGCCGGCGGGCTGATTTACCAGGCCCATCCGTTTCGCAACGGCATGACGGTCACCGACCCCCGGCTTCTGGACGGAATCGAAACCGCCAACTGCTGCCGTTCGCACGACTCCCGCAATGAGATCGCCAAGGCCTGGGCCCAGCGGTTCGGCCTGCGGGGAATCTGCGGCTCCGACTACCACCGGCCGGAGCATATGAACGGCACCGGCATCCTGACCGAAACCCGGCTGGACAGCCCGTCTGCGCTGGTGTCTGCGTTAACCTCCATGGATTTTGTCCTGCATGAAGGAAAAAACGATTGACAGTTCGATGCGTCCAGAAAAAGGGCCTGGCAGGTTTGCCAGGCCCTTTTTCGTACGTTCTTTACCCCTCCAGCTTAAAACCGTGCATAAATCCATTGAGCTCCACCGAACTCACATCTCCGCCGATCACCTTGCCGTCGAGCACCAGAAGGTTTGCGCGCACGCCGGTTTTTCCCTCAGGATAATTTTTGATCTCGTAGGTCCAGCGTTTAACTCGTTTTCCCTTGTAATCCGCCAGGTCAAACCCCTGCTTGCGCTGGATGATATTATACTTTTCATAGGTCTGGTCAAATTCGGTGGGAACCACAACCTCCACAACCTCCACTGGCTCGGCGGAAACCTCCCATCCAAACTGCTTAAGGAAGTCGATCCGCTGTTCGTTTGTCTGCGCCAAGAGCTTTGGCGTCTGGGCCTTGGCCGCGGCATCTGTGTCCGCATGGGAGGACGCAAGGAATCCCACGCCCACCAAAACCGCCGCCAGCACCAGCGCAAATACGGCAAACACTTTGATTCTGGACATTTTCATCGAGCATACAAACATCCCCGCACCCCTTTTCATGTGGATTGTTCCGCTTAAGGACCTGTAGTGCTATCTATATGCGCCGGCTTTCACAAGTATTCCAAGCCGCTACTTTTGCAGATCCACCTCCACAGAAGCCTTTTCCCTGTGCCGGAACAGCCCCACCACCGCGCTGATGACCGGCGCGACCAGGCAGAACCCCAGCACCACCAGCACATAGTTCCCGTCCAGCGGAACCGTGGAAAAGATCGGCCGCAGGGCTTTGACGTAGATGGCCGCAAAGATCATCGAACACGACAGCGCCGCCGCCAGCACCAGCTTCAGGTTGTTCCAGTAGGGAACCGTAAAGACGTTTTTGGTCTCGCTTTTACACTCGAACACGTGGATCAACTGGGTGAGCACCAAGGCCAAAAACGCGCCGGTACGGGCCACATCCACGCTCAGGCTCATGCGGAACAGAGTGACGAACACCGCCAGCGTGGTCAGCCCGATCAGACAGCCCCGGAACAGGATGGTGGTCAACAGCCCGTGGCTAAACACCCCGTCGGAGGTGCGCCTGGGCTTTTGGTTCATCACATCCTTTTCCGGGGGCTCCAGGCCCAGGGCGATGGCGGGCAGGCCGTCGGTCACAAGGTTCACCAGCAGGATCTGGATGGGCAAAAGCACCACCGGCAGGCCCATAAGCATTCCCAAAAACATGGTGAGCACCTCGCCGATGTTGCAGGACAGCAGATACCGGATAAACTTGCGGATGTTGGAGTAGATCACCCGGCCCTCTTCCACCGCGGTGACCAAGGTGGCGAAGTTGTCATCCAACAGGATGACCTCGCTGGCCTCCTTGGTGACGTCGGTGCCGGAGATCCCCATGGATACCCCGATGTCCGCTTCTTTGATGGCGGGCGCGTCGTTGACCCCGTCCCCGGTCATGGCCACCACATGGCCGTGCTTTTTAAACGCCCGCACGATCCGCAGCTTGTGGCTGGGAGACACCCGGGCGAACACGGTGGTGTCCTCCACCACCCGGGCCAATTCCTCGTCGTCCATGCGGTCCAGCTGGGCTCCGGTGAACACGTGATCCCCCTTGTGCCAGATGCCGATTTCCCCGGCAATCGCCCGGGCGGTGGCCATGTGGTCGCCGGTAATCATCACGGTCTTGATCCCAGCCCGGCGGCAGGTGCGCACCGCCTGTTTGGCCTCTTTCCGGGGCGGATCGATCATCCCGGTGAGTCCCACAAACACCAGGCCTTCCTCGTTTGCCGGCCCTCCCTCGGGGAGGTTGCGGTAGGCAAATCCCAGCACCCGCAGAGCCCGTTCCGCCATTCGGTCGTTTTCCTGCAAAATTTCCTTTTTGATTCCGTCGGTCATGACGCTCACCGCACCGTCCTTCTGAACGGAGGCGCACCGGTTTAAAATCACGTCGCAGGCGCCCTTGACCAGCAGGATTCTCTGCCCGTTTTTGGCCCTGACCACCACCGACATGCACTTGCGCTCGGAATCGAAGGGGTTTTCCCCGATCTTTTCATAATCGGTGGAAAGTCCGCCTGCCAGCATGCCCGCCTTGGCGGCCATCACCAGCAGCGCGCCCTCGGTGGGGTCTCCCACCACCTCATGGCTGCCCTTGGCCTTGTTGACCGCCCGGTCCCGGCTGACAAAGCCCTCTTTTTCGGATTTTAGTTGAGCGTTGTTGCACAACACCGCGATTTCCAAAAGCCTTCGGACGTCGGGGTCCTGGGCGGCGTGAAACCGGCGTCCTTCCACATCAAAACCTCCGGCCCGCTCGTATCCGTCGCCGGTGACGTCGATCCGACGGCTCAAGGTGTACAGGCGTTTGACGGTCATTTTGTTCTGGGTGAGGGTCCCCGTCTTATCCGAGCAGATCACGCTGGCACAGCCTAAGGTTTCCACCGCGTGGAGCTTGCGGATCAGCGCCTTGCGCTTGACCATCCGCCCCACTGCCAGCGCCAGGGCGATGGTGACAATGGCGGGCAGCCCCTCGGGCACCGCCGCCACTGCCAGGGACACCCCGGTAATCAGCATGTCAAAAAAATGTTCCCCCCGCAGAAGTCCCGTCACGGACACGATCAGGCAGACCAGCAGACAGCCCACGGCGATGTATTTGCCCAGCTGATCCAGCCGCTTTTGCAGCGGCGTAGGCTCCTCCTCGATCTCCCCCAGCATCCCGGCGATCCGCCCCATCTGGGTTTTCATCCCCGTGGCGATCACCCGGGCCTTGGCACGGCCCTTGGTCACGGTGGTTCCCATGTACAGGATATCCGCCCGGTTGAGCTCGTTGCCCGCCTGTTTGCCAATGCTGATGGTTTTCTCCACCGGTACACTTTCGCCGGTGAGCACCGCCTCCTCGGCGGCAAGGCTCACCGCGTCTAAAATCACCCCGTCGGCGGGAACCCGGTCCCCCGCCTCCACCTGAATCACATCCCCCGTCACCAGTTGGGACGCGGGGATCTTGCAAAGGCTTCCGTCCCGGTAGACCGCGGCCTGGGGCGCCGCCATGTTTTTGAGGGCCTCCAGGGTCTTTTCGGTCTTAAGCTCCTGGAAAAAGCCCAGCAAGGCGTTGACAAACACAATGACCGCGATGGCCACCGCCTCGGTGTACTCCCCCATAAACACCGACACCCCGGTGCAGACAAGCAGGATCAGCACCATTAAATCTTTAAACTGGGCGGTGAAAATCTTGACAGGGTGAACCGACGTCCCCCCTTTTAACGTGTTTTCCCCGTCCATCTCCAGCCGTTCCCGGGCCTGGGCGGAGCTTAAGCCCTCTGCCGCCTCTCGGCGGGGGGATACCGGCGCCGCCGAATGGATGGTTTCTTCCGCCGGGCGGGGAGCCGGCTGTTCCTGTTCTGCCCCCCGGGCGGCGGGGGATTCGGATAAATCCCGCTGCAATAATTCCATGAGTTTCAAAGCCTTCGTACTCTCCCATCTTCGGATAATCAAGGAAGCTGACACCTCGTCCTCCTATATCTATTCGGTCAAGCCCCGGGTTATTCCCGTGGAATTTTTGGCGTTTGCTATTGTGCCGCCGGGCGGATTACGCTATAATTTTACGGGTAAGCAAACAAGCCGGGACATCCCCGGCGGAAAGGTGGAGCACATGGCGATCAAACAGGTGGAGCTTTATACCGACGGGGCGTGCAGCGGCAATCCCGGCGCAGGCGGATGGGGGGCCATCCTCCGGTTTGGAACAAAAGAAAAGGAGCTGTCCGGCGGCGAACCCCAGACCACCAACAACCGCATGGAGCTTTCGGCGGTGATCGCGGGGCTTTCCGCGTTAAAAGAGCCCTGCGCCGTCACGGTGTACAGCGATTCCAAGTACATCATCGACGCCATCACCCAAGGCTGGGCCAAAAAATGGAAGGCAAACGGCTGGATGCGCAACAAAAAGGATAAGGCGCTCAATCCCGATTTGTGGGACAAGCTGCTTTCCCTGCTGGAGCTTCACCAGGTAACCTTTATCTGGGTCAAGGGCCACGCTGGCCACCCAGAAAATGAGCGGTGCGACGCCATGGCGGTGGCCCAGTCCCGGCGCTTTCTATAAAAAAGCACCGTCTTTTAACAGATTGCACACCATTTTCCTATAATTCTTATAAAATTTATAGGAATTATAGGTTGTAATTCCTACCATATCGGTATATAATAAGGATATGCCAGAAAATCGTCCGGTTTTCCCATAATTGGGAATTTTCCGGGAAAGATGTACCATAGAGATTTACGCGCAAGGAGGTTTTTGTATGAACCGTTTTGTATATGCGGACAACGCGGCCACCACGCCGGTGTCTGACAGCGTTTTGCAGGCCATGCGGCCGTATTTGCAGGAAAAATTCGGAAACCCAAGCAGCATCTATGCCCTGGGGCGGCAGGCGCAGCAGGAGGTGGAAAACGCCCGGGCGGCGATTGCCGGGGCGTTTGGGGTCCAGCCTGGCGAAATTTTCTTTACTTCCGGCGGATCGGAGTCGGACAACTGGGCCATCAAGGGCGCCGCGGCGGCCCAGCTTAAAAAAGGAAAGAAGCACATCATCACCACCAACATCGAGCACCACGCGGTGCTGCACACCTGCGCCCACCTGGAAAAGATGGGGTTTATGGTCACCTACCTCCCGGTAAACGACGAAGGATATGTGACGGCCCGACAGGTAAAGGAGGCCCTCCGCCCGGACACGGCGCTGGTCACCATCATGTACGCCAACAATGAAATCGGCACCATCCAGCCCATTCCCGAAATCGGCGCGGTCTGCCGGGAAGCGGGGGTGTGGTTTCACACCGACGCGGTGCAGACCGTCGGCAATGTGGACATCGACGTGGCAAAGCAGAACATCGACCTTCTGTCTCTGTCGGGGCATAAAATCCACACCCCCAAGGGGATCGGCGCACTGTATGTCCGGCGGGGGATCGTCCTGGACACCCTGATCGACGGAGGCGGGCAGGAGCGCGGCCGCCGAGCGGGCACCGAAAACATTTTGGGCATCGCGGCCCTGGCCCAGGCGGTTTTAGACGCCTGCTCCACTGTGGAGCAGCGTGCGGCGGCGGTGTCTCCCCTGCGGGACAGGTTGATCGACGGGATTCTGTCCTCGGTGCCCAAATGCCGGTTAAACGGCGGCCGCTCTCCCCGGCTGTGCGGCAACGTCAACATCTCGTTTGAGGCGGTGGAGGGCGAATCCCTGCTGCTAAAGCTGGATCAGTACGGGATCTGCGCCTCCTCCGGATCAGCGTGCACCTCGGGATCGCTGGACCCCTCCCACGTGCTGCTGGCCATCGGGCTCCCCCACGAGATTGCCCATGGCTCCCTGCGGCTGACCATCAATGAGCACACCTCCCCCGAGGATGTGGACTATATGCTGGAAACCATCCCTCAGGTGGTGGAGTATCTGCGCAAGATGTCCCCCCTTTGGCATGAATAACCGATCTCAGAAAGGAAGAACGCCTTATGTTATACAGTGAAAAAGTCATGGATCATTTTACCAACCCCCGCAACGTGGGGGAGCTCCCCGACGCGGACGGCGTGGGTGAGGTGGGCAACGCCAAGTGCGGCGACATCATGAAGATGTTCATCAAGGTGGAAAACGGCGTGATCACCGACTGTAAATTTAAAACTTTCGGCTGCGGCGCGGCGGTGGCCACCAGCTCCATGGCCACCGAGCTGATTATCGGCAAAAAAATTGAGGATGCCCTAAAGCTCACCAACAAAGCGGTGGTGGAAGCCCTGGACGGCCTGCCTCCGGTGAAGGTGCACTGCTCCGTGCTGGCCGAGCAGGCCATCAAGTCCGCCATTGCGGACTATTACACCCGCCAAGGCATCGACCCCACCCCCATTGTGGGCGAAATCGGCGACTGCGAGGCCTGCCATGTCTAAGGTGCTGGTGGCTTTGTCCGGCGGGGTGGATTCCTCGGTGTGCGTCCACCTGCTCAAAGAGCAGGGACATGAGGTGGCGGGGCTGGTGCTGTGCATGTCCCCCGCCCACCAGGACACCGTGGCCGCCGCGCAGGAGGCCGCCGACGCTTTGGAAATCCCCCTGTTTGTCAAGGACATGCAGGAGGCGTTTGAACAGCGGGTGATCTCCTACTTTATGGAGGAGTACAAGGCTGGGCGCACCCCCAATCCCTGTGTGGTCTGCAACCCCACCGTCAAATTCAGGGCTCTGCTGGAAGAGGCCGACGCCCGGGGCTACGATTTGATCGCCACCGGACACTACGCCAGCGTTCGGGAGCAGGACGGCGTTTTTTACCTGATGCGGGGGGAAAGCCGCCAGCGGGATCAGTCCTATATGCTGTACCGGCTGGGGCAGGAGGTTCTGTCCCGGCTTCTGCTGCCCCTGGCGGAGCTCCCCAAGCCCCAGGTGCGGGAAATCGCGGGAAAACTGGGCCTTGGCTGCGCGGACAAGCCGGACAGCCAGGAGATCTGCTTTATTCCCGACGGGAATTACGCAGGTTACATAGAGGCCCGGTTGGGCAGATCCCCCAAGGGCGAATTCATCTCCCCCGAGGGGGAGGTTTGTGGAGAGCATCAGGGCATCCTGCACTACACGGTGGGCCAGCGCAAGCGGCTGGGGATCGCCCTGGGAAAACCGGTGTTTATCAAATCCATCGACCCGGTTTCCAACCGGATTTACCTGGCCTGGGGCGGCAGCGAGTACGCCCCGGCTGTGGAGATCTCCGGAGTATGTTCCACCACCGGCAAGCCATTCCCATCTCAGTTTGACTGCCAGGTCAAGATCCGGTCGGTGGCGCAGCCCGCTCCGGCCAGAGTCTTTTTGCTCCCCAGCGGGAATCTGCAGGTGGAATTTGCGTCGCCCCAGCGGGCTCCCGCAAAGGGCCAATCCCTGGTGCTGTACGACGGAGATGTGGTGCTGGGCGGCGGATTTATTGAAACCGGCCTTGTCTAAGGGGCAAAGATGGTTGTTCCGCTTGTCAAACACATGCAAAGCCGCGCATTCGGTGTTCCGGATGCGCGGCTTAACTTTTATCGGTTCCATTTTTCTAATCCGAATGGTTTTTTCAGAAAGGCCGTGCCGTCCTGCAAAACCACGACGCGCCCTGTTCCCGGAAACAAAAAATGATACTATGTCAATACGGAAATACCGGCACTGTCCGATCAGGGCTAAATTTCCGCTTAACCGCAGCAGGAATCCATATTTTGTAGGTATTCCAGCCTTTATCTTGACAATGGGAAAGTACATTGGATATAATAACATTATGCCAGAATGCAGTTTTATAGAAAAAATGGGGGCGCTGCCGCAGGCTGTAAAAAATGTGAGGGAACCGACGGTTTCACACAATAGGTAAAGAGGGATTTTATGTCACTTCCATTTCATTTGCTGTTTGAAAAGGTGCGGACCATTTACGCTAAGGATGTGCACCCCTGGCAGGACATGGGCCTGTCGCCTGGCCAGCCCAAAATCCTATATTATTTAGAAGAAGAAAAAGGCTGCATTCAGCGGGATCTGGCGGATTGGTGCGCCATCGAACCCGCTACGGTCTCCAAGCTGCTGGACAACATGGAGTCCAAGGGCCTGATTCTGCGCAAAAGCCAGTTGGGGGACAAGCGCTCTTTGTACGTCTATCTGACGCCCAAAGGCAAAGAGGCCCAATCCCAGATCGGAAAACGCTTCGCCGAAATTGAAGCGCAGGCGCTCACCGGCTTTTCGGAGGAAGAACAAAAGGCGTTTCGGAGTTTTCTAAAGCGTATGGCGTACAATCTGGATCCCGAGATGATTCAGTCTCCCGTCCGGGACCAGGATTAAACGATGCCGATGATGAAAAAGAGCGTGTCCTCTGTGGAGGGCACGCTCTTTTTTCGGTCGGGTCTATTGCTCTACAATCTCTTTGATCCCCGCCTGGGTCAGCGCATTGCGGATTTCGTCCGTCTTTGCGTCGGAACTGAGAATCGGGATGATCTGTGCATCGGGGGCCTGGGCGCGGATCCCCTCGATCAGGGCAGTCACCGCTTCGGCCGGGTGTTCTTTGGGCGCCTCCACCTTTTTGCCGCCAAAGTCCAGCGTGTTCCCGAACTGGGAAATCTGGATGATGGGCGAAATACTTTTGGCGTTAAGCTTCAGAGGATTACCAAAATAGATGTTGTCTTTTTTACCCAAAATGGACAGCGTGTTGTAAGCAACCGTCACCGAGCATTTTTTCTCAGCCGCCAGATTCTGGGCCTTTTCAATAAACTCCGCCAGCTTCTGCTGGTGAGTGTCCTTATTTGCCCCGCTGGGGAATTCGATGATCGAGGTGTTGCGCACGTCGGGGAACTGCACCGAATCCAGCACCACTTGGCTGAATCCTGCGTCCATCGTCTCCCCGATGATTTCCAGCAGATAGTTCACCGCCTCGTCCTTATAGGGATTGAGCCAAGGCTTTCCGCCCTTGGAGGGCGAATTGTCCCACCAGGTGCTGTTTTCCCCTTTGATCTTAAAGGTGTTGTCGTACTCCCGGTTGGCGGCCGTTTTGTCTTTGAACATGTGGAGCTTTGCCACCGGGGCAAGGCCCGCATCCTGGATCGTTTTGGCCACTTCGGACAACGAGACATTTTTATTTTTGACCGCGCCGTATTTCTTGGCCCGCTGGGAAGCGGAGTTGTACAAAAGACCGCCCTCGCTGTTTTTCAGCTCCACCGACACGGCGGTGTAGCCCTCCTGCTTGGCCTCGACCGCAAAGGACTTCACCTTGTTTAAATCGGTCAGGTTGCCAGCAGGCATCGTCTTGACCCGGCCGGACGTTTCCGCCGCCGTGTTGGAACTGGCATTCTGAGAAGATGTGCCCTCCCGGGAGGAGGTCCCTTCTGCCGGGGCGGATGAAAGCTGGGAGCTGGCGCCGTCCTCCGGGTTGCTCCCAGACAGCAGGTTCATCAGCGGACCTGCGGCGCAGTAGGCGCCAATGACCAGAGCAATGATCACAAGGACAAAGATGACAGCGCCCGCGCGGCTTTTCTTCCTGCGTCGGCCAAAGCCCTTGGGTCTGTTTCGTTTTACTTTTCCACGATGAATTTTCCGTTTACGCGCCACAGCTTACTCACTCCCAGTTTTACTCAGATTGTTCTCGATACGCCGTTAAAATGAAATTTCATGTCCAATCAGGCCGTAGAAGGACAGGGACAGGATCCCGATGTAGATGAGCATGGCGGGGAATCCCCGGAACGCTTTGGGGACCCGGTCGCTGTACAGCCGGTCATAGGCGATGCTCAGCAAAAAGGTGGCCAGCGCAAACCCAAGACCCGTCCCAAGGCCGAAGCCCAAAAACGACGCGAAATTCATGTTGGACTGGCTTCCCAGCAGCAGTGCTCCCAGCACCGCGCAGTTAAACGCGGACAAATGCACCATGGGCAGAATTTTCTGCCGGTGTTTGGAAAAACAGGAATTGGTAATCAGCAGCACCGCCACATAAACCAGGGAGATCATCAGGACAAACAGCAGCGGCGTGACCGAATAGCTGTACGCTACGTTTTTTAACAGGGGATTGACCAAAAACACCAAAACCGAGGACAAGGTTGTAATCACCGTCAGGATCACCGAAAACAGAACCAATGGGAATCCTTTTCGGATAATCAGCAGGGAGGTGGAAGTTCCCAGCGCCCGGGTCAGGATGGTGTTTTCCAAAAACATTGCGATCAGCGCGAAGGCCACATAATCCCCGGCAAAACCGGCGATGCTTGCAAATACTTCACTCATGGGATCACCACGCATTTTATCACACAACAGGTGAAAAATTGCTTCCTTTCTGTCAGAGTTAAAAAACAACTTCTGTCTGCGGCTGGTTTGTATCTTCCGGCGCAGATGTCATCCGCACCTTCAGCATGCCCATTTTTCAGGGAGCCTACTCAGCCAGGGAGCTCGGTACCGAATGGTTATTCGTTGGACGCTTCCGGTTCCCGCTTGGGTTCCTGGTTTAAATAGCGCCGGAATTTTTGCAGCGCCGCCGCCAGAAAGCCCAGGATGATAAAGCCCGCAAAGGGGAACATCAGCGCGGGGGCGGTCTCGCTCATCCCCAGGGAATTGCCCCAGAAGGTTCCGTTTCCAAGAATTTCCCGCAGGGCGCCCACCAGGCAGGCCACCAGCATAAAGCCCAGGACATGGCTTATAAGATCCACCGCCATTTTTCCCCGGGTCTTTTTGAAAAAGCGGGATTCGCTTTTCGACACGATCAGAGAGTTGGTCACCAGCAGCGGCAAAAAGATCCCCGTCTTGTACACCGCCTCCGGGAAAAAGTTTTGCAGAAGAATGGACACTGGTATGAACACAATCGCCGCCAGCACCGTGTGCAGAATTGCCCGGATGGTGTAGGGAAACTTTTTGGGGATAAACGAGGAGACGAACACTGTGATAAACGTGATGATGACAAAGGCAATGCTGAGCATTACTGCGTTTTTCATGGTGTTCCCCGCCACGATGATGGGGGCGATGACAAGCCCCCGCTCCAACACCGTGTTATTGAGAAAAAAGCCGTCAAACAGGCTGAGGGTCTTTTTGTGTTTTTGGTAAAACGTTCTCATGTTTTGTGACCATCCCTTTCTTTCGAAAGCTGGGAAAATTTGCCGTACTTGCCGCAAACGGCCCTGTTTGCTCCGTCTCTATTCCCCCTGTGTCTTGGGAGCCAACGGCTTTTTTGCCAGTCTGCGCGCCGCCCGTTTCGCCGCTTGGATCAAAAGCGCCATGTATTCATCGCATTTGGGAGCCACTGCATTGCACAGCAGCAGAGCAAAAACAAAGGTGATCTCCATCTTGCCAAAGTAGCGGAACAGCATGGTCAGCACGCCCAGCAGCACTCCGTACAGCGCCTTGCCCCAACCGGTTTTGGGCGATGTCACCGGGTCAGACGCCATAAACACTGCGCCGAACACCAAAACGCCCGCGATCAGTTCAAAGACCACTGAGTCCACCCGGCTCACCGACACCCGGGGGAACAAAAACGCCATAGCCGCCGCGGAACCAAGGGTGCCGGTTACCACCTGCCAGGAAATGGTGCGGCGCACCAGCAGGTATAGGCCGCAGGCCATCAACACCAGAATACAGGTAGCGCCCATAGGGCCTGCAAAGTTTCCCAGCAGCCGGTCCATCACCGGGATAGCGGGCGCGCCGCCCAGCTGGAGCCTGTACGCCACGCCGTTTGTCAAGCTGCCTCCTACGGTAAACGAAACGCCCAGGTTATCGAATGGCTGAGGATAGGAAAGCACTTTATCCGGCCATCCCAGCGCCAGCACGGCAAAAGCTACCGCCGCGGGATTAAAAATATTTTTCCCATACCCGCCAAAGGGATACTTGGCCACAAATGTCGCGATCAAAACACCGACGACCGCCAGCCAATAAGGGATACTGGCCGGCAAGATCAGCACCAAAATCAAGGGGGAAATCACCGAGGAAAAGTCGTAGGACTGCCATTTTCTATCCCCGCATAGCCGCAGGCACAAATAATCGCTGAGCACACTGAATATAATGGCACATGCGGCCAAAATCAAGACCCGTATCCCGTAGTAATACACCGCCATAAGCGCCACCGGGATCAGCGTCACAATTAAATCAATGTGTTTGGAACGTCTGGTCCGGTCGGCTTCGCTCAGTACTTTTTTGCGCTTGGCCTTTCCGATCCGCACAGTATCGCCCATTAAGATCACCTACTTTTCTGTTTTACCGGAGCGTTGGCCCCGGTTTCCCGTATTTTTCGCCCCATCGGGGAAGAAATGCCCCCGTCCGCCGGGCGCACATATACTGGTAGTGGCTGGCAAATTCACCATCGTTGGAGTTGATTCCATTGAAAATTGAGTTGATCGACCGGCAAACGGTCAAAATCCTGTTGTCGGTCCACGATATGCAGGACCTGGCGATCACCTACGACCAGATGGACTACAAGGATCCCGGCACCAAGCGGGCCATCGTCGCCCTGCTGCATAAAGTGCGCCAGGAGACCCAGGTGGACCTGTCTGGGGGCAAGTTGTTTATCGAAGCGTTCCCCCACTGCGAGGGAGGCTGTATTTTATACATCAGCGTGCTGGAAAGCCAGGTCAAAGCGCCCGCCCAAAAACCCAAGCGCTACCGGGGAAGCTTTAACACACCGCTCATCTTTCGCTTCCAGGATGTGGAGGAGCTAATCACCGTCTGCGACAAGCTGTTTCGCCAGTACAGCCATCTGGTGTTAAAAAGCTCGATCTATCTGCTGGACCAGGCGTATATCCTGATGATCTATTCCTATTTTAAACTGGACGGAAAAATCGCCGCTTTGGTGGGCGAATATGGGGAAGTTCTGGGGAAGGGCACCGTCAAATGCTCGTTTATCAAGGAACACGCCAAGCCCCTGATTGAAAACACCGCCATTGAAACCATGGTGGAACACCTGTGCCGCTGACGCCGGCGCGTTTAGTTCCCCGCCTGTTTTAAGGTTTGGATCGCCTGCGCCGGATCAGAAGCCCCAAACACATAGGAGCCCGCCACCAGCACATCCGCCCCCGCCTTGACCGCCAAAGGCGCGGTGGGCGCCGCAATTCCGCCGTCCACCTGGATATTCATAGTGTTGCCCGTATGATTGCAATATTCCCGAAGCTTTTCCACCTTGGAAAGCATGTCCGGCATAAACGACTGGCCGCCAAAGCCTGGCTCCACCGTCATAATCAGCGCCATGTCCAACTGGGACGCAAAGGGAAAAAGCTTCTCCACCGGCGTATCCGGTTTTATAGAAAGCCCGGCTTTCACACCGCGGCTTTTTATTTTTTGTATGGTCTTTTCACAGTCGGAACCGCTTTCCAGATGAAACGTCAAAATGTCCGCTCCCGCGTCCACGAAGTCATCCACATACAGAAGCGGGTCCGAAATCATCAGATGCACGTCGAACACAAGGCCCGATTTTTCCCGCAGGCACTTGATTACCGGCGCCCCGAAGGTCAGGTTGGGAACAAAATGCCCGTCCATCACATCCAGGTGCAGCCAGTCCGCGCCCGCTTGTTCCATGCGGGCCATTTCCCGTTCCAGGTTGGAAAAATCGCTGGCCAGCAGCGACGGAGATACGAGGATCAATGAAAATTCCTCCTCATCAGAGTTCGCAAAATATGGACATAACTGTTTTTATTGTATCCTATTCCCCGAAAAACGTCAATAAAATCTTGCTTTTTCTGAAAATCGGCCTATAATAAAACATTGGTATGTCCGCGTTGCGGGCAGTGTATTGGCGCGCGGGAACAGTCCGCGGGATTTTCTGGATCGTTAGAGGGGTAAACAGTTTCATGGAACTTGCGGCGAATGTATTCAACCAGGTGCTCATCATGTTCCTGCTGATCGCAGTGGGAATTTTTTGTTACCGGATCAAGCTGATCTCCAAGCACGGCAACCGCCAACTGTCGAATTTTCTGCTCAGCGTGGTCACGCCGGCGCTGATTGTAAACAGCTATCAAAAGCCCTTTGACGCCGCCTTGGCCCAAGGGCTTTTGTGGGCCTTTCTGCTGGCGGGGATCAGCCATCTGATCGGCATCGCCGCAGCCTACCTGCTGCTGCGGGGAAAGCCCGGCGATCCCCGGCTGCCTCTGGAGCGGTTTGCCGCCATCTATTCCAACTGCGGGTTTATGGCCATTCCGCTGATTTCCGCGGTGCTGGGGGGCGACGGGGTGTTTTACGCGGGGGCCTACCTGACGGTGTTTAACCTGTTGTCCTGGACCCAGGGCGTGTTCATGCTATCGGGGGAGCGCAGCCTCAAAAGCGCGCTGAAGGTGTTTACCTCCCCCACGGTGATCAGCGTATTCGTGGGCCTTTTGCTGTTTTTCACCGGACTTCCCCTGCCGGGGCCTATTTCCAGCGCAATTTCCTACATCAGCGATTTGAACACGCCGCTGGCCATGATCGTCACCGGTGTGTCCATCGCCCAGATGAACATCTTTTCTGCTTTTAAAGGCTGGCGGCTTTATTATGTCTCGCTGCTGCGGCTGGTAGTTGTCCCTGGGCTGATGCTGGCGGCGCTGGCTTTGATCCCCTGCGATCCCACCGTTCGGATGGTCAACCTTATTGGAACCGCCTGCCCCGCCGCCGCCAGCACCGTACTGTTTGCAAACCGGTACAGCCTGGATTCCCAGCACGCCTCCAAGCTGATCGCCATCACCACGGTGTTTTCCCTGGCCACCATCCCACTGCTGATGGGGATTGCGGGACTTCTCTTTTAAAATCCTGAATGAACACCTTCGAACGCGAATATAGATAGGGTAGACCTGCTTGTCTGCCACACGCGTTCGGAGGTGTTTTTTGTTGCGCAAACTGAGTAAATCCACCAAAACCGCCGCCTTTTTCATGGCGGTGATTTTGCTTTGCGTCGGAATCGGCGTGAATTTTGTCGGTCTTTCCGCCCGGGCCAAATCCCAGGACGGCTATATCAAGTGGGTGGAGTTCGGCGTCCCCTACTCCGCCCTGGAAAAAGCCCTGAACGCCGACATCAAAGGGAACCAGGAAAACAAACCCGCCCCCTGGGTGCAGACGCTGGCGTATCTGGCCGCCAAGTACGGCGGAACCTGGTCCCGCTACAAGCCGAAGGATATGGACGCGTTTTTGGAGCAGCGGGCCCAGGGCAAAACCGTGGAGGAGCTCACCGCGGACATGAAATACTACTCCTATTACTACAACGCCTACGACGCTGTACTGGGGGGAATGGTGGGAAACTATCAGATCTCCACCCTCCCTGTGGGAGAAGGTGAACTTGTGATGGAAACCCGCTATGGACTAAAGGCCTACTCGCCGGTGGCCTACGGCTACGCCTATTCCCACTACGACGATTTCGGGAACTCCCGCTCTTACGGCTATAAGCGCAGGCATCTGGGCAACGACCTGATCGGAGGGATTGGAACCCCCATTGTGGCGGTGGAGTCCGGCGTGGTGGAGGTAGCGGGCTGGAACAAATACGGCGGCTGGCGGATCGGTATCCGCAGCTTTGACAAAAAACGGTACTATTATTATGCTCACCTGCGTAAAAACCGCCCCTTTGCCGAAGGGTTAAAAGAAGGCCAGATCGTAAACGCCGGGGACGTGATCGGATACCTGGGCATGACAGGATATTCGGACAGCGAAAATGTCAACGGCATGACCATCCCCCACCTGCACTTCGGCATGCAGCTGATTTTTGACGAATCCCAAAAGGAGGGCAACAACGAAATCTGGGTGGACGTGTACAACATCGTCAGTCTCCTGCAAAAGCACACTTCTCCGGTGGTGCGAAACGCCGAGACCAAGGAGTCCACCCGAAAATACGCCTTTTTAGACCCCTGGACGGCGGCCTACCAGAAATCCAAAAAGCTTCCGGACACCTCTGGGGGAACCTCCCAGAGCAAAGGGGTCTCCCCGGGGACAGGAGCAAGCTCCAATACCAGCTCCGACGCTGCTTCGGGCACAACCTCCCACCCTTCGGCTGGGGGAGGAACAAGTTCTCAGAAAGCCGCAGCCTCCACCCCTGCGCGATGACGCTATACAAAACAGACAACCGCCCGGGCAGCCTTTTGTAAAGCTGTCCGGGCGGTTTTTGCGGTACAATCAAACAAAGCTATCTTCCGGCGGCTGGGCAGTAGCGTTTCCCTGCACTGGATTCCGCATGGCGGGCACCAGGTGCCGGCCGATCCGGCCTGGTGTCCGCCCATCGCCCTCCGGCCCGGGGATTTTGCGTGGAAGCTTGAACGGGTTCAGTCCTCCTGGCTGACAAGCTCTTCCAGAAGGTTTTCCCCCACCGCTTTGAGCAATGCCCACAGGGTGTACAACACCGCCTTGCGCATGTTGCCGTCCAGCCTGGTCAGGGAGCGCAGCACCGACCCTGCCGTCCGGTACCAGTTGGTGGAAAGCTCCTTGACGGTTTTGGCCCCGGTCTGGTCGATGACGGTAAACAGCGCTTCAATAAATTCCTCCCGCTGGGCACAGGAAAGCTGCGCCAGCCAGTCCTTGATGGTTTCGTCTACCAGCTTGCTGGTTTGTGTGGTGGTTTTTAAGGTTACAAAGCGGTTCCCCTTGATCCCCCAAGTGTAGGGATCGTGCTGCAAAAGTCCTTTTTGGCTGCTGCGCACAATGGTGTAGTCCTCCTCGTGCTCCAGCAGCATTCCCACCACCGAGGATTGGGGAACAAAGGTCTCCACCCGGTCCACCACCGACTGATATCCCTGCTGTTCCACCACGCTTTTGCGAAAACCCGGGCCGTCAAAATTCCACACCTTGCCGATGCTCGTTTGCACCTGGGGCGGACAGAAGGCCGCGCCGTACACCGCCAGATTCCCGCCCTTGGAATGCCCGCCCAGCCACAGGCTGCCCGAAAGATTCCGCGACGCCTGGGCTACATATTCCGCCGCGGCAAGCTGGGCGGGAACCGCCATGAGAAAGCTCATGTCAAAATTCTCCTTCCACCCCGACAGGGTGTCGTCGGTGCCCCGGAAGGACAAGTAATAACAGCCGTCCAACAGCTGGATGCACAGCGCTGCGAACTGCTTGTCGGTGGTTTCATCGGTCTGCTTTTGGTAGCCGCTGATCCAAAGCTTTCCAAACCGGCGGGAGCTTTGAAGCAGCGACAAAAAACGGCGGTCCTGTTTAGGCAAGAGCTTTTGTTCCACCGCGGGATCGGCCAACAGCCGGGCGCAGGCATCCTCCAGGGAGGTCTGGTTTTGAAAGCCTTCTCCCACAATCCCGTCAAACGGCGCGTAGGACAGCCTCGCCAGCGCCAACGCATCCACATCGTTAAAAGACTGCTCTGCAAATGAAACAGACGCTGTGCGCCCAAGATAATCAAACAGGTTTTCCACAGATGATTCCCCCTTTTTCCATATTACAGAATATGGGGATTTCCTTTGAAAAGACCTGTGCAAAAAGCCGGCGCAGGACGCAAAACTTGACGAATCCCGGCGACATGAGTATCATGTTAGATAGTGTGTACAAGGGGGAAAGGGAAAAAGAGGAGGCGCTTTTTTTGAAGATTATCCTGGTCATTGACATCTACGACGAACTTAACAACGGAACCAGCATGACCACCTACCGGTTCGCCGAGATGTTAAAAAAACGGGGACACGAGGTGCATGTGCTGGCCGCCGGCAGCCTGTGCGAGCCAGCGTATAAAGCCAACGAAAAGCAGTATATACTCGCCACAAAGCTCGCCCACAAACAGGGGTTTGCCTTTGCCGAAGCGGACGAGGAACTGTTCCGCCGGGCTTTTGCGGGAGCCGACGTAATCCACTTTTTGCTTCCTTTGTGGTTCGAGCACAAAGCGCTCAAGGTGGCGCAGGAGATGAACATCCCCGTTTCCGCCGCCTTTCATTTGCAGCCGGACAACGTGACCTACATCATCCACATGCCTTGGGATTTTTTGTCAGTGGGGGTCTATAAATTTTTTAACCGGACGTTTTACAAGCATTTTGACCACATCCACTGTCCCTCCCGGTTTATCGCGGACCAACTTGTCAAAAACGGCTACAAAGCCAAAATGCATGTAATTAGCAACGGTGTGGACCAGGCGTTCGCGCCGCCTGCTGTTCCCAAAGAAGAAGGGGAGCTGTTCCACATCCTGATGGTGGGCCGCCTGTCCCCGGAAAAGCGGCAGCGGGTGCTCATCGACGCGGTGGCAAAATCCAAATACGCCGACCGCATCCAGCTCCATCTGGCGGGACGGGGCCCCTGCAAAGAGGCTCTGGTCAAGCAGGGGCAGGCCCTCCCCCACCCGCCGGAGTTCGGCTTTTATGAAAAAGAGGATCTGATCCGCCTGATCCACTCCTGTGACCTGTACGTCCACGCCTCCTATATCGAAATCGAAGCCATCTCCTGCATGGAGGCGTTCGCCTGCGGGCTGGTTCCGGTGATCTGCAACAGCCCCAAATCCGCCACCGTCCAGTTTGCCCTGGACGACCGCAGCCTGTTTTCCCCCGACGATTCCGACGACCTGGCCCGCAAAATCGACTACTGGATCGAGCATCCGCAGGAACGCCGGTCCATGTCTGGCGCCTACGCTCAGCAGGGGGAGCGTTACCGGGTATCCGAATCGGTCAAAGCCGCAGAGGAGATGTTCGCTGAAGTTATCCGCGATCACAAAGAGAAATCCCGGGGGCTCAAATGAGCAGACGAAAAAAGCGGCTGATCGCCCGCAATCCCCTGATCCGGCTGGGGAAAGCCGTATTTTACTATCTGGTGGCCGTCCCGGTGCTGTTTTTGATTACCCAGCTGTTTTTAGGGCTTCGGGTGCGGGGCTGGCGGAACATCAAAGCTCTCAAGGGGCAGGGTTTTGTGATGGCTTGCAGCCACAACCACTACTTTGACTGCGTAGCCCAGGGCCTTTTGCTCTGTCCCCGGCGGGGAATTTACACCTCTTTGGAGGCCACCTTCTCCTGGCCGGTGGTGGGGCAGCTGATCCGGCTGCTGGGCGCGGTTCCCGTCCCCAAAAATCCTGGAAAAATGCGGGGCTTTTTTCAAGAGATGGCAGGCGCCGTCCGCCGGGGGCGCATCGTCCTGATGTACCCGGAGGGGGAGCTTCTGCCCTTTTGCCGGCATTTGCGGGAGTTCCACGACGGGGCGTTTATGATTGCCGCTATGGCCCAGGCCCCCGTGATCCCCGCCGTGGTCACCTTCCGGGAGCGAAAAGGGCTGTACCGGCTTCTCAAGCGGCGGCCCTGTATCACCATCACCGCTGGGGAGCCGGTCTATCCCCAGCACGGCGAATCCCTCCGGCGGGAGGCCCACCGCCTGGGCCTTGCGGTCCGCGATGCCATGGAGGAACTTATGGAAGCGGAACGTCCCTGGGACGAGCCGGAACACCGCGGAAACACCGCATCTGCCTTTAGCGGTGTTTCCGCAGCGCATCCTGCGTTTGATCCATCGGCTGATTCCCTCCCTGCGGCGGAGGTTCTGCCTGAAGCCTGTCCCAGCGAATAAAAAACGAAAACCCCCGGCGCTGGATTCTCGATGAGAATCCAGCGCCGGGGCATTTTCTATGTCTGCGCTTACAGGTATCCGTACAGCCCCCGCACCGAAGCCTCCCCGGAGCGGACTGGAACAAGCGCCCCGCCGATGTTGCAAAGCAAAGAGCCGTCCTCCCCGATCCCCAGGGCGACGCCCTCTTTCTGCTCCCCGTCTTGCAGAATCCGCACCGGGCGGCCCAGGGTGGCGCTGAACTGCTCGTACTCCTTCCGCAGGGCGGAAAACCCCTTCTGCCGCAGAAGCTCCATCAGCGGTTCCAGCTGGTTGAGCACCGCGGCGGCCGCTTCATCCAACGAATACAGCACCTGGGTTTGCAAA
Organism: Candidatus Metaruminococcus caecorum; assembly: GCA_904420045.1. Lineage (GTDB taxonomy): Bacteria > Bacillota > Clostridia > Oscillospirales > Ruminococcaceae > Metaruminococcus > Metaruminococcus caecorum. The sequence goes on along the minus strand of CAJFTY010000038.1, from coordinate 12,319 downwards.
TACAGCGACGTGGCATAGGGAAGCCCGGCCTCGTCGAAATACGCCTGTTTTTGCAAAACGTTGATCCCAATGCCGCACACCGCCAGGGAGTTCCCGGTTCCCAGCACGCTTTCACACAAAATCCCCACCAGCTTTTTCTGGTTCATCACTACGTCGTTGGGCCATTTGATCCGGGCTTTCTGACCGGTCAGTTCGCTTAACCCTTTAGCGGCGGCCAGTCCGCACACCAGCGGCAGAAGGGGAAGCATCTGCTCCCCCAGATTGTGAAACAGCGCCGACATGGACACCGATTCTCCCCGGGGCACCGTCCACTGGTTCCCCCGGCGTCCCTTGCCGGCCACCTGTTCGGCCGCAGCTACCACTGTTCCGTCGGGAAGGGTTTCTCCGTGCTCCTTTAAATAGTCGTTGGTAGAGCCTAGCCGCTCAAACCACAAAAATCGTTGGCCCAGATGCTCCGTGTGAAGTCCTTTGATTCCAGTCGCGTCCATAATAAAAGCCTCCAAAAGCGTATTGATCTTTGTTATGGATTGATCTCCACGATGTTGAGCACAATCCCCGCCTGGGTCAGGTCGATGATCCCATAGCTTCCCTTCCCCGCTCTTGGGTGCGAAGGGCTTCCCGGGTTCAGGATGTACAACCCGTCGTCATACTCCGCTTTCGCTTCATGGGTGTGCCCATACAGGGCGATCTGCGCGCCGTTTTGCCGTGCTGCCTCTTTCAAATCATACAATCCGTATTTTACATGATAATGATGACCGTGAGTAAAAAAGATTTTGGCCTGCTCGGTGTTGAGGATTTCCGTCTCCTTGTCCCGGCTGCCAAAATCGCAGTTGCCCCGCACCGAGTAAATCCGAACGTCCGGATACAGTTCCCGGATGTCCATAAGCTCCTGCATGCCGTCCCCCAGGTGGATAAAACATTCCGCTTCCCGCTTGTGTTTTTCCACAATTTCCCGGAACGACCAAAAATCCCGGTGGGTGTCCGACACCACCACAATGCGCATAACACGCGCCTCCCTTGTCCGGTTGTTCTAACTGATTCCACTGTATCATAAAATGACAAAGGAATCAATTCCCCGGCAGTATTCCCAAGAAAGGATGGATCATCAAATGAATCAGCGTGACCTTGATCCCAGCCAGATTGACGAAATGCTCAAAACCGCCTCCAAAAAGCTGGGCACCAGCCCAGAGGCCCTGCGGCAGCAGCTGGAAAGCGGCAACCTGCAAAACGCCTTTCAAAAGATGGGGCCAAAAAACGCAGCCAAAATTCAAAAAATCATGTCGGATCCCAAGCTCGCAGAGCAGTTTTTAAGCAACGCCCAAATCCAGGCGCAGTTAAAAAAGATTATGCGGGGAGAAGGATAAGCCTTCTCCCGCCGCTTTTCCCCGATTCCCACCCGGAAAGGAAGTGAGCTGGACATGGACGATCTGATGAATCAGCTCCAGGAGATCCTGGGCAGCGAAGAGGGTCGCCAAAAGCTTCAGGCCATGGCGCAGATGTTTGGCATGAACCAGGGAGAGTCCTCCGGTTCGGAAGCCAAACCCGCCATGCAAACCGCAGCTCCCGCCCCGCCCTCCGACCAGCTCGGATCTATGCTGGACCAGTTTCTGGAGGAGCACGGCGCCTCCGGGGAGCCCGACGGCCAGCAAGATTCCTCCGGGGGACTGGACCTGGGAGGGCTGGACATGGGGATGCTGATGAAGTTGGCCCCTACGCTCGCCAAGCTGAACAGCAAAAAGGACGATAAAAACACCCAGCTGATCCGGGCCATCAAGCCGCACCTGAGACCGGAACGCCAGCAAAAAGCGGACGAGGCCCTGCGGATGATGCAGCTTTTGGATCTGCTGCCCCTGCTCAAGGAACTCAATTTGTTTGACGGGATGTTCGGAACCTGACCGCAAGCCGAACTCCCTTTTCCCACCGGGAGCAGTTCCCCCTGTTCCCCGGCATGAAAACGGAAAGGCGGGACGTCCTATGAACCAATCCGGATACTCCAGCTCCGACATGCTCTCCATGCAGGCAGACGCCATCCGCCGGGTGCGGGAGATGCAGCGGCGCGCCCAGCTCACCGTGGCCCGGCAGCCTGCGCCTGACCCGCCGCCAGAACCACGGCAGGAGCAGAATACCCCGTTGCCCCTCCATACGCCGCAGGAAAAACAGGGAAATTTCCTGTCCAGCCTGATGGAGTCTCTAAACCTGGACAACGACCGTCTGCTGCTGTTGGCGCTGATTTTGCTGCTGGCCCACGAGGGCGCAGACACCATGCTGATTCTGGCGCTCTTTTATATCATGATGTAAGCCGTCCTGTTTCTTTTGAAACAGGACGGTTCTCGCATCTTCCCAGCTTTCCGCATTTTTCTGCCCTGCCAAAGCTTAAAACCGTATTATTTATATCAATTTATACAATTTGTATCAATCATTCCCCTTGCAGCCAGTACTTCCGGTCCAAACTGCGGTATTGCACCGCCTCCGCCACGTGGTGGGAAGCGATGATTTCCTCCCCGTCCAGATCGGCAATGGTGCGGGCTACCTTTAAAATCCGGTCGTAGGCCCGGGCGGACAGCCCCATCCGCTCAAAGGCGTTTTTTAAAAGCCGGTTGGCGTCCTCGGTCATGGGACAGGCGTCCAGCAGCATGCCCGGGGTCATCCGGGCGTTGCAGGAAATTCCAGCGGAGGCAAACCGCCGGGCCTGCACCTCTCTCGCCTTGTCCACCCGGGCCTTGATAGCCGCAGAGGATTCCGCCTTGTCCTTGGAGGCCAGCGCCCCAAACTCCACCGGCTGGGCGTCGATGTGCAGATCCAGCCGGTCCAGCAGCGGGCCAGACACCCGTGCCAGATACCGGGCCACCTGGGGCTTCGAGCAGGTGCAGGGCCGGGTGGGATGTCCGAAGTACCCGCAGGGACACGGGTTCATGGCCGCTACCAGCATCACCGAGCAGGGGTAGGACAGCGACCCGCTCACACGGGAGATGGTCACCACCGAATCCTCGATGGGCTGTCGCAGAACTTCCAGCGCCGCCCGGGAAAACTCCGGGAGCTCGTCCAAAAACAGCACGCCGTTGTGGGCTAAGGACACCTCGCCGGGCTTAATCACATTCCCGCCGCCTCCGGCAAGGCCCGGGGCGGAGATGGTATGGTGGGGCGCCCGGAAGGGCCGCCGGGTGATGAGCGGCGTGTCCGGCGGCAAAATTCCCGCGATGGAGTGGATCTTGGTGGTCTCAATGGATTCTGCAAAGCTCATATCCGGCAGGATGGAGGGCAGGCGCTTGGCCAGCATACTTTTGCCCGATCCGGGCGGCCCGATCAGCAGGGCGTTGTGGCCTCCGGCTGCGGCAATCTCCAGCGCGCGGCGGGCGCCCTCCTGCCCCTTGACGTCGCAGAAATCCGGCTCCGGCTTGCGCGCATGGGCCGAGGGCAAGCCGTTTTGAGCGGGCAAAAGCTCCCCCGCGCCGGTCAGATAGGCGGTGAGCTGGCGCACATGCTCCACCCCCAGTACTTGGATTCCCTTCACCGCCGCGCCCTCCGCCGCGTTGCGGGCGGGAACAAAAACGGTGGAAAATCCCAGCTCCTTGGCGGCAATCACCATGGGGAGCACCCCCGCCACCGGGCGGACCTCCCCGGTCAGGGACAGCTCCCCCAAAAAGGCGCAGTCGGACAGCTCCGCATCCAGCTGCCCGGTGGCGGACAGCAGGGACACAAACAGAGGCAGGTCATACAGCGGACCGGATTTTTTCACGTCCGCGGGAGCTAAGTTCATGGTGATCCGGCTGACCGGGAATTCATACCCGCAGTTTTTGATCGCGCTGCGCACCCGGTCCCGGCTCTCCCGCACTGCAAGGTCGGGCAGCCCCACAATGTCAAACCCCGGAAGCCCCTTGGAGATATCCACCTCGATCTCCACCAAAAATGCATCCATTCCATTTAACCCAAAGCTGTGCAGGCAGGAAACCATCGCCGTCAATCCCTTTCCGTTTTCTTACTGTTTTTCTATGTTCCCATTATACCGCGTTTCGACAAAGAAAAGCAAGATTCGACAGCATGCTTTGAAACGAGATCTATTATAAATAAGGTAGGTTGTAATTGTGCACAGCCAAACGGTCAAAATTTAGTCATTCTTTTACATCAGAAATTTCACAAAACCCCTTTCCTTTTTTGACAGATGCGCTATAATAAACCTACGCTTTCAGGCAAATCTTTACAAAATCTTTCAATCCTCTCCCGATGAGGACAGAAGGGAATGAAACGCAATGTTCCAGCTTCGATGGATCTGGAAGAACTTAAAGGGCTACCGGTTCTCTTATATTTTTGGCCTGTGCCTGGTCTTGGTAGGCTCTGGGCTGACGCTTGTAAACCCCATGATTACCCAGCGGATTGTGGATCAGGTGATCACCGGCGTCCCCGACGCCTCGGGGCATCTTGTGCGCCATCTTGACCAGCTGGTTCCCCTGGTAATCGCGCTGATTTTAGCCACACTGACCCGCACGGCGGTGTTTTACACCGTCATCATGCTGTGCGAGCGGGCTTCCCAGGGGGTGGTGCGCACCCTGCGGGATTACCTGTACCAGAACATGCAGCAGCAGGACATGGATTTTTACGACAAAAACCGCACCGGCGATCTGATGAACCGCTTAACCGGCGATATGGACATGATCCGCCACACCCTGGCCTGGATCGTTCGGGTGATCCTGGAAAACGTGGTGCTGTTTGTGGGAACCATCGTCTATTTTTTGACGGTGGACGTGGTGTTCACCCTGGTGCTGCTGGCCATCACCCCGTTTATCTACGTGGTCACCACCCGGTTTTCCAAGCGGGTGGGGCCGCTGCACCGGGACTCCCGTGAAAAGCTGTCCGACCTGAACACCGGCGCCCAGGAAAACATCGCCGGCAACCGGGTGGTCCGCGCCTTTGCCCGGGAGGATTTCGAACGGGAAAAATTCGACGAGAAAAACCGCAACTACCGGGACGCCAGCATGAAGGCAAACCTGCTCTGGTTCCACTACTACCCCGTCATCGAGTCGCTGGCCCAGTCCTTGACGGTGGTCACCCTGCTGGTGGGCGGACTGTTTATGATCTACGGACGGCTGACCGCCGGCGAACTGCTGGCATTTTCCTCCCTGGCGGGAACCCTGGCGAACCCCATGCGGATGATGGGTATGCTGCTAAACGATTTACAGCGGTTTTTCGCCTCCTCCGCCAAGATCATCGAGCTCTACTACGCAAGACCCACCATCGTCAACCGCTACGACTGCGTGGAGAAAAAAGAGCGCTTTTCCGGCCGGGTGGAATTTAAAGACGTGTCCTTAAAATTCCGCAACGGAGCCGAGGTTTTAAAACACATCAGCTTCACCGCCGAACCGGGCCAGACCATCGCCATTATGGGCAACACCGGCTCGGGAAAGACCTCCTTAGTCAACCTGATCGCCCGGCTGTACGACGCCACCGGCGGCGAGGTGGACGTGGACGGGTTAAACGTCAAGCTGTGGGATAAAAGCGACCTGCGCAAAAACATCGGCATGGCCACACAAGACGTGTTTTTGTTCTCCGACACGGTGGACGGCAACATCGCCTACGGCGATTCGGACATGAGCGAGGAGGATGTAAAATACTACGCCCACTTGGCCGCCGCGGACTTTATCGACAAGATGGAACAGGGCTACGACACCCTGATCGGTGAGCGGGGCGTGGGCCTGTCCGGGGGACAGAAGCAGCGCATCGCCCTGGCACGGGCCCTGGCCATCAAGCCCGCCATTCTGATTTTGGACGATACCACCTCCGCGGTGGACATGGAAACCGAAAAATTCATCCAGAAAAGCCTGCGGGAGCTTTCGTTCCCCTGCACCAAATTCATCATCGCCCAGCGGATTTCCACCACCAAAAGCGCGGATAAAATCCTTATTTTAAAAGATGGGGAAATCGTCCAGTGCGGCACCCACGACGAGCTGCTTTCGCAGGAGGGCTTTTACCGGGAAATTTACGAGCTGCAGAGCGACGGAGCTTCCGCCGCCCAGGGAAAGGGGGAATAACCAGTGGCCAGAAACAAATTTGACCAGGACGAAACCCTGGAAACCCCATTTAGCTTCTCCCACTTAAAGCGGGCGGGCAAATACATCAAGCGCCACGCAAGGCGCATGATTACCGCCCTGACCCTGTCGGCGCTGGCGGCCATCACCGCCCTGCTGGGCCCCAAGATCATCCAGTACGCGCTGGACAACACCATCCCGGCCAAGAACGTCCCCCAGCTGATTCTGCTGTCGGCGGTGCTGCTGGTCACCATTATCATCAGTGTAGCGTTCACCACCATCCGTTCCCGGCTGATGACCCGGGTGGGCCAGGACGTGGTGTACGACATCCGAAAGGACCTGTTCGATCATTTGCAGGACCTCTCCTTTGAGTACTACGACGACCGGCCCCACGGGAAAATCCTGACCCGGATTGTCCACTATGTCAACAATCTGTCGGACACCCTGTCCAACGGCATCATCAACTTTGTGTTGGAAATTTTTAACATCCTGTTTATCTCCATCTTCATGCTGGCCACCAGCCCCAAGCTGTCCCTGCTGGTGTTCGCGGGGGTGCCGGTGTTTCTGCTGGTGGTCATCTTAATCAAGCCCGCACAGCGCAGATCCTGGCAGCAGGTGTCCAACAAGAGCTCCAATATGAACGCCTATCTCCACGAGAGCCTGGACGGTGCGAAGATCACCCAGCTGTTCGTGCGGGAGGAGGAAAACAAGGGGATCTTTGGCCGGCTCAACAAAAACTACCGAGACACCTGGATGAAGGCCCAGTACATCGGAAACCTTTTGTGGGTGTCGGTGGACAACATCTCGGTGTGGGTCACCGCCGCGCTGTACCTCATCGGCGTGCTGGTGCTGCAGCCCTCGGTGAGCTTCGGCCTGATCTTCGCCATGACCACCTACGCCACCCGGTTCTGGCAGCCGATTTTAAACATTGCGAACCTGTACAACAACTTTGTCAACTCCATCGCGTATTTGGAGCGCATCTTTGAGACCATGGATGAGCCGGTCACTGTCAGCGACGCGCCGGATGCCAAAGAGCTTCCTCCCATCACCGGCCAGGTGACCTTCGACCATGTGACGTTTTCCTACGACGGGAGCAAAAACATCCTGGAGGATCTGTCCTTTACCGTAAATCCCGGCGAAAGCATCGCACTGGTGGGCCCCACAGGCGCCGGCAAAACCACGGTAGTCAATCTGATCTCCCGGTTTTACAACCTAAACGGGGGAGCGGTGCGGCTGGACGGCCACGACATCTCCAAGGTGACGCTGCACTCCCTGCGCTCCCAGATGGGGATCATGCTCCAGGACAGCGTGATCTTTTCGGGCACCATCCTGGACAATATCAAGTACGGCCGCCTGGACGCCACCGACGAGGAGGTCCGGCGCGCCTGCGAAACCGTCTGCGCCAACGAGTTTATTGAGCAGATGGAGCGGGGCTACTACACCGAGGTCAACGAGCGGGGTTCCCGCTTGTCCCAGGGCCAGAAGCAGTTGGTGGCCTTTGCCCGCACCCTGCTGGCCGACCCCAAGATCCTGATTCTGGACGAGGCCACCTCCTCCATCGACGCGAAAACCGAGCGGCAGCTCCAAAAGGGACTAAACGAGCTGTTAAAGGGCAGAACCAGCTTTATCATCGCCCACCGGCTTTCCACCATCAAAAACTGCGACCGGATTATGTACGTGTCCAACAAGGGGATCACCGAGTGCGGCACCCATGACGAGCTGATGGCGAAGCACGGCGATTACTATCACCTGTACACCGCCCAGCTCCAGGATCTGTAAAAAGCACATCTGCAAAAAGCTCCCCGGCCTTTCTCAGGAAAGGCCGGGGAGCTTTTTGATCCATTCATTATTTTGTAAAGCTTACGCTGCCCATAGCCCGCTTGCCCGTCACGGTGATCTGATACGCGCCATCCTCGGGGATCGTGATTTCCTCGTAGCCGGTGGAGACCTCCTCCTGCTCAAAGACCGGGGCAGAGCCCTCTTTTTGCACTACGACCTTCAGCGTCCCGTCTGCGGCGACCAGATCAGCTTTTAGCACATCCCCCTGTTTGAGCTCCAGGGTGTGGGAGTCCGTGCCGGTAAACATGCTGTAGTTTAAATAAAATCGGCTTTCCTCCGCCTTGCGCACACCTTTATACACATCTTTGGCGCAAGCTGTCGCCGCAAACAGCAGAAAAACGGTCAGCAGCAGTACGCCCGCTTTTTTCATCATACAACATCCTCCAACTAATTCCATGCAGCCGTTTTGGCAGAAACCTACTGCTCCTGCGCGGGAGCAGCCTGGGATGCGGCCTGCTGGGAGGCTGGCTCAGTAACAGGGGCCTGCTGAGCTGGAGCCGCTTGAGCCGCCGCTGGCTGCGCCGAGGGGGAGTGGGGCGGAACCGGCGCGGTGCCCGGCATATAGATCTTCTGGTGAAGCGCCGCGGTCAAAGCCTGCACCTGATCCCGCATCATCTTTTTAATTGCCCAGCCCCAAAAGCCGGTGAGCTTCATCTCTCCGCAGTCGCCAAAGGCCGCCATCCAGGCCTCCAGGTGCACCCGGCCGTTCTGGCTGACAACCTTGATATACTGCTTGGCGGTCAAAAAGCCGTCGCCCTTTTGCCACACCATGTCCGTTGTGTTGCGATAGGGTTTTAGCATGTACCCTTTCTGCTGAAGCGTATTGGCCGCAATATACTGGATCACCTGATCGGAATTCTGCGTCTGAAATTCGCTGGCTGTTCTGCTCATTGCTAAAATCGTTCCCTTCTGTCAAACTGGTTTTGAGCCGCCTTTTGGGGCGCGCACAATAAAACCGTCCATCATAGGCGGCACCCAAAGGGCAAGCCGCCTGCGATGCAATCGAATTATCTTTATCATACCATGTTTGGTGGACGGTTCACAAGTCAAAAAAAGGGGGGCTCGGTTATTTTTTTCGAAAAAACGGGAAGTGAAATTTCTTTTTTGGGGGCTCGGAATAAAACCGCTGTTCGGCCATCTCATAAGCTTTCTCATAAAAATACGCCTGGGCGTCCAGCGGTTCCCCATCGCCACGGACGTGGGTATAGCTTCCATCCGGCAGCTGGATGCGGGCCTTGACATTGTCCCGGAACATGACTTCCATTACGTCCAGAAGCTCTTTTTGCAGCCGCTTGTCATACACCGGAGCGGCAACCTCCACCCGGCGCTCGGTGTTGCGGGTCATAAAGTCCGCCGAGGCGATGTACACCTTCCGGCGCTCCTCGGCGCCGAACACATAAATCCGGCTGTGCTCCAAAAAACGGCCCACAATGCTGATGGCTTTGATGTTTTCGGTCTGTCCCTCCACGCCGGTGCGCATACACAGGATCCCCCGGACGATCATCTTGACCTGCACCCCAGCTTTGGACGCCTCGATCAGCTTGTCGATCAGCACCCGGTCGCTGACTGAGTTCATCTTCAGTTGGATCAGCGCGGGCTGGCCAAGCTTTGCAACGGCGATTTCATTGTCGATCAGTTCGATGATCCTGCTCTTAAAACACAGCGGCGCCACCAGTAGGTGATTGCTGGATTCCACCATATTGCCCATAAACAGGCTGTTGAATACCACGGAAGCGTCGGCTCCGATCTCTTTGTTGGCAGTCATCAGGCACAGGTCGGTGTACAGCTTGGCGGTTTTTTCGTTGTAGTTTCCGGTCCCGATCTGGGTGATGTATTCAATGTGGTTGCCCGACTTGCGGGTAATCAGTAAAAGCTTGGAATGCACCTTGTACTCGTCCAGGCCGTAGATGACGCTGACGCCGGCTTCCTCCATCTGCTTGGACCAGTCGATGTTGTTTTCCTCGTCGAACCGGGCCCGCAGCTCCACCACCGCCTTGACCTCTTTTCCGTTTTCCGCGGCCTTGATCAGGGCGCTGACCACCTTGGAGTCCTTGGCCACCCGGTACAGGGTGATCTGGATGGACACCACCTTTGGGTCCTCCGCCGCCTCGTTGAGCAGCCGGATAAAGGGGTCGATGCTGTGATAGGGGTAGTGCAGCAGAATATCCCGCCTTTGAATTTGGGGAATCAGCCGCTCCTCCGGGTTGATATAGGGGGATTTTTGGGGTGTAAGCGGAGAAAAAAACAGCTCCCGCTCCTTTTGCAGCCTGCCCTCCAGCGCAGAGACGAACGAAAAATCCAAGGGGGAATGGTTGATAAACACCTGCTGATGGGAAAGCTCCAGATGTTCGCACAGGTAGTTCATCATGTTCACATTGACCGCATCCCGCAGCTCCAGCCGAACTGGAGCCAGCTTTTTGCGCTTTTTGAGCAGCTCGGTCATGGCCTCCCGGTAGTCCAGGTCAAAATCATAGGTGGAATCCTCCACATTCAGATCCGCGTTTCGGGTGATCCGGAACACCGTCTTGTCAATGATCTTGTGCTTGAAAAAGATCCGGTCGGCAAACAGGCACAGCAGATCCTCCACCAGCATAAACCGCACGCCGTCCCGGCTGGGCAGGAAGATCACCCGGCTGAAGCTCCCGCTGGCGGGAATGATGCCCAAACGCACCGCGTTTTCGTTTTTTCCCGCGATGTGCACGCCGATATACAGCTCTTTGCTTTTTAAAAACGGAAACGGGTGGTGTTTGTCGATAATCTGGGGGGAAGTCAGGGGCAGTACCTCTTTTTCAAAATAGGTGCTTAAATATTCATAGTCCTCGTCGCTTAGTTCATACGGTGTGATTGGGTGGACCCGGTAGTCGGACAGCTCGGATAAAATTCGGGCGTATGCCTGATCCTTGCGGGGCAGAATCAGCTTGGTCTGGTCAAAGATCGCCTCCAACTGTTCTTCGCTGGACATGCCGGTCTTGCTGTCTAGCACCGGCTTTTTTAATACCAGCTGGTCAAACAGGCTGCCCACCCGCACCATATAGAACTCATCCAGGTTGCTGGCGAAAATCGAGACAAACCGCAGGCGTTCAAACAGCGGAACACCCGGATCCTCCGCCTCTTCCAGCACCCGGAGATTAAATTTCAGCCAACTGAGTTCCCGGTTAACGTATACCGAATTTTTTTTGCCGGTGTTCTCCATGACCCATACAACCCTTTCTTTGTGTCCATAAACAATTTGCTCAACGGTTTTTCAGCACATGTCGGATCAAATATCCTTCCCGCACGCCGTATTCCTCCACCGACAGCTGTTTTACACCTGCCGCGTGGGAGATCTCATCCAGCACCATCATGCCCGGCAGGATGATTTCTTCCCGCCCTGGGACATACCGGGTCAGCAGCGCCCGAACATTTTCATTTTCGTCCCGCAGCCGGCGAATCAACTGGCGAAGCCCCTCCCGGGGAACAAGCTTTGTTTGCTGCCCCAGCAGGTTTTGCGCCAGACGCAGTGCCGCCCGGGCGGAACCGCCAGTCAAATACAGCGTATCATAAGAGTTTTCATACAGGCGCGGCTGGCTCAGCAACTGCTGGCGAACGGCGCTCCGAAGCTGGGATTCTTCCTCTGCTGTGGGGAGAAATCCCTCAACATACTCGTTTGTCATCTTTAAGCAGCCGATGGGCAAACTGGCCCACCACTGAAGCCCTTCGCTGCCGGAAGAAAAAATTTGTGCGCTTCCGCCGCCCAGATCGCAGCCGATCAGCGCAGGAGTTCCCGCGGCGGCTTTGAGCCCCTCAAAGTCGCAAAGGGCCTCCTGTTCGCCGGACAGTGCATGAATCCGCACGCCGCAGGACTTTTCCACCGCGTCCAGTACCTCCCGCTGATTTTGAATTCCCCGCAGGGAGGCGGTGGAAAAGCAACAAAGCTTTTGTGCGCCTTGCTCCTCCGCCTGGGCTTTCATCTGCGAAATCCATTGGGACAGCCGGCGGATTCCTGCTTCCGGCAGCCGGCCGGCCTGAACCAGGCTGATTAAGCGGGCGTTTTCCTTGCTCTCATACACCGGATTAAGGGCGCCTCCCTCCGGCTGATACACCACCAAACGGATGGTGTTGGACCCGATATCCAACAATGCCGTTTTCATCATCCAACCTCCTTTACGATCTGTTGTGTTTCAACCGCCGGATTTGTGCTCACCATGCGGCAAAACACCCGTCTTGTCAGCCGCCTCAACCAATAGCCAGATCCTATTCATTCCGGCTGCGCATCAGCTGTTTTTGATTGCTGAACGCAAACGAGGCAGTCAAAACGACCATTACCGTCGGTTGCCCACAAGGGACGGCAGCAGGAAAAACAGGCGTAAAACGGCTATTTTTTTTTCTTACGGGCTTCGCGAGTAACAAAGCAAAGCCTTCGTTTTTCAGTAAGCTTTCATAGTTGATGAAATCTCCGGCGTTCCGCCAGGATTATGGCT
>CAJFTY010000037.1 GCA_904420045.1 Candidatus Metaruminococcus caecorum | reverse complement strand
GCGTTAGGGCCGCGCAAAAAAGAAGCTGCAAGTAAAGAGGATCTTTCGGAACAAGCGAATTAACGAACAACCCTCCCCCGGGAACCCCAAAAGTTTCCGGGGGAGGGTTGTTCCTACAATACGATCGCTATCTATACTGTAACCATCTACAGTATAGATAGTTATCCAACAACTTTACAGCCGCCCGCAGGCACCCAGCCCAGATTCCTGTTTTACGACGACGGGGAAGGCAAGTGGTTTGTGGAGGGAAAGGAATAGAAATCCCTTTTCATTGGTAATTTGTAGCGACTGTTCACTTTATCGCGCTAAAATAGATGTAAGATAGAAGTGAAAAAAGGGGGTTTTAAAAAATCAGGGACTTGCATTTTTTGTAAGATCGTGGTAAATTCTGTTCAAAGGTAAAAAGAGTATAAAAATAGCCAGGCACATAGAGGACAATCCCAAGCAGGGAAGATCTATAAGAGCTGGCTCAAAAACGTGTCTTTGTTTTGTTACTCGCAAAGCTCGTAATAAAAAATACTCCCATAGCACAGCTGGTATCGCAATCCCTTCCGGAAGCCTTGTTTTTTGTTTCAATGTCTGTGTTTGTTCCTACACAGCCAGGCATTGAAAATACATGTGTATATTGTACGCTGAGCATCTTGAAAAAAGCATGACAAGTTGGAGCAGAGATACCGAACCGATAATCGTGTTCCATGATCAGGAGCCGTTACAGCGGCCCTGTGAGCGCGCCTGCGCAGCATAGCTGTGGTGGGAAAGACGCACCCAATTCTGAACAAAAAGAGGATGCCGGAACGGTACTCCATTGAAAGTTGTTAAAACAGTCTTTTCACAAATTGTAGAACTTTGTGCGTAAGTTCATATCCTTTGGGATGTAGGCTTATCACAGAGTTTTATATAAACATGTATACAAAAATCCTCATCTTCCTTGCGAAAGATGAGGATTAGGGCGGCTTTCGCCGCTGGTTGGGGTGGAAGGATTTGAACCCTCGGAATGACGGAGTCAGAGACCGTTGCCTTACCCCTTGGCGACACCCCAGTGTTTAATCAACGAAAACTATTATACCATATTCAAAAAAAAATGCAAGTGTTTTTTTATTTTTTATTTTATTTTTTTTGATCTCGTGCTATAATGTCAATAGACCGTAGGATAGGAGATTATTTCTTTATGAGAATACGCAGAAAGCCTTGGGCTCGTCCGGAATTGTTGAGCTGCGGGTTTTATCTGGAACAACCGGAACTGTATCGCAGTACATGGAACAATCAATTTGCGCAAAATAATCCCATGCACCTGGAGCTTGGTTGTGGGAAAGGGCGTTTTATAGCGGAGCTCGCGGCTAAAAATCCGCAAATCAATTATCTTGCGGTGGATATTAAAAGCGAAATGCTGGGGTTGTGCAAGCGAAATATTGAACGTGTATACGGTCAGCATGGTCTTGCAATCGACAATGTCCGGATTTTTTCCAAGGACATTGAACGCTTGGGAGAAGTTTTATCGGAGCAGGATGTGGTGGAGCGAATTTATATTAATTTCTGTAATCCATGGCCGAAAAGAAGCTATCAGAAACATCGTTTGACCCATCCCCGGCAGCTTGCCATCTACCGGCAGTTTTTACATCCGCAGGGGGAAATCTGGTTTAAAACAGACGACGATCAGCTGTTTGAGGATTCCAACGACTATTTGATTCAGTCGGGATTTTCAATTCGCTACCTTACCATGGACCTGGCACATTCAGGCTTTGAAGAAAATATCCAAACGGAACATGAGCAAATGTTTGAGGAAAAAGGGATACCGACAAAATTTTTAATCGCCTGCAAGGAACCAGAATTCGTATAGGTTTTTTGGTTAGGACTGCCAAGTCCGCTAAAAGCGGAGGAATGGAGAGCAATATGATTCAATGCTGTGTATTTGATCTGGACGGAACGCTGGTCAATTCCCTTCGGGATTTAGCGGAAGCAACCAACTATGCGCTTTTGCAAAACGGGATTTCCGCAAAATCCGTGGAGGAGTATCGCTATTTTGTGGGGGATGGTGTATTTAAACTGGTAGAGCGCGCCGCAGGGCCCGGGGTCTCTCAGGAGCTTCTCACCAAGGTCAAACAGGGCTTCGACGACTATTATACCTCCCATTACCACGTTTATACAGAATTTTATCCGGGAATTTTTCCTCTTTTGCAAGATTTGAAAAAACAGGGGATTCGCCTTGCGGTGATTTCCAATAAGCCCCATGAGTTTGCCGTCCGCATCGTGGAGGAATTTGCCCCCGGAATGTTTGACAGCGTTATGGGCAACAGCCCGCAGTTTCCCAAAAAGCCGGATCCCGCTTCGCTTTTACACACGATGCAGACCCTAAATGTACATCCATTGGAATGCCTGTTTATCGGAGACTCCAATGTGGATGTATACACTGGGCACAACGCCGGCGTACCGGTCATCGGGGTTACATGGGGATTTCGTCCCCGTCAGGAGCTGGAAGCCGCGGGTGCAGACTATTTAGCGGATTGTCCCGAGGATATAAAACAGGTGCTGGATCACCTCAATCAATCGGTCTTATGAGTTTCGATTAGGCAGAACAAAACAGGGAGAGCAAATTTGCTCTCCCTGTTTTGTTCTGCCTGTCCCTTATTTCGCATAAGATGATAAAAAATGCGTTCGGATAAAGGAGCGATTGACCCATGATCCAACACAGCAGACAACTCTCCTGCGAAAAACCGCTGAGCAAACTGCGGCCGGGACACAAAGGAATTGTGACAAAAATAAACTGTACTGGATCGGTCAAACAGCGGCTGATTGATATGGGGATTACCCCTGGCGTGAAGCTGGCCGTGGTAAAAGCGGCTCCTTTGGGCGATCCGATTCAGATTCATCTGCGGGGGTATGCGTTATCCATCCGCAGGCAGGATGCAGCCCAAATTTCTGTTCGGGGCACAGGGGAGAAAGGCGGGAAAGCGTAATGCGTATTGCCTTGGCGGGAAATCCGAACTGTGGAAAAACCACCCTGTTTAACGCCCTGACAGGAAGCAACCAATATGTGGGCAACTGGCCGGGGGTCACGGTGGAAAGAAAAGCCGGGCGGTGCCGGTATACCGGCGATGAAATTGTCGATCTGCCTGGAATTTACTCCCTGTCGCCATATTCAATGGAAGAAACGATTGCCCGGGATTATTTGCTCTCAGAATCTCCGGATCTGATTATCAATATCCTGGATGGGACAAACTTGGAACGCAACCTGTATTTGACCCTTCAGCTGATGGAGCTTCGCATCCCTCTGGTGATCGCCGTCAACATGATGGATGAAATGGAGGCGAAGGGGTATCGGCTGGACATAGAGGCCTTTTCCCGCCGGATGGGCGTTCCGGCGGCCTTTATCTGCGCGCGAAAACAGGAACAGATCGAGCCTTTGCTTCGGCTGGGAAAACAAGCGGTACAAAACGGGCCGCCGGTGCCGCTTGTGTACGCACCGCCTACACAGCGGGCAATTGATCAGATTAAAAACCTGTTGTCCCAGACAAAACATGTATATCCTAAGGCGTTTCTGGCCGCAAAATTGCTGGAGGGGGATCCCTTTGCGGTGAAGGCGGCAGGGATGTCGGTTGCCCAGAATACACAAGTGATGAACATCCGAACAGAATATGAAGGCTCTTGCGTCTATGGAGATGCGGCCACCATGCTTG
This sequence comes from Candidatus Metaruminococcus caecorum, assembly GCA_904420045.1. Lineage (GTDB taxonomy): Bacteria > Bacillota > Clostridia > Oscillospirales > Ruminococcaceae > Metaruminococcus > Metaruminococcus caecorum. Next base: position 9,065 of record CAJFTY010000037.1, on the reverse strand, counting down.
CAGATGCCCGCTACAACCGGATCACATCCATCACCGGTGCGGTTCTTAACAAGCCTAAAGGAAGGAAACAATCTTTTTCCGACAAGATCGACTGGATTGCCACTGGACGGCTTACGGCAATTCCGTTTTTTCTGCTTTTGATGTTTGTGATGTTTTCGGTTACGTTCGGCCCGGTGGGGAATTTCTGCAAAGGGCTGTTGGAAGCGCTGTTTTCCGGCCCGATTACCGCGGGAGCAGAAGGCCTTCTGAACGCGCTGAACGCTCCTTTTTGGTGCCACAGCCTTTTGATTGAGGGGATCATCGGAGGCGTGGGAAGCATCTTATCCTTTTTACCGCAGATTGCGATCCTGTTTTTATTTTTATCCCTGCTGGAAGACAGCGGATACATGGCCCGGGCGGCCTTTGTTATGGACCGGATGATGCGAAAACTGGGACTTTCCGGAAAATCTTTTATTCCGATGTTAATGGGGTTTGGCTGCACCACGCCGGCAGTGATGGCAGCGCGGACGATGGAAAATGAAAAAGACCGGCGGCTGACCATCATGCTTACGCCGTTTATGTCCTGTGGAGCCAGGCTTCCCATCTATGCGCTGTTTGCGGGCGTGTTTTTTCCAGAGCATCAGGGGGCGGTTGTATTCGGCATGTACCTGCTTGGAATTTTAACGGCGGCGGTGTGCGGAATTCTTTTGAAAAAGACGCTGTTTCGGGGCGAAGAGGCGTCTTTTTTGATGGAGCTTCCCCCATACCGGCTGCCGACGCTTCCGGTCATGGCGAGGCATATCTGGGAAAAGACAAAAGGTTTTCTGGTCAAGGCGGGAACTGTACTCTTCTTTATGAGTATTTTGATCTGGTTTTTTGAGCATTTCAGCCTGAGCCCTCAACCGGTATCGGACCCTGCCGATAGCCTGTTGGCGGCGGTGGGGAAGGGGATCGCGCCGCTTTTCCTCCCGCTGGGATTTGGGTTCTGGCAGGCGGTAGTGGCCCTGTTGGCGGGTCTAGTGGCAAAGGAATCGGTAGTGTCCACGCTGACCATGCTGTACACAGCGGAAGAACTGGAGGCGGGTCTTTCAGCTGCGTTTACACCGATTGCAGCGTTATCGTATCTGGCGTTTACGCTGCTGTACGTCCCGTGTATCTCTGCGCTCGTTTCCATTAAACGGGAGATGAACAGTCTAAAATGGACGCTGGCAACCGCTTTTTTGCAGCTGTCGGCGGCATATATCGTTTCCCTGCTTCTGTACCAGTTGGGAAATTTGGTCAGACTGTAAGAAAAGGATTTTTATCGCACACATGCAAGGATTACTTTTACAGGTTTACCGTCTTTGGAGACAATTCGGTATTCTCCGGCGGCTTCCGGAATGATGCAGGTTTCCGCATAATGGACGGTAAAGGGATGGAAGCTGCCTGAATCGCTTGTCAATTCAATTTGATTCCCGTCTACAAGGTTAATAACATGGACGCTCCCGTTCCTTTGTATGGGCATATCGCCGCTTGTGCTCACCCGATAGGTATCAATAAATTCACGTTCGTGCAGGCCGGTACGCTCGATTCTAGAGCCGTTCTTCTCGTAAACACAAGTGAAGGGATTTATCAGGTTTTTTTGCACCCATTCTGTGTCGCGGTTCCATTGAATATTCGAAAGCCCATGGGTTAAATGGATGGGACGGGGCTTTCCGTTTAAGTCTAAACGCCCCCAATCCCACAGCTTAAAGGTAAAGATGTAGGGGGTAGCGCTGATTTCCAAAACCATTGTATCTGCGCCGGAGCAGTGCACTGTTCCGGCGGGAATCGAGACATGGTCATGTTTTTTTACCGGGAACCGGTTGACATAGCGTTCTGTTGGAAACGGTTTTCCCTGATGCTGGGCGGCATGTAGATCCTGCGCCATCTCTTTCGGATTGGCACCGGCTTTCACCCCCAGCCAAACGCAGGCGTTTTCTCCTTGGGTATCCAGGATGTAATAGCTCTCATCCTGAGTATACCTCATGTTAAAATGCTCCTGGATGTATTCGATCAACGGATGTACCTGAAGAGAAAGATTTTGCCCGTTTATGGTGTCCAGCATGTCAAAGCGAATGGGGAACTCGGTTCCAAACCGTGCGTGCACACGCTCCCCTAAAAGGGGCTGCGGGTACATGAACACGAGATTTTGGGCAGGGGTTTGAATGAGCCCTTCGCCAAAATCCAATAAAAGGCTGTTTTCTTCTGGAACTCCATCGAAACTCCAGGCATAATTGCTGCCGTTGTCCGGAAGAGCAAACTGGCTTTTCATCCAGTTTCCACCCCATACGCCAGGATCAAAATATGGAACCATGCGAAATGGCTGAGCGGAAGTTTGTGCCATTGCCCTCCGGTACGCGTCGCCCTCAACCATGGCGGGCTTTCCTCTCTGCGTCATATCCAGATAAAAAGACAGGGAAGGAAGCAAGCGCTTTTTGATCTGATCTGCCCATCGCCATTCCGCAAAAAATCCCCGTTTGTATTTTTGCAGTTTTGTTGCCTCCTTCTTTGCCGTACGCCAGTTTTCCATTCCGCCTCGGTAGCGAAGCTGTATTTCCCAACGGGTAATGTCTGCCATAATTTGTATATCTCCGGGGTGGACAAGGGAAGCGCCAACGCCATAGATTAAAACTGTTCCCTTTGCAGCGGCAATTTGCTGCTGTGCCTGCGAAATTTTGTCCAGATAAAAAAAATCGTTTAACCTTCGGACCGTCATGATTCCAAAGACCGGGTCTTCCGTTAAGTCCTGTTCTAAAAGCGCGTCGATTTTTTCCGGTTCAAAGGCCAGACTGTCGCTGTGAATGGTGATACAGGAAGAAAGCCCGCGCATCCCCTGTAAAAGCTCCTGCTGATCCACTCCCGGATAGCATTCAATGGTTACAACGGTTTTGGCCCTTCCTGCACAGGTTGCGGCTATCTGCGCGCATATATCGTCAAATCCGCTCCAAACATGAGCGGTTTCCACAGTGATTTTTGGAAAACGGTCGTATATTGCCTTTGCCATTGATTCATTGCTCCTTTTTCATAGAATATGTACAAGGGTTTCTTTTTCAAGCATAGTATACCGGCTTAAATATGTCAATACATAATTAAAATATATAAAATATGTATTGACATATTTGGAGGTGGATGGTATATTGTTGGTACAAGAAAAATCTGAAAGGAGCGACGTCGTGTCTCAGTCCTTGCATGAACAGGTTTTTGAATATGTCCGATCCCGAATTCGATCAGGAGAATTTTCCGTCGGCGATCAGATTCCAACTGAAAACGAGTTGGCAAGCATTTTAAAGGTCAGCCGGCCAACTGTGCGGCATGCGTTGGAGAGCTTGGTACGCCAAGGGTTCCTGATTCGTTTAAAAGGCAGGGGCACGTTTGTCACACAGCCCAAAGTCGAGCACAAATCCACCAGCTTTATCACTGGATACCGGGCGGAAAGCGCAAAAAACAACCGCGCCGTCTACACACGTGTGCTGGATCTGAAAGTAGTGAAGCCCGAGGAGCATGTTGCAAAAGCCTTGGAACTTGCCGAAGGTGAAAAAGTAACCCGGCTTATTCGTCTTAGAAACTTGGAAAGCGATCCAAAGAATGCGCCGGTGGTATATTCGGTTTTATATGTTCCATTTCGATTGTTTCCTGAAATGTCAAAGGTCAATTTTGTCAATGCCTCTTTTTATGAAATTCTGACGGAAAAGGGGCTGGAGGTGATGCATTCCTATAAAAAGCTGGAGGTCGTTCCGCCATCGAAGGAGATTGCAGCTGAGCTTACCATCAGTCCATTTGAACCTGTAATTTTTGTCACTGCCAAAGGCCTTACAAAATCCATGGTTCCCGTGGAGTATACAGAAAGCTACTATCCCGCCGGAACCAGCAGCTTTTTAATCGAAAATCACCGATAGGAGGAATACCATGCAGCGTGTCGTTATCTGTCTGGATGTAGGAGGAACCCAGATCAAGGCCGCGACAGTAAATGAACATGGCGGTATTCTTACACCGATCCGTCTAGTTGACGCCTGCGCTGGGCTTGCATCGGAACAGCTTTTGGATCATTTTACAAAAATTATTCGAGAGCAAGTCTCTCTTAGCCCCGATATGAAAATAGCAGGCGTTCATATGGCGTTTCCGGGACCGTTTGACTACCAGCATGGCATCAGTTTGATGCGTGGACTGGATAAGTTTGACGGGTTATATGGCGTCGACCTGCCTCACGAACTGTCCGGACGATTGAAAATCCTTGGGCTTACGGCAAAAGACTTCCGGTTTATCAATGATGTCCATGCTTTTGCATTAGGAGAGATGCGATATGGTAAAGCCGCAGGTGCCCCGAAAGCGATGTTTATCTGCATTGGTACAGGCTGCGGCAGTGCGTTTGGCATAAACGGCAGCGTAACCGATGAACGCACGCCGGGCGTCCCTCGGCAGGGATACATTTATCCTACAGCCTTTCTTGACGGATGTGTGGACGATTATTTGTCCAAGAGAGGGCTGATGAACTTGACTCGCGAGCTGCTTGGAGTCCCATTGGACGGAAAGCAGCTTGCCCAACTGGCACAAAGTGGAGACCGGCGCGCAGCGGATTGTTTTCAGGTTTTTGGGGAACGGGTTCGGGATGCACTCGTCCCGTTTTTACATTCATATCGTCCGGACTGCCTGTGTATAGGGGGACAAATTACCAAAAGCGCTTCGCTGTTTTTAAATCCGTTGGCGGCGTTTTGTCATGCACAGCACATTAATCTGTATGTGACGGATAACACCTCGCAGATGACGATTATGGGACTGGCAGATTTCGAGCAATCAGGATTTGGAGGAAAACACAATGAGCCATCGTGTTAAGAAAGTCTATGTGGTGCACCATTCGCACACGGATATCGGTTACACCGATCTTCAGGAGCGAATTATTCATGAACAGATCAGCTATATCCGGTCCGTGTTGGATGCGATGAAAAAACCGGAAAACAGCGAATTCCGCTGGAACTGCGAAACCTGGTTCTGTGTGGAAAAATTTCTTGAAATTGCTTCTGAACAGGAAAAGGAGCAGCTTTTTGCACTGATTCGCCAAGGGCGCGTGGGACTGTCCGCCAACTATTTGAATTTTACCGATCTGGCGGACTACACAGTTTTAAGTCATCGAATGGATGAGATGTCCCAAACGCTTGGAGTTTATGGAATTCGGCCGGTAACAGCGATGAATGCGGATATCAACGGCATCTCCATGGGACACAGGGACGCGTTGATCGAACACGGGGTGGAGTTTTTATACACCAATATTCATACTCATCACGGGATGTTTCCGCTCTATCAGAATCAAACCGCCTATTGGTGGGAAAATTCGGAAGGGAAGCGCATGCTGGTTTGGAATGGGGAGCACTACAATCTGGGCAATGGACTTGGGATACGTCCAAATCGGCAGTTTGGGCAGGGAAGATGGACGGACAGCGAACTTTCGGAGCCGGTTGATTGCCTTTACAAAAACTTGGACAGTTATTTAACGCGCTGTGAAGATACCGGTTACCGCTATGACTTTATCATTCTCAGCGTGTCGGGGGTTCTCAGCGATAACGCTCCGCCGGAGCCGGAAATCCTGCGGGTGATTCAGATGTTTAACCAACGGTATGGAGGAACGATAGACCTGCAGATGGTTTCGCTGCAAGAGCTTTATGAACAAATCCGGGATCGGTTGCAGGATGTTCCTGTGGTGCAAGGGGATCTGACCGATTGGTGGGCGAGCGGAGTGGGTTCTACCCCCGGAGCTGTCAAACATTTTAAGGAAGCGCAGCGCGTGTATGATCTATGCTGCCGTCTGGAACCAAATGTCCGGACAAAATATCCGGATCTGCTGAAAACGGCCGAGGATCATCTGCTGTTATATGCCGAACATACCTGGGGGCACTCTTCCTCCATATCCAATCCCTGCGATACAATGGTACTAAACCTTGAAATGCGAAAAAGCAGTTATGCGTCCAAGGCGCATGAAAGCGTTTCTTCCATGCTCAGCCGGATTGCAGAGGAAAAGGGAGATATCCTGCGCTACTATAATTCCAGCGGCCAGATTAAAGTTCTGTGTGCAAATCAGGCTTTGGGGCTTCAAAAAGTGGAATTTTATATTGAATCCTGTCCAGAAAACATCCGGATTACGCGTGAAGATCAGACCGAGATTCCCTGTCAGGTTTCTCCGCACCCAAGAGGGAGGCTCATCACATTTTTTGACCGCTTCGATTCATGCAAAGAACGGCTTTACACCTTTCAGGAGATTCCTGCAAATCATGAAGTTGTAAACAGCCGTCTTGCTTACGCTGGGGCTGAACGGGTTCGGGATCTTGTAAACGATGTTGATCCTGTTTCTTATCGGTTGCCTTACTCATTTGAAAACCGTTGGTTTCGTATTTCTTATCGTCCTCAACAGGGGATTATAGAGTTCATCAACCGGCTGACAGGAGAGAATATGCTTTCAAATGGAGCTGCACCGTTTTTTACGCCGATTTATGAATGCACGTCCCTTCGCCCTGATCTGTCAAACCGGGAATACGAAGAACGGCGGCTTACAGGACGGAACATTCGCGGACAGCATGCAGACCTGTACACCGGAATCTTAGAAGAAATTGTGTGCCGGGAGCGGGGAGAGGTATTTACAGTTTTGGAATTTCAATACCGTCTGCCCGGCACAATTCGGTGCAGCGTCGTCCTCAGGCTATATGAGGAAGCTCCCTGCATAGACTTTCAGCTTAAACTGGGAAAAACACTTTCCACAGACATTGAAAGCATTTTTCTGCCGCTGACACTGTTCATAGACGGCAAACAATCCCTTTATCTGAAAAAAGGGAGAGAAGCTTTTCGTCCTGGTGTGGATCAAATTCCAGGTACCTGTATGGAATATTATATTTCGGATTATGGGGCAGCTTTTGTTGGAAAGCGTTCCAGTGCCTTGATTTCCTCTTATGATGCGCCTTTGTTCTATATGGGCGAAATGCGCCACCACTTTATCCAGCTGTGTGACCAGCAGGAAATAAACAATCAGCGTCCGCTTTATTCCTGGGTTATGAACAACTTATGGGAAACAAATTTTAAACTGGATTTATCCGGATTCTATGAATTCCGGTATACGCTGTGGCTTTCGAATGAAACCAATCCAGAAAACGTTATGTCTGAACTGTCCGAGCGAAGTGTTTCTCCGACTACATTGATCGTCGGATAATTATCACGAGGAAAACGCAGGCTGCCAAGCAAATAAAATTTGGGAATTAAAAGAAAATACCGCCGGTTCTTCCGGCGGTATTTTCTAAACGAAGGGGGCAAACAGAAACCTTGCCTTACTAATAAAATGATTGTAGAGAATGACAGGCGACGGTCATTCTCATTTTTATGGCTTTCTTAAATATAGCTTCAGCAAGTTTAAAATCATTTTTATTATTTTAGTATCAAGAAATGATCAAAAAATTCTCTGTTTTTAGACGGGCTTGTGTAGATAAGATATAATAGATCTTTTCTTTAGATTTATGAAGCTAAGTTTTCACTGAATATTTAAAGCAACAAAGCAAATGAAGCTAGTTTAGAGGAGCAACAAAATCACAGAAAAACATTATGATAACACATAACATTCTAAAAAACACTTTGCTACCTATTATAGCCTCATATCTTTTGCACCTATCCTTAACGAAGTTAATTCTTTCAAAGATAAAGATATAGTCATCCACAGGACTTCCCGAAAAGGGAAACAAGCGAAAAGCAGAAGCGGAACTCGCACGCATTCGCAGTGAGTTTGAGCCGCCGTAGGAGGTCGGGGAGCTTACTTCAGATATGCCTTTTGCGGAGTATCTTCTGGAGTGGCTCGACATTGTATAGGTGCGTGTGAAAGCGACAACATTCAGTTCCTACGAGGCAATGATAAAATCGACCATCGAGCCGTATTTCCGCAAGAAGGGGTACACCCTTCAGGGATTGGAGGCAAGGCACATTCAGCAGTTCTATTCCGAAAAACTGAAAACCGTCAAGCCCAATTCCGTGATTCACTACCACGCTGTCATTCATCAAGCGCTGAAATACGCCATGAAAACCGATCTGGTGGCGCAGAACGTGGCGATGAAGGTAGAGCGCCCAAAAAAGAACGATTATCAGCCGGTTTTTTTAGATGCCGACGAGTTAAAACAGCTATTCAATGTAATAATGGGAACAAGGCTGGAGCTTCCGGCTTTGGTTGCCGCTTTTTACGGACTGCGGCGTGGCGAGGTGTGCGGCTTAAAATGGGATGCCATCGACTTTGAGCGTGGCACGCTTACCATCAAGCATACAGACACATCATTGCAGGTGGACGGCAAAACAAAATCCAGTATGCGTACACTTCCTCTGGTGGGCAGCTTTGCAGAATATTTCAAAGAAGTCAAGGCGGCGCAGGAGCTGAACAAGCAGGTTTGCGGAAACTGCTACAACTACGAGTATGACGGCTATGTCTTTGTGGACGAGCTCGGAAATTTGATGAAGCCGGATTATCTGACGGGTTATTTTCCGCAGTATATTAAAAAGCACGGCTTGCGGCGAATGCGTTTCCACGACTTACGCCACAGCTGCGCATCCCTCTTTCTTGCCAACGGCGTACCGCTCAAGCAGATTCAGGACTGGCTGGGACATAGCGATTTTTCCACCACGGCAAATATTTACGCCCACCTTGATTACAGTTTCAAGCTGTTGTCGGCGCAGGCAATGGTCAGCGGAATGACACTGCCGGAGACCGTGGATTTCGGCAGTAAGTGGGAGACCGTAGCAGAAAAATGTTGAGAATAAAAAGAACAGCCGAAAATCGTGTGATTTTTGGTGTGGGCATAAAAAAGAAAAAATCCAGAAACCCGCATGGTTACTGGATTTTTTGATGGCGGAAGCGGTGGGATTCGAACCCACGATCCCGTGAAGGCTACCTGATTTCGAGTTTTATCGCCGTCTGTTACATACATGGTTTCTCCTGTCAGTTTCAGTCAGCCTTGTACGCCCGCAACCCCGCATGAAATCTGGATTTTTTGAAGCAATCGCCCGAAAATACTGAGAAATCGCCCATCGGTTCCAATCAGCGATTTTTCCGC
>CAJFTY010000036.1 GCA_904420045.1 Candidatus Metaruminococcus caecorum | reverse complement strand
TCCCTGTACAGTGCGATTCTTCCGGTCCTGTTGATAGGAGCATGTTCCGCCGTCTGCGTCACCGCACTGAAAAAGCGCAAATAACCTTGTGATTTACAAAGCAGGTGTGAAAGCTTAGGACTTTCACGCCTGCTTTTTTCAATCCAATCTTTCCGTTTGAAATGACAACGTGCACAATATTTTTTTCGGTTCTTGTGTAGAAATGCGGTTGACGTTACGCAAAGAACATGCTATTCTATACCAGAATGACAACGTTAACATTTCTGCAAAGTGAAAGGAGTATCCCATGAATCATCCGGCTGAAAACGGCCTTTCCTCCAGGGAGTGCCTCGCAACCCGCCTGGGGAAGGACCCGCAGACCTATTACACCGAACCCTTCCGTCCCCAATACCACATCACCTGTCCCGAGGGCTGGCTCAACGATCCCAATGGGCTTGTGTACTTTGAAGGGGAATACCACGCCTTTTACCAGTACTTTGGCGAGAGCAAATTCCCGGCGGATTTAAAATCCTGGGCCCACGCGGTCAGCACCGACCTGGTGCACTGGGAGCCGCTGCCCGTAGCGCTGGAGCCCGACGAATACGGCTCCATCTGGTCGGGTTCCGCGGTGGTGGATCACAACAATTCTTCCGGGCTGTTTAGCGACACGCCGGAAAAGGCGGGGCTGGTGGCCTTTTACACCTGCACCGATGTAAACGACGGCTGCCGCCAGCAGCAGTCCATGGCGTACAGCAAGGACAAGGGCCGCACCTGGATCAAATACCAGGGCGGCAAACCCATCATCACCAGCAAAGACGACCCGCTGAACCACCACGATTTCCGGGATCCCAAGGTGTTCTGGCACGGGGAAAGCGGCCAGTGGATGATGATCGTAGCCGGCGGCCCCGTGCGGTTTTACTCCTCCCACAACCTGATCGACTGGGAGCCCCAGGGCATGCAGGACGACCTGTTCACCGAGTGCCCGGACTTCTTCTGCCTGCCGGCGGATGGGGATGAAACAAACCCCAAGTGGATTTTGTCCAGCGGCGGCGTGTGGTACATGACCGGCGATTTCAAGCTGGACGGCGGTGTGTATAAATTTTTCCCCGACACCGGCGACCGTCTGCCCTTTAACCGGGCTCCCGACGTGTACGCAGGCGTGACCTTCAGCGACATCCCCGGGCGGCGGATTATGATGCACTGGATGGTCAACATCTCTTATCCCTTCCAGACCGGCGAGATCACCGACCCCTGGAACGGCGCCTTGAGCCTGCCCTACGAGCTGACCTTAAAAACCGTGGACGGCAAGCTGCAGTTAATGCAAAATCCCGTCAAAGAGCTTTCCTCCCTGCGCCGGGCGGAATACGCTTTTGACAATCTGTCCGTGTCCCCCGACACCGTGAATCCCCTGGCGGAGCTTCGGGCGGACAAGGCGGAAATCACCGCGGTGATCCGCCCCGGCGACGCCGCAGAGGTCGGCCTCAAGCTCCGGGTGGGGAACGGTCAGGAAACCGTGGTACGCTATACCTCGGCCGACCGCCTGCTGACGGTAGACCGCACCCATGCGGGCGCCAATCCCACCCCGGAATTCCCCGGAACCTACTCCTGCCCCGTACCCCTGGAGGACGGGAAATTAAAGCTTCACCTGTTTTTGGACTGGTCCTCTGTGGAGCTGTTCACCCAGGACGGCCGGGAGGTATTCACTGCGCTGATCTACCCCGATCCCGCCAGCACGGGGCTTGCCCTGTACGCCAAGGGCGGGGAAGCGGTGTTTGAATCCCTGCGCGTCTACGGACAGGAATCGCTGTACAACAACCGAGTTTTTGAGATGGAATAAGCGGTTCATATCCGCTTTATAGCAGAAGGGAGGGCTCCGCCTTATGGCGGAGCCCTCCCTTTTGTTTTTTTCTAAGCCGTTCACTGTTCCGGTTCGCTTAAAAATCCCATTCCCTTTATCATGATGTCCTCCGCTGTCCTGGCGATTTCCTCCGCCGGGGCGACCATGCCGTCCGCCAGCCACTTTTGCAAAAGACCGATGCAGCCGGCGCTGGCAAAGGCGTAAAAGTACTCGATCTGCCGGGGCTTTGCATTTTGATAATACTCGGAATACGCCTCCAAGCAGACCTCCCGCCCGATGTTGATCAGCCGCAGGGCAAAGGATTTATCTCCGTGCGGGCCCAGGGTCACCGTGCACAGGTCGGCGTTTTCCTTTAAGCACTGGAACACCCCGGCGGTGATCTTGACTGGCGTCAGTTCTTTACGGTCCGCCTGCAGCAGCGGCGCCATCGCCTGTTCAAAATCCGCCAGCATCTCCTGCTCCAGCTGGTGTAGAAGATCGTGGATATCCGTGTAATGGCTGTAAAAAGTGCCCCGGTTGATCCCCGCCCGCTCGCAGAGCTCCTTGACCGAAATGCTCTGAATGGGTTTTTGCTCCAACAGGTCGGTG
>CAJFTY010000035.1 GCA_904420045.1 Candidatus Metaruminococcus caecorum | reverse complement strand
GAGCTTTTTGACAAGTTCCCAGTTCCAGATGTAGCAGGAAATTCCCAACACGTCGGGAGCATCCCGTAGGATTTCGTTAAAAATCAGGTCGGGATGCTGGTTAATGGTGAATTCCCGAATCTTCACCGGCTGTCGGGCGGATTGCTGCAGCAGCCGGATGGCAAGGTTTACGTGGATGTATTTAGCGTTGATGCCCACAAGAAGCGTTTTCATGATATCGTCCCATTCCGTTTTAGTGTGGAGTGAAATTGTAATTCTATCCTACCATAAACCGAGAGATTTGACAAAGCTTGTCGAACTGCACAAAAAAGTTTGTGTATACGCTTGGTTGTTTGGAGGATATTTTTTCCAAAAAAGCCTTGTGAATAATATACTTTCGTGGTATACTTTAAGCATAGCAAAAGACAACATCAAACTTGAAACGGAGGAACTTAAAATGAAAAAATTTGTATGTCAGGTTTGTGGATATGTGTATGAAGGCGAAACCGCGCCGGATTTCTGCCCCCAGTGCAAAGCTCCGAAAGAAAAATTTACTGAGCAGTCGGGTGAAATGTCTTGGGCGGCCGAGCATGTGGTCGGCGTGGCGCAGGGTTCCAGCGAAGATATCATGAATGATTTAAGAGCGAACTTCCAGGGCGAGTGCACCGAGGTCGGTATGTACCTGGCCATGGCGAGAGTGGCCCATCGGGAAGGCTATCCCGAAATCGGCCTGTACTGGGAAAAAGCCGCTTATGAAGAGGCGGAGCATGCTGCAAAATTCGCGGAGCTTCTGGGCGAAGTTGTCACCGACAGCACTGAGAAAAACCTCCGCATGCGTGTGGAAGCGGAAAACGGCGCGACTGCCGGTAAATTTGATCTGGCCAAACGCGCGAAAGCCGCAAACCTCGACGCAATTCACGATACCGTCCATGAGATGGCAAGAGACGAAGCACGGCATGGCAAGGCGTTCGAGGGCCTGCTCAACCGATACTTCGGCAAATAAGAAACAATATTTTATCCAGTTTAAAAGGGAGAACGAATGATTTCGTTCTCCCTTTTTATTATTTGCGAATCATTTTTCTTACGATCCATGGGTAAACCGGTAATCCCCGGGACTTTGGTGGGTGTGGTATTTAAAGAACTTGGTAAATAAGTTGGGCTCTGAAAATCCGGTCATCCCAGCAATTTCTCCGACGGAGTAATTGGAGGTGGTCAACAGCTTTTTGGCGAGATCCAGTTTTTGTCGGACGATGTAGTCCTTTAACGAAACGCCGAAGTGTTTTTTGACGATTTTACACAGGTAGTCCTTGTTGTAGGTGAGCTCTTTGGACAGTACGTCCGCAGTCAGCGGCTGGGAGATATGGCTTTCTACATACCGCTGTATTCTGGATGCGATCTCCTCGCTGCCGGTGGAGCCGCCCCACCCTCCGGAAATCTCATGCAGCAAAAGCAGCAGGCCGGAATCCATGACGTAGTCGGGAACCCAGGCGCTGCTTTTTTGTTTGTTCATCTGATCCAAAATTTCCAGCGCCCTGGTGGAATGACAGGTCAGCGGCTTATCGGTGAAAATACAAAAGTTCTTGGGATGGTCGGTGGTGAAATTGACATAGTAAAAACCTGTAGGCTGCGCACAGGGCGCTTGCCCCTCCAACGTTTTATAGGGCGGCAGCACAATCACCATATGTTTGTCCAGGCGCACAGGTATTCCATTTAACTTGAGCGAGACGCTTCCTTTGGTGACGTACAGCAGTTCATATTGATCCAAAAACCGCTTTTTATGGGAAAAGCCGCGGGGAGCTTCGATAAAGCCGCAGTCCAGGCAGGCGATGGTGCAGACCTCCTGGCGTTTGTTGTAGGGATGAGGATTTTTTATTCTGTGAAGCAACATGTCGTAAATTCTCACTTTTATCTGGTTTTTTCACTTGCTATTTCCAGTTGTTCATACTATTCTAATAATAGGAAAAATTGAATTCAATGTCAATAAAAAATAGTTGATATAAACAAAAATGTCATGGATTTCGGTCTTTTTTGCGGAGATTTTTTCGCTTTTCATTTCGAAAATAGACTACGCTTATTTTCATTTTGAAAGGAGTTTTTGCCTGGATGAAGATCACGAAGCCATTTTTGGCCATCCCCATTGGGTATGCGGCCCGGGGGAAAAAACTTTGCTTCTACAATGGGAGCGATCTGGTGCTGGAACTGGATGCTCCGGTGGACGCGGCTTATCCCGACTATGTCCAGTATGTGGATGTCGCCCGGTTTATGGGGGAGGACCTCACGGTGTCTACCGACCCGGAGATCGACGTGGATATCAAACTGACCGATACAATTCCCGTCCAGGAATTTTACCGGGAAAAATACCGTCCTCAGGCCCATTTCAGCGCAAAGCACGGGTGGATCAACGATCCCAACGGCCTGGTGTTCGACGGGGAGCGGTACCATTTGTTTTACCAGCACAATCCCTATTCCCACCAGTGGTCCAACATGCACTGGGGCCATGCGGTGAGCACCGATTTGATCCACTGGGACGAACAGGCTCCGGCCCTGGCGCCGGATGCGCTTGGAGCCATGTTTTCCGGCTCCGCCGTGATAGACCGGGAAAACCGCACGGGCTTAAAAGAAAACGAAAACGACGTTTTGCTGCTGTTTTATACGGCGGCGGGCGGAAGTTCTCTGCTTTCAAAGGGAAAACCGTTTACCCAGTGCATGGCCTACAGCACGGATAACGGGAAAACCTTTCGCAAATATGCGGGAAACCCGGTGGTAGAGCATATCGAAGCGGAAAACCGTGATCCAAAAGTCGTCTTTGTGCCGGAGATTTCCGCCTATGTGATGGCGTTGTACATCGATGACAACCGATATGCCCTGCTTTCCTCCGGCAATTTTTTTGAGTGGAAATTTTTGCAGGAGCTGTCTCTTCCCGGTGATTCCGAGTGCCCGGACCTGTATCCGCTGTACCTGGATGGCGATCCAAAACAGAAGCGATGGGTGTTTTCCGGGGCGTCCGACCGGTATCTGGTGGGGGATTTTAAATCCGGCAAGTTTCGCCCGTTAAAGGAGGCAAAACGCCTGCATTACGGCCGGAATAGCTACGCCGCCCAAACCTTTTCCGACGTTCCAAAAGAGGACGGCAGGCGGCTGCGCATCGCGTGGAATACCACGCAGGCGCCAAACGTAGCCTTTTGCGGCTCCATGAACATCCCTTGTGAGATGGAGCTGAAAACCTTCGACCAGGAGGAAACCCTTACCCTTTGGCCGGCGCGGGAGGTCAAAACCCTGTTTGAAGAGGAGGATTTCCCGGCTCTGTCCGATCTCGGCCTGGGAAAGTTCTCTCTTGGTCGGCGGACCTATGCTCCCCAGTGGATCGAATGTACGGTAAAAGCCTCGAAAGATGCTGTGTTCGAGCTTTCTCTATTTGGCGAACGGGTTCAGATCAACGCGGAAGAAAACACGGTGCGCTGTATGGACGCCACCATGCCTTTGTACATGAGGGACGGGAACATCCGCCTTTTGATTTTGGCGGACGCACTGGGATTTGAAATTTTCTGCGGGGAAGGACAGGCGTTTATGTGTATGGGATTTTTGGCAGACTATACCTTAAACCGCCTGGAGCTCACCGTCCAACAGGGAAATCTTACATCGTTTCAAGGCCATCTGGCCGCGCTGCAAAGCGTATGGCCTGTAAAATAAAAAATCATTGAGGAGGTATCTGCTATGTCAGGGAAACACAAGTTGCGGACGGGGGCCCTCAAGCGGTCGGTGGCGCGGCTGCTGTGCGCCTCGCTATTGTTTTCAGCCGCGGTGAGCCCGCAGGCTTTCGCAGCGGGGAATTTTCGCACCACCCTAGAAAATCTCACACCTCTGGGCGGCCAGTGGGAGGAGACTTCCTCCGGTCTGCATTCGGCGGGAAGTGGGGATAATTTTAACCTCAGCCAGACCACGGCAAAGGATTTTGTGTATGAGGCAACGGCCACCTTCCATCAGAATAAGGGAGCGGCGTCGCTGATCTTTTTGTCCGGCGATCAACCGAATCAGAACTCCTACTGCGCCAACATCGACAAAAACCGGGGCAGCGCCGGCAACGCCCGGATCTTCCGGTTCGGCGGTGCGGAAATGGAGGGCCGGGATCTTCCGGAGTCCATGAAAAACCAGAATACCTTTACCATGCGGGTGGAGGTCACCGGCAGCACCATCCGGTATTTTGTGGACGACCTGCTGATCCTCTCCAGGGAGGAGGCCCGCACCGAAAACGGCAGGCTGGGCCTTTTGACCTTTGACACCGAGGTCACCTATCAGGACGTCTTGCACGAGGATTATACCGGCAAGGAGATTCCCGCGCTGACCAATCTGACCCTGGATGGGCTGAGCCTGAAAAAGACCTTTGAAAGCGGCTTGTACACCTACAGGGCGACCATTCCCTACGGGCAGGACAGCGTAACGGTCAAGCCCTTCGCCCCTACGGGAACCTCCGTGCAGGTGTGGGGGAACTCGTCCTCTGGCGCTGTGCTGGAGGCGCAGGAAAAAGACGGAAGCTTTGTGGTGCCCACGTCCGAGGGCAGCACGGATATCCTGATCCGGGTCAGCCGCGGAGACCAGTCCATGACCTATGTGATCCGGGGAGAAAAAGCGGTGGATCCCGAAACCAAATACCGGGACAAATACCGTCCCCAGTTCCATTTCAGCCCCTTTAAAAACTGGATGAACGACCCCAACGGTCTAGTGTACGATCCTTCCAACGGCACCTACCACCTGTACTACCAGTACAACCCCACAGGGCTTAACATCGGCAACCAGGTGTGGGGCCATGCTGAAAGTACCGATCTGATCAACTGGACCCAGATGGAAGAGCTCGCCATTGTGCAGGACGACGGTCTGGGCGCCATCTTCTCCGGTTGCGCCGTGGTGGACGAGGACAATACCTCCGGCCTGTTTGACGACAACAAGCCCGGGGAGTCCAAGCTGGTGGCGCTGTTCACCCATGACGGAGGGGATACCTCCAAGGGGGTGGAAAAGCAGAGCCTTGCCTACTCCAAAGACCACGGTCACACCTGGATCAAACCCAGCCTTGAAAAAGAGGGCTTCGAAAACCCGGTGATCCCCAACGAAGGCAACAAATACGGCCGGGACTTCCGGGATCCCAAGGTGTTTCGATACGACGGAAAGTGGATGATGGTGGTAGCGGGGGGAAGAGCCCGGCTGTTTACCTCCGACGATTTGATCCATTGGGACGAAGCGGCCGACCTGGGCTTTGATTCCGAGTGCCCCGACTTGTTCCCTCTGGCTCTGGACGGGGATGAAACCAACATCAAATGGGTGTACACCGCTTCTGGAAAATGGTACATCGTGGGCGACCTGCAAAAAGACGGCGTCAAAAACGGCGTGCAGCAGTACAAATTTGTCCGCGAAACCGGGCAGCTGTCCTACAACGGCGGCCCCCGTGTATACGCCACCCAGAGCTTTTACAACGACGGTAGCGGCCAGAACCGCAGGATGCTGGTGAGCTGGCTCCAGGACGAATCCGCCGGCCAGCTGGCAGCGGACGGCAAGACCTGGAACGGCGTCCAGACGGTTCCCTATGTGACCACGTTAAAAACCGTAAACGGGCAGCCCCGGCTTATCAGCTACCCGGTGGAGGAAGTAAAGAAGAACCGTACTGAGCTGCTTGTCTCCATGATGGATACGAGCATTGACCAAAATAGCGCCAATCTTTTGGGCGGATACGGCGCTCAGAAGTTTGACCTGGAAGCGGTGTTCACCCCCGGGACGGCTACCGAATTCGGCTTTAAGCTCCGCAAGGGATCTGGACAGGAGATCGTGGTCAAATACGACGCGTCCTCCAAAAAATTCATTCTGGATCAGAATAAATCCGGAAAAGTGAACACCGGCGTGTACAGCATGGATCTGACGCCCACCTCGGACGGGAAAATCAAAATGCGGATTTTGGTGGACACCACCGTGCTGGAGGCCTTCGGAAACGACGGCCAGGCGGTTAACTCCGTTTTGTATTTCCCGGAGCCCCAAAGCATCGGGATGGAGCTTTTTACCAACGGCACCTTAAAGGTGGACTCCTTAAAGATTTACGGGATGAAATCCATCTGGTATAATGAGGAACAGCAACAGCCTGATTTCCAGCTGCTGACAGCGGATGAGGTCAAACTGGCCGTGGGGGACACCCTGCCGGTGGGCGCCGCCATCCTTCCCAGCCCTCAGGACAAGGAAGTCAACTGGACGGTGGAAAACAGCGATGTGCTGGAGACGGTGAGCAAAGATGCTTATACCGTAAACGTCAAGGCGCTTAAACCCGGAACCAGCAAGGTCAAAGCCACCCTGGCGGGAACCGATTTAACCCGGGAAGTCACGGTCACGGTGGTAGAAAAATATTTCTACACCAACTTAACAGGGTGGAAGTATTTAAGCGGCAACTGGTACGAAAATGAACTGGGCCTTGTCACCGATGGGAAAAGCGGGGGAGATGTGTTCGCAGTCTCTGGTCAGAAGGCCGGGGAGATCGAGGCGTACGAAGCCGATGTGACCGGCAACTGCGCGTCGCTCTTGTTCGGGGTGACCAATCCCGAAAATCCCTCGGCGGGCACCTGGTTCGGAGCCAACGTGGACACCTCGGGCGGTGCGGTCAACGCCAAGCTGTTCCAGAACTCCCATAACAGCGAGGTCTGGAAGGAGAGCAAAGAGATCCCCCGGGCGGACCGGTATCATCTGAAGGTCACGGTCGCAAAAGACAAGACCATCGCCTATTACGTCAACGACACCCTGATCGGCCAGCACAAGGCGGACGGGTATGGGGAAGGGTACTTGGGGCTTTTGGCCTTTAACGGGACGGCTTCTTTTAACAACGTGTACCTGACCGGGCCGAAAGGCGTAGTGAAAACCGCCCTGCAGGAGCTGTACAATGCCCACAAGGATAAACAGGAGTGGCGGTACGCCCAGTCCGGGTGGGATGCGTTTTCCAAGGCGATGGCGGATGCCAAGGCTCTTCTGGAGGATGAAAACGCCGCCCAGGCCCAGGTGGACGCTGCGGCCAAGGCCCTTGAAACGGCCGCCGAGGCGCTAAAAGAGCTCCCCATGGGCGATGTGACCGGCGACGGGAAATTGGAGCAAGCGGATATCCAGGCGATGCGGGACTTTATTATGGAAAGGAAATCACCATCCGAACGCCAGTTGAAGATTGGCGATCTGGACGGCGATAAGGTGATCACAGTGGGTGATATTTTGAAAGTGCGAAAACTCGTAGGACAGGAAAACGCCAAAACCAAACTCTCGTATACCGACGTGGTCAGCCGGATGACCGATCTGGAATACCTGTCCACGGCGGCCCCGGCGGGGGAAAAGTCGGGGGAAAGCGCCTCCTATGAAAAAAAATCCAAATACGACGAGGCAACGGGGAAGTACGTG
>CAJFTY010000034.1 GCA_904420045.1 Candidatus Metaruminococcus caecorum | reverse complement strand
TCCCTGGTGGTCATCCCCAACGAGCGCTTAAAACTGATTTCCGAGCAGAAAATCACCCTTGCCAACGCCTTTGAGGCGGCGGACAACGTGCTCCGCCAGGGTGTGCAGAGTATTTCCGACCTGATTAACGTCCCCGGCCTTGTCAACCTGGACTTCGCCGACGTCACCACTGTGATGAAGGACGCGGGTTACGCTCACATGGGCGTGGGCAGCGCCCAGGGCAAGGAAAAAGCCGAGCTGGCGGCGTCCATGGCGATCTCCAGCCCGCTGTTGGAGACCTCCATCAACGGCGCCAAGGGCGTTATCATCAACATCACTTCTTCCGCCGATGTAGGTCTGGACGAGGTGGATATGGCCTCCTCTATGATTACCAAGGCGGCGCATCCCGACGCCAACATCATCTGGGGCGCGGCATTTGACGAAAATCTGGACGATGAAATGAAGATCACTGTGATCGCCACCGGATTTGACAGCGACTTCAAGGGCGGTTCTGCCGTTTCCTCTGCCGCCAGTGAGCCGGAGGATATCAAGACCGAGGAGCCCGGGGAGTTCGATACGGACATTGGTTTTGGCGAAATTATGGGCATCTTTAAAGGCCGTAAGTAAACAGAGTAAAAAACAGCCGCTATGCGGCTGTTTTTTTGTCCTAATTTGTGAATCCATCGAAAAATGCGCACAGCCCCCGCCGTCATCGAAGCTTCGGTGACGACGGGGACTGTTTGATTCGGAATGGCCTGCGGTCAAACACCGCTATTCAAGGTCGATGTCCAAAGGCTTATCCAGCTCATCGGAAACGTATTTGCCGTTTTTCTTCCGCTGGCGCACACATTCGGTGAGCAGATACTCAATCTGTCCGTTGACCGATCGGAAGTCGTCCTCCGCCCAGGCGGCAATTGCCTGATACAGCTTGGAGGAAAGGCGTAGGGGAATCTGTTTTTTCTGCGGGTCCGCCATGACAATAGGACCTTCCTTTCTGGCTGTTTCAACAGGCTCACGCATCCGCCCATGTGAGCGGATGCGTGAGCACACCGTGATTTTAAACGATTAAAAAGGCGATGTTCGCCTTTAGTACAGGCTTCCCGAATTGACTACGGGCTGGGCGTCGTGGTTGCCGCACAGCACCACCAGCAGGTTGGAAACCATCGCCGCCTTGCGCTCCTCGTCCAGCACCACTGTGTTGTGCTCGTTTAAGCGTTCCAGGGCCATTTCCACCATGCCTACCGCCCCGTCCACAATCATTTTGCGGGCGTCGATGATGGCGGATGCCTGCTGCCGCTGTAACATCACCGCGGCGATTTCGGGAGCATAGGCCAGATAGGTGATCCGCGCCTCAATGATTTCCAGGCCGGCGGCGCTGACCTTCTGCTGAATCTCATCTCGGATTCGGGAGGCGACAATCTCGCTGGAACCCCGCAGGCTGCCCTCGTCAGCAATACCATCGCCGGTGGTATCCACGTTGGGGGAAACGTCATAGGGATAGATCCGCACGATGTTCCGCAGGGCGCTGTCGCACTGAAGGGAGAGGTATTCCTTGTAGTTGTCCACATCGAATACCGCTTTGGCGGTGTCCACCACCCGCCAGGTGACGGCAATGCCGATCTCCACCGGGTTTCCCAGACAGTCGTTGATCTTTTGCCGGTTGTTGTTGAGGGTCATAATCTTCAAGGAAATCTTTTTGTTCGCAAGTTCCATGTTGGATTGGGTTGCGGACTGGGCAGCAGAGAGCAAAATGGATTTTCCGCTTTCCACATCTCCGCTTTGGCTGAGCCTTGTTTTGGCTGCTGGATTCACGCTGGAACAGAACGGGTTGACAAAATAAAACCCATCGTTTTTCAGCGTCCCGATGTATTTGCCGAACAGGGTGAGCACCAGCGCTTCCTGAGGCTTTAAAATCCGCAATCCACAGAAGGGAATCCACCCCACCAGCAGCCAGATGCCGGACACAATCAGCAGCGCGATGGCGGCAGCCGATGTCTCCACATAAATACATCCGAAGATAAGCCCTACAATGGCGGCTATGTACAGAAGGGAAAAAATCAGCAGTACAGCCATGCCGTTTTTCTTATTTTTCAGAATCTTTTCCTGCATTGTAAAAACCTCCCATTAATTTGATATCAAAATAATATCACAACAATATAAGATTGTCAATTCATTTTTGAAAAAATAGGGAAAGAAAGGTCGGACAAGGATTTTCATCTGAGCGGAAGGAGAATGAAGCCTTGAATCGCGGAAAAGATAAAAAAGGAGGCTTGCGGCAATTCGCCCGGCAAAACCATCGTGCAGCGGACGAATTTCCGGCGTGTTTTGTATTTTAAGCCGAAATTGACGAAATAAGACGAAAAACACTTGATTTGTCCGGTTCATATGATATAATAATAAGTAGCGCGAAATACAGTTTGATTTCGCGACTTTTTATGCTTTTCCATCAGGAGGTGGCATTGTGGGTACGGACCCGTATGGGAGTTTACGCCAATTGATCCAACACCGGACGAACGGGAGCCGGCCTGCAAGGTAAGTCCACAGGCATTGCTCCCTTCCTTGGCCTGCGCGCAAAACATGCGGGCTCCGGCAGAACAAAAGGGGGCAATCAACATGCTGAACTTTTTTAAAACCATCAACAACCGCGTGACCGAAATTGACGACTTCTGCGAAGGCTGCTGGGTCAGCGCAGTGGACCCTTCCGAAGCGGAGGTCTCCTACTTAATCAACGAGCTGGAGCTGGAACAGGACTTTGTTCTGGCCGCCCTGGACGAAGAGGAATCCTCCCGTGTAGACAAGGAGGATACCCAGACCCTGATTCTGGTAGACGCGCCGGTAGCCGTCAAGGAAACCGAGAAAAACACGATTTTATACACCACCCGCCCTATCGGGATCATCATCACCGAGACGTTTATCGTCACGGTGAGCTTAAAGGAAAACTCGGTGATCTCCGAGCTGGAGGACGGCCTGGTCAAAAATGTGCAGACCCACCTGAAAAACCGGTTTTTGCTCACCCTGCTGCTGCGGGTGGCCACCCGGTATCTGCAATACCTCAAACAGATCGATAAGATTTCCGATATGATGGAGCGGCAGCTCCATAAATCCATGAAGAACAAAGAGCTGATTCAGCTGCTGGGCTTAGAAAAATCCCTGGTGTATTTTTCCACCTCCTTAAAATCCAATGAGGTGACGCTGGAAAAAATTCTCCGGGGCCGGGTGCTCAAGCTGTACGAGGAAGACCAGGATCTTCTGGAAGACGTGCTGATCGAAATCAAGCAGGCCATTGAGATGTCCAACATCTATTCCAGCATTCTGTCGGGAACCATGGATGCGTTCGCCTCGATCATCTCCAACAACCTGAATATTGTGATGAAGGTGCTGACCTCCATCACCATTCTGATGGCGATCCCCACCATGGTGTCCAGCTTTTATGGCATGAACGTGGAGGGGCTGCCCCTTCCGATGTTCTGGTTCCCGCTGGTGCTCAGCGCGGGGCTGACCATCGCAGTGGCCATTGTTCTGGTCAAAACCCACATGTTTAAGTAACATGCGTTTCTTTTCGCCGTATTGATCTCCCGCCGTCTGGCCGGGAGATTTTTTGTTGCCAAGCAGGGGAAAAGCAGCTCAAAGCACCAGCGGATTTCCATAGGGCATGACCTGAAAAAATAAAAAAGAATGAAAGAAAGCTGTAAAAACGGCGATGTTTCATTTTCCGTCAAGAATTCATTGCAGGTTTGTGAAAACAACTGGAACCGGCTTTCCTATGTATTGCGCCGTTTCGGCAAAAGGTGGTATAATAGCTACAAATAGCTATTATAAGATGGCTGATTCTGCCATTCACACCCTGTGCTCATAGCAGAATAAAATAGATTTTAGTCGGTTGACGGCAAAGGAGGAAGATTCCCATGACCAAAAAACAACTTGCCTTGGAGGCGATTGCCAAGCTCAAAGAGCGCTATCCCGAGGCAGTTTGCTCATTAACCTATCAAAAGCCCTATGAACTGCTGCTGGCGGTGCGTCTGTCCGCCCAATGCACCGACGCCAGAGTGAACATCGTCACCCAAGAGCTGTTCGCACAATACCCCACCTTAGAGTCCATCGCTCAGGCGGATATCGCCGACATCGAGCGGATCGTCAAGCCCTGCGGCCTGTACAAAACCAAGGCGAAGCAGCTGGTGCAGGCGGCTCAGATGCTGATTTCCGATTACGGCGGCGTGGTGCCCGACTCCATGGAAGAACTTTTAAAGCTCCCGGGGATCGGCCGCAAGACCGCCAACCTGATTTTGGGGGATGTGTACGGCCAGCCCTCCTATGTGACGGACACCCACTGCATCCGGATCTGCGGCCGGCTGGGGCTCACCCAGGGGACCGATCCCACCAAGGTGGAGCAGCAGCTGCGCAAGGTGCTGCCCCCCGAGGAGTCGGGGGATTTCTGCCACCGCCTGGTGCACTTCGGGCGGGAGGTCTGCAAGGCCCGCAAGCCTGACTGCGGTGTATGCCCTCTCCATGAGGTCTGCCGGAACAAGGTGTTTTAAATGCCGGGAGAGAAAAAACAATCGCCTTCTATCAACATGAAACATACACAGGCGGTGGAAAATCCGTTCCCCTTTTCCGATGACAACAAGCGGTATCACACCTGGAACTATCATCTGCGGCACACCTTTGGGGAAAAGGTGGCCAAAATTCCTCTGGACGGAGGCTTTACCTGCCCCAACATCGACGGAACCAAAGGGACGGGCGGGTGCACCTATTGCTCCGGCCGGGGGAGCGGGGACTTCGCCGGACCTCGGGAGCTGGACGTGGTGACCCAGCTTCAACAGGGTCGCCGAACGATGGCTCACAAGTGGGGCGAGGTGAAAGCAATCGCTTATTTTCAGGCGTTTACCAACACCTACGCTCCGGTGGAACGGCTGCGGGCGCTGTTCGAGTCGGTTTTGTCTGAGCCCGGCGTGGTGGGCCTGTCGGTCGCCACCCGTCCGGATGCATTGCCGGAAGAAGTGGTGGAGTATCTGGCGGAGCTTAATGCCCGCACCTTTTTAACGGTGGAGCTGGGGCTTCAGTCGGTGCACGACCAGACCGGCCGTCGAATCAACCGGGGGCACACTTGGGCGGAGTTTGTGGCAGGGTATCACAAACTTGCGGACCGGGGAATCCGGGTGTGCGTCCACCTGATTGATGGGCTCCCCGGGGAAGACCGGGCCATGATGCTGGAAACTGCCCGGCAGGTGGCGGCCCTGCGCCCGTACAGTGTGAAGATTCATCTGCTCCACCTGCTGCGGGGAACGCCAATGGCCCGTGAATATGGGGCGGGGGCGTTCAGCCTCATGTCCATGGAGGAGTATGTACAGACGGTTTGTGACCAGCTGGAGCTTCTCCCGCCGGAAACCGTGATCCAGCGGGTGACTGGGGACGGAAAAAAAGAGGATCTGATCGGCCCGCTGTGGAGCTTAAAAAAATTTGTTGTGATCAACGAGATTGACAAGGAGCTTTACCGCCGGGGAAGCGTGCAGGGAATCCGGTTTGGACAAACGTAGGGCTGAGCGCGCGGACGGATCATGACTCCGAGCCTTGCAGTCTTTTGAAAAAGGGATCGAACATTCAAGTTTGTCACGTAGGCGGACATGCGCCGCCGTAGTGACATTTTGAAAGAAAAGCGGCGGGAAACAACGGCGAAGCCCGTTGCGGAGTCGACTTTGTCGACACGCTCAAAGGCTCGGAAAGAACAACGTTCTTTCCGAGCCTTGATTCGTTTATTTTCGTAAAAACAGAATCCCCAGGGTGTGAGGGCCGCAGTGGCTGGTTATGGTGCATCCGGCGACAGTTTCGATGACCTCCTGAAACGGGCCGTACTGCTCCACCAACTGGCGGACCCGGGCGACGATCTCCGGCGGGCAGCTGGTGTGGGTGATAAAGATCCGGGAGTAGTCGATGTCCTCCCGGTCTTTTAGCCGCTGGATAACGTATTCTTCCATGCACTTGATCAGCGCGCCCCGAAATTTTTTGCCCACGTGCATTTTGCCGTCCATGACCTCGATGCAGGGCTTTAATTTTAACAGGTTCGCCCCAAGCGCCGCCACGCTGGAGCACCGGCCGCCTTTGTGGAGATAGGTTAAGGTGTCGATAACAAAGCTCGCCTCCACTTTGGGCACCAGGCGCCGGACTTGTTCGGCCACCTGAGCGGCAGGCATGCCCTGTTCGCTGAGCTCTGCGGCCTTTAAAACGATGTGGCCGCTGCCGGTGGACAGGTTCATGGAATCCACCACGTGCACATTTTCGAACTCCTCCGCGGCAATGCAGGCGTTTTGATAGCAGCTGGAAAACCCATGGCTGATGTTGACGTGGATCACCGATTTCCCTTGCTCCACCAGCGGGGCGAACAGGGCGCGGTAATCCTCCACCGACGAAGCGGAGGTCTTGGTGACGTTTCCCGTCTCGTCAAAATAGGCGTATATGTCCTCGGGGGAGATTTCCAGCCCGTCTTTGTAGGACTGGTCCCCCTTGACGATGTACAAAGGGTTGATGAGAATATTGTGCTGCTTGATGAGCTCCGGGGAAAGGTCGCAGGTGCTGTCTGCGGTGATTTGAATATTTTCTGTCATGAAAACCGCTCCTTTTTGCACATTGGTTTTATCAAATGCGGATGTGTGAGGAAAACAAAGACAGCGTTTGCATCCGCAATCAAGTACAAGGTGGAAATCGTCCATTCTGCACGATGTGCGTGGACATACGTCAAGTAGAATAGGCCATTGGGACGGGAGCGTACGAAGTATGCGGATCGTCCGGCCATTTCAATAACTGGTATAATAGTCACAGTCAATGTGACTATTATACCATAGAACCGTCTGGCAGAATGCCCAAAGAATTCAGGCGCTTTCGTGAGATTTGTCAGGAGCGGATTTTTTTCTGGGCTTTTTGTGAAAAAGCTCCCGCAGCCCCACAAACAGGATAAACAGGGCGAACAGCTTGGACAGCCATTTGGATCCCAGAACTCCGGCCAGAAAGACCCCCAGCGCCACCCCCAGCACGCCCGTCAGGATCGTGGGGAGCAGGGGCTGTTTTTCAATCAGCTTGTTTTTGGCGTGAAAAATTAAAGACAGCGCGGCGATGGGCAGGAAAAAAATCAGGTTGATTCCCTGGGCCTCCAGCTGGGGAACGCCCGCAAAGGCGGTCAGGTAGATGAGCAGCACAAAGCCTCCCCCCAGTCCCATAGAGGCGGTGACTCCTGTAAAAAACGACACCAGGCCGATGACAAGCCAGTCGGGCATAGTAAAAGACCTCCTTGAAAGGTATTGAGCGCTTATTTAAACAACAGGATGCGGGCGGAGGAAAGAATAATCAACACGCCGAAAATCCGCCGGAGCAGGTCGTTGGGTATTTTTTTTAACAGCAGCGACCCCACCACCGCGCCTAATAACCCTCCGGGAATATATACCAGGGCTTTCATCAGATCAAAGTTTTGTTTCCACAGGTAAAAGGCCACGCTGACAATACTCAGCGGCAGGATGATGGCGATGGAGGTCGCGTGGGCTTTTTGGGGCTTGATGTCCGCTTTTTCCAGCATGGGCACCACCGCCACCCCGCCGCCGGAGCCAAACAGCCCGTTTAATACTCCGGCGGCCGCGCCCAGGATCAGATAATAGTATTTTTTTATCACTTGTACCATGTGGAAGTTCCTTTCATAAGGCGAATGATGGAATATGTGGCAACTGGATGCAGAGGGTGTTTGTCCAAAAGAGCAAATTGGGCATAAAAAATCCCCGCATAGGGTTAGTATGCAGGGAAAAATACGGTTTTATTCCGCCGGTATTTGCCGTATCAGACGGCGCACCACATAGGACGCCAGGCAGTAGCCGGCCGCCGGAGGGCAAAACGAGATGCTGGCCGGGCTGTGGCGTCCAGGCTGGTCCTCCGACAGGCACAGCGTTTTTTGGGGCGGCTCGGTGGAATACACCACCGGGAGCTCTGTGATCCCCCGTTTTTTGAGTTCCCGGCGCAGAACCCGGGCCAACCCGCAGCCGCAGCCGGCGGTATCCCCGATGTCGCCCAGGCAAAACCGGGTGGGATCCAGGCGGTTGCCGGTTCCCATGCTGGAGATAATGGGAATTCCCCGCCGGCAGCACTGTTCGATCAAATCCAGTTTGCAGGATACCGTGTCAATAGCGTCCACAATAAAATCCGGCGGATTGTCCAGTAAAAACCCCCGATCCTCCGGCGCGTAAAACCGGTCGTGGAGGATCAGCCGGCAGTCCTCCGCGATGGAATGAAGCCGGTCGGCGGCGGCTTGGCACTTGGAAATCCCCACATAGGGGCGGGTGGCGAACAATTGCCGGTTTAGATTGGTGACGTCCACCGTGTCGTGATCTACTAAAATCAGCGTGCCCACACCCGCCCGGCACAGCGCTTCCGCCGCCGCGCCGCCCACACCGCCCAGACCCACCACGGCTACTTTGGAGCTTTGCAGGACGGACAGCGCTTGTTCTCCGATCAGCGCCTGGGTTCTTGCCAGCCATTGCATACCAATACCTCCTGTGATGATCGTCCATTCGCTTGGGACGAAAGAAACATCCGGGCCGAAAAATTCAGCCCGGATGCTTGCTTGCATAGGAATCCACCTTGTAGTCGCATGGTTCATAATAACCCGCCCGAAGACAGGTGGGTGTCCGCCTCAGGGGTTCACGCTCCCTTCGTCCGCAAAGCGGGAGGTCTGCAATCCGCCCCGAGAGTCAAAACTCCCGATTATGAATTGTTGGATTAATAGAAAACCATGCTAACTGGCAAGGCAGAAACAACGTCTTGTTTCATCTGCTCTCATTATAGCAGGGAGCAGATGGGTTTTCAATAGGATTTTTTCACCAACAGATTATTCATCCGTTTCTTCCGAATCCTCGAACATTTCGGACAGACGCTCTAAAAACAGGTTTCCGATGCGTTCATATTCCTCATCATCGTCGATGGAAGCCATCATTTCTTCGCCGTCCACAATCTGGGATTTCAAGATGACCATGTCGCCGTCGTCATCCAGGCTGTCCTCGGGGGACTCGAAGTAGGGGATCAGCGCAAAATACCGCTGTTCGTCCTCGGTTTCCAACACGTCCAGAAGCTCAAAGGCCTGCTCGTCGCCCTCTTCGTCGATCAGAGTGTAGATATCCGGGGTGTAGTCCATCATTTCTTCTTCCATTGCGGCGCCTCCTGCCATCTTTTTTAAAGGGATCGTTTCCTTTTCTTTGAATATCATTATTTTACCGTTGTTTTTCGTCAAAGTCAATTGGAAAATGCGCGAAAGGCAATATAAATAAAAAAATAGAAAAAAGTTTAAAAAAACTATTGACATAGTGGGTTGACTATGGTATATTATAGACAGAGAAAGAACCCAAATAACCAAGTAAAGGGGTGAGTCCAATGGGCGACGCAGAAAGTCAGTCTTCAAGATTTTCTATGGGTAAGTTCGTTGGATTAGAAAGAGGAAGCTGCAAATAACAAAAATCGGTTCAGAGTAATCTTGATCGGGCGCAACTTTCATTCCATTGCAAAGTAAAAACGGTTTTTGTAACTGGACGTTGAGTAAATATTGTTTGATTCTCAGTGAAGCGAATGATAGTGAAAAAGGCAGTCGCAAAAAACACCGCAAATACTTGGCAAAAATGTGGCTGCAAAAAGGTCCGAAAGATAGGCTTTGAAGATTTTGAGCGAAACAACTTATGTTTGTGCTTTCATCCTTTCGTTATCTAAGGGATGCTTGACCGGCTGATGGGTTACTCGGAAAACAACAAGTTGCCGCCGGTAAAAGTTGGTTGTAGAATGGAAATCCGTTCGCCAACAGAAACGGTGATTCACAAAGAAAATGGCTTGATTCATTTCGAACATGACTGGTTGAATGATTGGACGCGGCGCTTGATGGTTGGATTGGTTGGTAGAATTGCGTTTCCATGAGGAAATGAGAGAAGGATTTTATACCAGCCGGAGGCATAAATTTTATAATAAAGCAAATTGCCGAACTTCCAGCGAGCTTACACCATAGAAAAGAAGAACGAATCAGGGTTAAACCTGTTTAAGGTGAGTCCCATGTAAGAATGGTAAAACACTCAAGGTAGAAGATCCAGAAAGAAGATCAAAACATGATTGTGACTTTCAAGAGGTTTCTATTTTTGAATGAATAATACGTTTGGAGTGAGTCCGCCGAAACAGTAACTGGAACAAAAGACAGCAACCAAAAAAGTTAATAGGAACAATCAAAGCCACGGCGTGTCTGCCGTGGCTTTTGTGTTGTATGAAAAGGGATCTCCAATGGAATGCGGCGGAGGTTGTATCGTATGCCAAACCGGTGTTTTAGTCGGCTGTACTGGGCAAAGTCTCCCTCCAAACCGCTGGAAAATGTGTTTTGATAAAAATACTCATCGGATTTTCGGGAACAGCTTTTAGATGATACCGTTTCATTGTATTGCGCATGTCCTCGTATACATACCGCATTTCTTGTTTGGAAACAGCGTGAAATGGTTTAATTTTAAAAAGGCCTTTTTCCTTAAATTCCATCAATTTGAGGTAAACATCGGCAATTTCAATGCATGCGTCTGGCCAGACCGGGAATTCACAGGCGTAAACACTGTTGATGTTTGTCGGGTTTTCCGCCTTTCTTACGCTGCGGCACACGTACAAAAATCCCTTTTTGCCCCTGTAAATATCCGAAAAGCAGTGATCGTAATATTCACTGTAAACAACTGCCGAATCCCCGTCAAAGCCATAGGGATAGAAGCTAAATGGTTTAGGGACCGCTTTTACGGTATACAATAAAGCGACAACAGGATTGCTTGTCAAATAGACATAGGGTTTTTTATGTTCTGAAACAAAAGGATCCAGTTTCTTTCGGTTCCCCACAGAACTACCGTGATACAAGATCATCCGATCCCCTCCATAACCGGAAATTCTATCCCTCTTTCACAGGCGTGATGGTCAGAGAATACTGGTCTTTTTCAGCCGGGGAAAGCGTGCGCACGCCGTATTTATGTTCGAACACCCCGTCTTCGTCTGAACGGTCGTTCATTCCCACCCAGGGTTCGATGCAGAGAAAGGGGGCCCGCTTGTGATCCGGCGTCCACAGCCCCAACGAGGTAAACCCGGAAAATGCCAGAGCGGTTCCTGTATCCGAGGGGCCCACAAGCCGGACAGAAGTGGAGTGGAGCTCCTCCAGCGTCAGCGCGTCGTTGTCAAACATCCCGTAGGTGAGGGGAAGAGCCTGCTCCTCCTGGCAGTAAAGTGTCCGCTGGGTGAGCTCCATCACGCCGGTGCCCGCGTTGATCTGGGGGGAGTCGATGGTTTCAGGCCTGTCAAATTCAACCCGGTAGTCCTCAAAATCTTCTCCCGGAAGGGCGGGGCAATTGATGGCCGGATGCAGTCCAAAACAGTAGTGCATGGGGCGGCTGTCCCGATTTTCCACTGTGTAGGCGATTACAAGACCGTGTTCCTCCAGCGTATAGCGAACGGTCAGGCAAAACCGTCGTGGAAAATGAACCAGCGTCTCTTCGTTTTCGGTCAGAACAAACACCGCAGAATCCTCTTGGCGGTCGAGGATGGAAAACGCACTGTCCCGGGCGAAGCCATGTTTGGGGATAGTTACTTCCTGACTGTCATAAATCGTTTTGTTGTCCTTTAAAAAGCCTACAATCGGGAACAGGATGGGGAAGCTTTTCCCCCAAAATGCAGGGTCAGCCTGCCAGATGTGTTCCCGCACACTGTCAAAATATGAGGTGAGCTGCGCGCCTTTTGGGTCAATGGACGCCGCCGCACCGCCCTTTTTCAGCGTAATGGTCATTCCTCCAACCTTCCTTTCGGGAGCCTTTTATTCAGTCCTTTTTCATCCTGAGGGGCTTCCTCCTGCTGCGCAGGGAGTTTTGTCACAATAAGCTGGGTGATCCGCTGTTCTTCCACCGCCGAAACAGTGACCCGAAGGGTTTCGTATTCAAACGAGTCCCCTTGCTTTGGAATTTTTTCCAGGGTATCCAGTACCCAGCCGCCCACAGAAGAGCTGGAGCATTCCGGCTCGGGAAGCATTAGCTCCTCAAACAGGTCGGAGATATTCATGTCGGGGTTTACCTGAAAAGTGTTTTCTCCCATGGGGACGATGTCGTGGACGACCTCGTCGTTTTCGTCCCAGATTTCGCCCACCAGCTCTTCTAAAATATCCTCCAGCGTAACAATACCCAGGGTGCCTCCGTATTGGTCGGTCACCACTGCAATGTGGGATTTCAGCTTTTGCAGTTCTTTTAACAGCGTGCTGATTTTTTTGGTGGGCGGTACGAAAATGGTAGGCTGCATCAGGGAGCGGATGTCTAAGGACTCCGGATGCTTGACATAGCTTTTAAAAAAGTCTTTTTCATGCAGAATGCCCACGATATCGTCCACGCTTTCCTCATACACCACCAGGCGGGAGTAAGGCTCGCTGACAAACAGGGACTTTACTTTTTCCACGTCGTCTTCCACTGAAATGGAGATCACATCCACCCGGGGCGTTAAAATTTCGCCTACCGTGATATCGTCAAAATCCAACGCCGACTGAACCAGTTCGCTTTCCTGTTCTTCCAACACGCCTTCCTGCTGGATTTCGTCGATGATGAATTTAAGCTCCTGCTCGGTGACGCTGGGCTCCTTTTGATCGGAGTGATACAGTTTGGAAACCAGTTTTTTCAGCCCCACAAATAACATGATCAGAGGGGTGAGAACCACCATCAGCGCGTGCAAAATTCCGCTGACGGCCAGTGCCATTTTTTCAGCATTTTCCTTTGCAATGCTTTTGGGAAGAATCTCACCGAAGGTCAAGACGATCAAAGTCATCACCAGAGTGGATACCCCCGCGCCTGCGGGGCCAAGCATTTGGGTGAACAAAATGGTACCAATGGAGGCGGAAGCGATGTTTACAATGTTGTTGCCGATTAAAATCGCGGATAATGCGCGGTCAAAGTTTTCCGAAATTTTGACTGCGCGGGCAGCGCGCTTGTCTCCGGCGTTGGCTAGGTTGGTCAGCCGAACTTTGTTCAAGCTGGAAAACGCGGTCTCGGTTCCCGAGAAAAAAGCGGATAACATCACCAAAATGACAATCAAGATCCATAAGACGGCAGTACTGTCGATTCCAAACACATCCTATCTCAATGATAAATTCCCTTTTATTTTATCAAACTGGTAAGATAAAATCAATTGAATTTTAGAAGAAAAACAGCGGCTCCCTCTTTTCTTTTCTTGAGTTGTGTGGTAGTCTAAACATAAGTGTAAAATTTGGCGCGGCGGATCCATGCTGTGCGGCTTGAAACATTCTTCCGACGCTGGAAGGATGGGAAAGGAACCCAGATGAAAGACTTTGATAATTTTCTCGCCGGTGTGGGCGCCGACGGTTTGCAGGATATTTATGAGATCAAAATTTTAATCTGCTACCTGCTGGACTCGGTGGAGTTTCCGCTGACCCGGGACCAGGTCAACACGATTTTTCAGGAAGATGGGATGGTCAACTACTTTAAATTTTCCCAGGCAGAACAGGAGCTTTTGGCCTCGGGCCATTTGACGCTTGTGGATACGCCGGAGCAAAAACAGACCTATGCGCTGGGGCCCCTTGGGGTGGAAACCGCGCACAAGCTCCAGACTGGGCTGCCTCGATCCCTGCGGGATAATGTAGTGCGGGCGGCTATGAATTTACAGGCACGACTAAAAAAGCAGCGGGAAATTGAAACCAAACTTCTTAAAACGCAGGACGGATATCTGGTGGAATGCGCCATTCACGACACAGGAAGCGATCTGCTCTCGTTCCAGCTATTTGCGCCCGACAAGCTGCAGGCCCAGCAGATTAAGCGGCGTTTTTCCAGCCGCGCCGCGGAGGTCTATAAAGGGCTACTGGGGCTTTTGACCGGTAACCGCCAGGCAGTAGAAGAGGTTCTAAGGGCGATGGAAGCCTCGAAAGAATCGTAAAAATTGGAAACCCCAGTTGCTTTTTGCGTGATTTTGACGAAAATCCATCTTCTAAACAGGATATTTTTTACAAAACGCCAAAAAATGCTTGACTTTTCAAAATGCTTGGAGTATGATTTAGTCAAATTGCGGGTGCAGTTGTTTTTCGGAGTGATGACATGCAGCAACAAAGTTCGTTTGACACCTTGCTGACCTTGGATGATAACGCCTTGCTGAACCTGATTTCCGAAGGCAACGACGACGCAGTTTCGGCTTTGGTTTTGCGCTATCTTTCCCTGGTGCGCAAAAAGGTATCGGGGATCCATTTGGCCTCCATGGATGCGGACGATCTGACCCAGGAAGGGGTGATCGGCTTGATGGATGCCATTCGGACGTATCGCAAAGACGGCGGAAGCAGCTTCGCCACCTATGCCAGCACCTGTGTGGACAACCGGATCCGAAAAGCGATTGCGCATGCGAATACCGGAAAAAACCGTGCGTTTGCATCATCTTTGACGCTGGACGAGGCGCCCGTCACCATGTTGGCAGATCAAGCGGAGAATCCAGAAGCTATTGTGATCGCAAAAGAGCGTCTGCAGATGCTCCAAAAGAAAATGGATCTTTTGCTGTCCCAATTTGAAAGAGAAGTCCTGTCCTGCTATTTAAAAGGCTTGAATTATGACCAGATGGCCCAATCCCTGCATACTTCCAAAAAAGCGATTGATAATGCCCTGCAACGCGTCAGACGAAAGCTTAGAATTG
Organism: Candidatus Metaruminococcus caecorum; assembly: GCA_904420045.1. Classification (GTDB taxonomy): domain Bacteria; phylum Bacillota; class Clostridia; order Oscillospirales; family Ruminococcaceae; genus Metaruminococcus; species Metaruminococcus caecorum. The sequence goes on along the minus strand of CAJFTY010000034.1, from coordinate 12,257 downwards.
CAGTCCGGTAGACCTCATTGTAAAACGGCTTGAAACGCCGCATACAAATTTACATGGCCCAATAGCTTAAGGTAGTCAGAGCGTTGTTTTTCAAAGGTGGCGGTGCAACTCCGCCGAGGGCAAATATTTTATCCTTTAAGAGAGGTATGTATCATGTACACTGACAAAACCCTAACTTGCAAAGAGTGCGGCAATGAGTTCGTGTTCACCGCTGGTGAACAGGAATTCTACGCGGAAAAAGGCTTCGTCAACGAGCCTCAGAGATGCAAAGAGTGCCGCGACGCGAGAAAGAACGCCAACAAAGCGCAGAGAGAGATGTTCGTCGCCCAGTGCGCATCCTGCGGCGCCGAGGCGAAGGTTCCCTTCAAGCCTCGCGAGGACCGTCCGGTCTACTGCAGCGAGTGCTTCGCAAAGATGAAAGAGGAAAACAACGATTAATTTTCTGCAAATTGCAGGCGGCTTAAAAGCGGATTCGTTTTTAAGCCGCTTTTTTATTTACAAACAAGCGAGCCAAAGCAATAAATTTTTCTTTCTATCGAATCATATCGTTTATATCGCCATAGGGAATTCGGCGCCATTTGGGCGCCAAACCATAAAACATACCAGTGTGTCAGCGGCTCTTATAAAGAGAGGTTTTGGACGGCGGTGAACGCCGTACAGGCGCTGTAAAGATTTGAGCAAGTACAGGCATTGCCCCTTGCAATAATTGGACGGAAACGGTATAATAATAAATATATGGCATTGTCCATGAAAGAAAGGAGTGTGCGCAATGGCGTTTACGGTTACAAAGGATTCCCTGATCGGGGATATTTTGGATTACGACCGCACCACAGCGGAATATTTTTTGGATATGGGAATGCACTGCTTAGGCTGCCCGGCCTCCAGAGGCGAAAGCATTGAGCAAGCATGTGAGGTCCACGGCGTCGACTGTGACGAACTGGTGGAAAAGCTCAATCACCACTTGGCTGCCAACCAATAAGCCGCCCAATCGTCCGAGCTTTTGAAAACTCGGACGATTGTTTTATCTGACGGTGTTTGACAAAACGGAACAGGACGAAAAGGAGAATCCGATATGCGATCCATTCATCTGGACGGGCGGCTGTCCGCAGCCGCCCAGCTTGTGCGACCCGGCGGTGTTTTAGCGGACGTGGGCACCGATCACGGCTATCTGCCTGCGTATCTGGTGCAGAGCGGCCGAATTCTGCGGGCGGTGGCGTCGGATGTAAAAGAAGGGCCTTTGCAGTCCGCCCGGGAGACGGTGGAGCGCTGCGGCCTGCAGGAACGGGTGGAGTTAATACTCTCCGACGGGCTTGCAAACGTCCCGGTGGAGCAGGTGACCGATATCTGTATCGCCGGCATGGGCGGGGAGCTGATCTGCCGGATCATCGGAGACTGCCCGGCCCTGCAAGATCCTGCCAAACGTCTGATTTTACAACCCATGACCAATGCCGGAACCGTGCGCCGGTATCTGTATGAGAACGGTTTTCAGATCTTGGAGGAACGGGCGGTGATCGACGGACCATACACCTACTGCGTGCTGCTGGCCTGTTTTACCGGCACCCCGCAAAAGATCGACGACCTGGTTGAATGGGTGGGTAAAATGCCCATGAATCTGGACGGGGACAGCCGGGAGTACATCCTGCGCCAGCAGCAGCGGGCGGATCAGATTGCCCAGGGGCTGCGGCGCTCCAAAGACAAAGGGGAAAAAGCGGCATATTACGAGGATTTGGCCCGGCGGATCGGCGAATGCCTGCCCGGACAGAACGGCGGAAAGGTGGAATCAATATGACCACGGTGGGAGAGCTTTTAAACTGGATGGATCAAATCGCCCCCTTTCACCTGGCGGAAAGCTGGGACAACTGCGGCCTGCTGGTGGGGGACAAAAACGCGCCGGTCAAACGGGTGATGGCGGCGCTGGACGTCACCCGGCAGGTGGCGGAGGAAGCGGCGGAGAACCAGGTGGACTGCATCGTCAGCCATCACCCGGTGATCTTTCATCCCATCAAGTCGGTCACCGCCGGAAGCGTTCCGTATTTCTTGATCCAGCACAGGATCTCAGTCATCAGCGCTCACACCAATCTGGATATTGCCCCAGGAGGCGTGTGCGATGCGCTGGCGTCCCGGCTGGGCGTAGTGGATACGGACGTGCTAGAGCCCACCGGCGGCAAAGCGTTCTACAAAGTGGTGGTGTTTGTTCCAACCAAGGACGCGGAGGCGGTGACCGACGCCATGGGGGCCGCCGGCGCGGGCAGCCTTGGGAATTACGCCCGCTGCTCTTTTTCCCATCCGGGCACAGGGAGCTTCCTGCCTTTGGACGGGGCCTCTCCTGCGGTGGGAGCCGTGGGCCGGCGGGAGTTTGTGGAGGAAACAAGGGCAGAAATGCTCTGCTCGGAGGACGTTCTTTCCCCGGTGATCGCCGCCATGAAAGCCGTGCATCCGTACGAGGAGCCCGCTTTCGACGTGTTCCGCGACGAAGGGGTAAAAGCCCCCTATGGGATCGGCCGCATCGGATCGCTGCCTGCGCCGGTCTCCGCCCGGGAACTGGCGGCGATCACCCGGGACGCCCTGGACTGCGGCGCGGTGCGCCTTGTGGGGGAGCGCGACGGGATCACCCGGGTGGCCTTTGCAAACGGCGCGGAAAGCGGGCTTTTGGCTGCGGCGCTCCGGGCGGGAGCCCATGCCCTGGTGGCGGGGGAGGTCAAGCACAATGTGTATGTGGACGCCCAAAACGCCGGGATCGTTTTGATCGACGCGGGGCATTTTGACACCGAAAACCTGATTGTACCGTTGTTGGAACAGCGGCTTCGAAAGGCGTTCCCCGGCGTTATGGTTCTCCCTTCGGAGCAAAACCGCCGGCCCTACCAGATGGTTTAACCGGCGTCAGGCGGAAATTTTTTCGTTTTTACATCATCAGAACAGGAGACGGCCGGGCCGGTGAGCGCCGGGCTCTCCTGCGGGAAAGGAAGGACGGCCCATGGCCTTGGACGGGGCGTTTTTACACACGATTAAAACCGAGCTGGAGCAGATCGCTCTGGGCTCGCGGATTGATAAAATTTCCCAGCCCTCCCGGGAGGAGGTCGTGCTGACCCTGCGGTTTAAGGGCGGGAACAAAAAGCTTTTGATTAGCGCGGGCGCCAACAGCCCCCGCATCCACTTCACACAGATTCCGCTGGAAAATCCCAAGACCCCGCCCATGTTCTGCATGCTCATGCGCAAGTACCTGGGGTCGGGGAAACTTGTGTTCATCAAGCAGATGGGGCTGGACCGGATTCTGCATCTGGGCTTTGAAACGGTGGACGAGCTGGGGGATCCCACGGTGGTCACCATCGCGGTGGAGATCATGGGGCGGCACAGCAACATGATTCTGGTGAACCAGCAGGGAAAGATCATCGACTCCATCAAGCGCATCGACGAAGAGATGTCCAGCGTGCGCATGGTGCTGCCGGGCCTTGCCTACACCTTGCCCCCCATGCAGGACAAGTTAAATCTTTTAGAGACGGATTCCGACACGATTCAAGAGGCTTTGGACAAAGCGCCGAACGCTGAGCTTTCCAAAGCGCTGTTGTCGGTTTTGCAGGGGATGTCCCCGGTGGTCTGCCGGGAGATCGCCCAGTACGTCACCCGGGACGCCACCGTCTACAAGGACGATTTGACGGAGGATCAGAAGGTACGGCTTTCTTTTTATCTGGACACCCTGCGGAAAAAGCTGTCCGGGGAGGAGCGGGCGTTTACCATGCTCACCGAAAAAAACGGAAAGCCCCGGGAATTTTCGTTTTTTAACATCACCCAGTACGGCACCGCTTTGATCGCCAGGCCCTTTGACAGCGCAAGCGAACTGTTAGACAGCTTTTATTCCGAGCGGGACCGGATCGAGCGGATGAAACAGCGTTCTCATGGGCTGTTAAAGCTTTTGGTCAACGCAACCGACCGAATCTCCAGAAAGCTTGCTTCCCAGCGGGAGGAGTTAAAAGAGTGCGCCGGGAGGGAGACGCTGAAAATGTACGGCGATCTTTTAAACGCCAACCTCTACCAGCTTAAAAAGGGCATGGACAAGGTGACGCTTCAAAACTACTACGACGAGATGAAGCCGGTGTCCATTCCCCTTGACCCGGCGCTGACCCCGGCGAAAAACGCCCAGAAGTATTACACCGAGTACCGCAAGGCTGCCACTGCGGAAAAAATGCTCACCTCCCTGATTGTACAGGGGGAACAGGAGCTTGTCTATTTGGATTCGGTGTTCGACGCGGTTTCCCGTACCACAGGGGAGAGCGAGCTTTTGGAAATTCGGGAGGAGTTGGCGGAGCAGGGGTACCTGAAAAATTACAAAAACCGGAACAAACAGCTCAAACCCCAGCCGCCCATTGAATACCGGTCCTCCGACGGTTTTGTGATCCTGTGCGGGCGCAACAACAAGCAAAATGACAAGCTGACCTTAAAAACCGCCCGGGGAGACGATCTGTGGTGTCACACCCACAACATCCCCGGCTCCCATGTGATCGTGGTGGGGGAGGGGAAGGAAATCCCCGACCGCACCATCGAGGAGGCCTGCATTGTCGCCGCCTACAACAGCAAGGCGAGGGAATCCGCCCAGGTGCCGGTGGATTACACCAAGGCGCGGTATGTGAAAAAGCCCGGAGGCGCCAAGCCTGGCATGGTGATTTTCACCGACAACCGCACGGCGTACATCACCCCGGATGAGGAAATGGTGAACGCTTTGCGCCAGGCAGCTATTGACAGAAACCGGTCATCTGTAGGATAATAAAAAATAATCTACATGAAAAGACGGAATACGGGGAGTTCCCCGTTTATCATCGCTTGGAAGGAGTAACATCGCATGCGCAAACAACTGGACAAGGTGTACGACCCCGCGCAGGTGGAAGACCGCACCTATCAATACTGGGAGGAGGGCGGCTTTTTCGGCGCGCAGCCGGACGAGAACAAAACGCCTTACACCATCGTGATCCCTCCGCCGAACATCACCGGGCAGCTTCATATGGGGCACGCTTTGGACGAGACCTTACAGGACATCCTCATCCGCTTTCGGCGGATGCAGGGCTTTGCGGCACTGTGGGTTCCCGGCACCGACCACGCCTCCATCGCCACCGAGGCCAAGATCGTGGAGGCCATGCGCAAAGAGGGCCTTTCCAAAGAGGACTTAGGCCGGGATGGCTTTTTAGAGCGTGCATGGAACTGGAAAAAACAGTACGGCGGCCGGATTGTGGAGCAGTTAAAAAAACTGGGCTCCTCCTGCGATTGGAGCCGGGAGCGCTTTACCCTGGACGAGGGGTGCAGCGAAGCGGTCAAAGAGGTTTTTGTGCGGCTGTATGACAAGGGCCTTATTTACCGGGGCGAACGCATCATCAACTGGTGCCCCAAATGCCAGACCTCCATCTCGGACGCGGAGGTGGAGTACAGCGAGCAGGCGGGCCACTTCTGGCACATCAAATATCCCCTGGCGGACGGCAGCGGATATCTGGAGCTTGCCACCACCCGGCCGGAAACCCTGATGGGCGACACTGCCGTGGCGGTTCATCCGGAGGACGATCGGTACAAAGCGCTGATCGGTAAGACGGTGATCCTGCCGCTGATGGAACGGGAGATCCCCATCGTGGGGGACGCTTATGTAGACCGGGAGTTCGGAACCGGCGTGGTGAAAATCACCCCCGCCCACGACCCCAACGACTTTGAGGTGGGTCTGCGCCACAACCTGCCGGTCATCAACGTGATGACCGACGACGCCAAGATGAACGAAAACGCCGGCAAATACGCCGGGATGGACCGTTATGAGGCCCGCAAGGCCGTGGTGGCCGATCTGGAGGCCCAGGGCCTGCTGGTGGAGACCGAGGAGCACACCCACAACGTGGGCGCCTGCTACCGCTGCTCCACCACGGTGGAGCCCAGGGTGTCCAAGCAGTGGTTTGTCAAGATGGAGCCTTTGGCAAAGCCCGCCATCGACGCGGTGAAACATGGAGATGTTAAGCTGGTCCCCGAGCGGTTTGATAAGATCTACTACAACTGGATGGAAAACATCAAGGACTGGTGTATTTCCCGTCAGCTGTGGTGGGGCCATCGGATCCCCGCCTATTACTGCGACGACTGCGGCGAAATGGTGGTGGCCAAAGAACAGCCCGAAACCTGTCCCAAGTGTGGAAAGAACCACTTCCACCAGGACGAGGATACCCTGGACACCTGGTTTTCCTCCGCGTTGTGGCCGTTTTCCACCCTGGGGTGGCCCAATGACACCGAGGACTTAAAATATTTCTATCCCACCAGCACCCTGGTGACGGGATATGACATCATCTTTTTCTGGGTGGCTCGGATGATCTTCTCCGGTTTGGAGCACACCGGAAAAGCGCCCTTTCACACGGTGTTTTTCCACGGCCTGGTGCGGGACGCTCAGGGCCGCAAGATGTCCAAGTCTTTAGGCAACGGCATCGACCCGCTGGAGATCGTCAAGGAGTACGGCGCGGACGCTCTGCGCTTTACCCTGGTCACCGGCAACAGCCCCGGAAACGACATGCGCTTTTCGGAGGAAAAAGTCAAAGCCTCCCGGAACTTTGCCAACAAAATCTGGAACGCCACCCGGTTTGTGCTGATGAATTTGTCCGACCAGGTGGACAAAATCGCTCTGCCGGATACTCTGACGGTGGAGGACAAGTGGGTGCTCACCCAGTACAACGCCCTGGTGAAGGAAGTCACCGACAACCTGGACAAGTTCGAGCTGGGCATCGCGGTGCAGAAGCTGTACGACTTTATCTGGGACATTTTGTGCGACTGGTACATCGAGCTCGTGAAATCCCGGCTCCAGGCGGGCGGGGACACGGCGCTGGACGCCCAGAAGGTGCTGTCCTACGTGCTGGCGGGCACCATGCAGCTGTTGCATCCCATCATGCCGTTTATCACCGAGGAAATCTGGCACGCCCTGCCCACCGGGGACACCAGCATCATGGTTTCCCAGTGGCCTCGGTACGACGAGGCGCTTGACTTCGCCCGGGAAAGCGGGGAGTTCCAACGGATTATGGACGCCATCAAGGGCGTGCGAAACGCCCGGGCTCAGATGAACGTGCCCCCCAGCAAAAAGGCGGGGATGTTTATCGAAACCGCGTTCGCAGACACCTTCCAGAGCGGGATTCCCTTTATCCAGCGGCTGGCGGGCGCGTCGGAGGTTTCCATCGCCGGTAAGTTCGACAACATGGACGGCGCGGTGCAGGTGGTCACCGACAGCGCGCGGATCTTTATTCCCATGGGAGATCTGATCGACCGGGAAAAGGAGCTCGCGCGCCTGAACAAAGAAAAGGCCTCCTGCGAAAAGGACATTGCCATGGTGCAGGGCAAGCTAAACAACGAAAAGTTTGTCAGCAAAGCCCCTGCCAATATCGTGGAGCAGGAAAAGGAAAAACTCAGAAAATCCGAGGAGCGCATGGCGAAGATCTTAGAGAGCATCGCCGCTCTGGGATAACTTTATTTCGAAAAGCAAAAGCGGCTCCCTTTTTTCGAGGGGGCCGCTTGGCGTATACAGCAATCTGTGACAGGGAGGGTAAACATGGAAGAAAAAGCGATGATTATCTATTTGGAAGATGCAATGCTTCTGAGCAAAAAACCATATAAAAGCTGGCGGGAAGTCCAGGATGAGTATTATGACCAATACAAAACAAATCTCGGCCCCATGACCAAACAGGAAATCATACATTTTTTTGAAGAAGATTTTGGGGAAGAAAGCGCATGGCCGTTTTCAAAAGAAACAATCGAAGCTTTTTTTCATGGAGCAGAGGTTACAATTTCAGATGACAAGTAAGCTTGTTAGGAGGAATTCCCTATGACATACGAACAGGCGGTGGAATACATTCACTCGTTTGTCCGGTTCACCCCGGTCCGGGGTCATCACCGGCTGCGCACGCTGTTGGAAAAGCTGGGCAATCCCCAGGCGAAGCTTCGGTTTGTGCACATCACCGGCACCAATGGAAAGGGCTCCGCCGCGGTGATGACCGAATCCATTCTCCGGGCGGCCGGGGTAAAAACCGGGCTGTTTATCTCCCCTTTTGTGCTGGATTTCCGGGAGCGGATCCAGGCGGAAGGACATTGGATCTCCAAGCGGGATCTGGTGGAAGGGGTGGAGACCATCCGCCCCTTTGCGATGGAGCAAAACGCCACCGGCGACGCGCTCAATGAATTTGAGATCGTCACCGCCCTGGGGCTGTGGTATTTTGCAAGGCAGGGATGTGAAATCGTCTGCTTGGAAGCGGGAATCGGGGGCGAAAACGACTCCACCAATGTCATCGGCACGCCGCTGGTGTCGGTGATTATGAAGGTTTCTTTGGATCACATCGGGGTGCTGGGACACACCGTGGAGGAAATCGCCCGGGAAAAGGCCGGGATCATCAAGCCCGGCGGGATCACCGTGACCTACCCGGAGCAGGAGAACGGGGCTTTGGCCGTGTTGATGGAAGCCTGCGCCCGGCGGGGGAACACCCTGCTGATCCCCAACGCCGCAGGGGTACAAGTGCAGGAGTCAAAGCTTTTTGGCACCCGTTTTTGCTATGGAAACCACACCTGCACCGTACCCTTTGCGGGGGCGCACCAGGTGAACAACGCCCTGACGGTGCTGGAAATCATAAACGCACTGGAACAGCAGGGAATCCAGATCCCGGAGGAAGCGGTGCAAAAAGGAATGGCGGCCGCCCGGTTCCCCGCCCGGTTTGAGGTGCTGGGGGAACATCCCACGATCATACTGGACGGGGCACACAATCCGGACGGCATGGCCGCGCTGGCCCGGACGGCGAAAGGCTGCGGCCTCAGCCGGCCGGTGGCCATCCTGGGGATGATGCGGGATAAACAAGTGGAGCAGGCGGTCGAAAAAATTGCGCCGCTTTGCAAAGCGGTGTTCACTCTGACTGTGGACAGCCCCCGGGCAATGTCCGCGAAAGAGCTAAAAGACATCGTCTCCCGCGATTGTCCGGACGTGCGTCCCTGCAAAAGCCCGGAACAGGCTTTTTCCCTCGCCAAAGAGCGGGCGGGGGAAAATGGCAGTATCTTGATCTGTGGGTCGCTGTACCTGGCGTCCGAGATGAGAAAGCTGCTCTGCCCGGAGTGGGAAACAAAAGACCCCGCCCAAAAAATACAAAAAGAACGGGATTAGGGGACACCAACTGACAACATTTTTACAAGAGAGCCTTTATCATAAAGATAAAGGCTCTCTTTTTACAAACGCTATTGGGCGAAAAGAAAGTGAGCCGGGACAATCAAACGGAGGAATGATCATCATGCCGGTAAGGATTGACAAAAATGAAAAACGGATGACGGCGTATATCATGGGGGAAATCGACCACCATTCCGCCAAGGAAATCCGGGAGGAAATCGACGCCAACATCGAAAGCCTGCTGCCGGAACTGCTGCTTTTGGACTTTAAGGATGTGACCTTTATGGATTCCAGCGGAATCGGTCTGGTGATGGGACGGTACAAGCTCATGCGCACCATCGGAGGCGAGGTCAAGGTGACCAACGTTTCCGCCCATATAAAAAAGGTTATGCGGCTGGCGGGGCTGGACAAGCTTGCGGTCATTGAGAAATAAACAGGGGAACGACCCACTGGAGGACAGACAACAATGAAACCTGTAAACGAGATGAAAATTCAATTTGTAAGCCGTTCCGCCAACGAGGGGTTTGCGCGGGTTGCGGTGGCGGCGTTTTTTGCACAGCTTGACCCCACGGTGGACGAAATGGCGGATATTAAAACCGCGATTTCCGAGGCGGTGACCAACTGCATCGTCCACGCGTATAAAAACGAGCTGGGCGCGGTTTATCTGACCGCCAAGATCTATGAAGACCGCCGGGTCGTGGTCACCGTGCGGGACAAGGGCTGCGGAATCGAGGACATCGGCAAGGCGATGGAGCCCATGTACACTACCTGCGACACCGGCGAGCGGGCGGGACTTGGATTTGCGGTGATGGAAAGCTTCATGGACAAGCTGAAGGTCCGTTCCAAAGTGGGCAAGGGCACCACTGTGACCCTGACCAAATATTTAAGCTCCCGCGAACAAGACAATGGTTAAGTCCAAGCTCGAAAAGGAGGAGTTCGTCCGGCAGAATCTGGGGCTTGTTCACTCCTGCGCCCACCGGCTCAAAGGGCGGGGGATTGAATACGACGATCTGTTTTCTTCCGGGTGCATGGGGCTTGTCAAGGCCATCGACGCTTTTGACGAAGAGCGCGGGGTCAAGTTTTCCACCTATGCGGTGCCGGTGATCCTGGGGGAGATGCGGCGTCTGTTCCGGGATGGGGGCGCGGTCAAGGTCAGCCGCAGCCTCAAGGAGCTTTCCTTAAAGGCCGGCCGCGCCCGGGAACGGTTTGAAAACGAACACGGCCGGGAGCCTACGGTCAACGAGATTGCCGAACTTTTGGAGATTTCCCCAGAAGAAGCGGTGGAAGCTCTTTCGGTCAGCCAGCCGCCCATGTCTTTAACGGAAAGCGACGAGGAGGGCGGCGGCCAGTTGGACATCCGGGTGGAAGCGCCGGAAGAACGGATGACCGACATCATCTCCTTAAATGAGGTGATCGACACTCTGGAAGAAAAAGACCGCAGACTGATTATCCTGCGGTACTTTAACGGAAAAACTCAGGTGGAAACGGCAAAGCTTTTAAACATGACGCAGGTACAGGTCTCCCGCAGGGAGAAAAAACTCCTGATGATCCTTCGGGAGCGATTGTCAGGGTGATACAAAAAAGGGCGGGCAAGAAAATTTCTTGCCCGCCCTTTTTAATAAAAAGACGTATTATTCCTGTTCCTTTTCTTTTTCGCTGTTTTGGACGGCCTTTCGGTTGTCCCAACGGTTTGGATTTTCAGGGAACCAGCCTTTTTTCACCCGCTGTTCCTGTTCAAACAGTTCCCCAATCCCCCAAAGAGAGGAAAAGCCTGCTACACATAAGACCGAGGATATGATTTGGTTTTCCACAAACAGGGAAATGCCCACCAAAATAAGCCCTAAAAGCAAAAACAACGGCCAGATTTTTTTGGAACAGTAGTACTCCCCTTTAATAACAAGAGGGTGAAAAATTCCAATGGCCAAAAATGCGCAGATGCCAATAATCAGTCCAGTGAAGTGCATAAGTACGTCCCTCCTAAAAATTTCAGAACCTGCCTTAGTGCAGCGTTTCCAGATCGTAGGGAGTCTGCTGGTAGACAAAATAGTTGAGCCAGTTGGAGAAAAGCAAATTTGCGTGGCTGCGCCAGATAAAGGGCGGCCGGTTTTGAGGGCTGTCGCCCGGAAAATAGTTGTAGGGCACTTCGATGTTAAGCCCTTTTTTCAGATCCCGGCGGTATTCGTTTGCCAAGGTGTCCCGGTCGTATTCCGAGTGTCCGGTGACGAAGAACTGCCGGTGGTTTTTGGAAGCGACAATGTGGACGCCCGCGATGTCCGAACTTGTCAGAATTTCCAGCTCGGGGCGTTCCCGGATATCCCGTTCCGACACGGTGGTATGGCGGGAATGGGGTACAAAAAAGATTTCGTCAAATCCCCGTACCAGTTGGTGCTTGGGAGCCAGCACCCGGTGGGGAAAAATTCCGAACATCTTTTGATTGAGCTGCCGTTTGGGAATTCCATAATGATAGTAAAGCCCCGCCTGTGCTCCCCAGCAAATGTGCATGGTGGAATACACATGGGTTTTGGTCCACTCCATAATTTCGCAGAGTTCCTCCCAGTAATCCACCTGGGGAAAATCCAGAAGCTCCACCGGCGCGCCGGTGATAATCAGTCCATCGTATTTGTTCTCTTTAATTTCGCCGAAGGTTTTATAAAAGTTGAGCAGATGTTCCTGCGGGGTGTTTTTCGATACATGGGAGGCCATCTGAAGCAGCTCAATGTCCACCTGCAAAGAGGTGTTGCTCAACAATCGCAAAATCTGGGTCTCCGTTTCAATTTTCTTGGGCATTAAATTCAGAAGGACGATTTTTAAAGGCCGGATATCCTGCCTGACAGCGCGCCCTTCGTCCATAACGAAAATATTTTCTCCCTCTAACGTTGTCTTTGCGGGCAGTGTGTCTGGAATTCGGATTGGCATCCGGAACCCCCTCCTTCATAAAATTGGTATATCATGAACTAAAGTTGAACAATATTATACCATTATAATAGTATAAGTGCAACATTTATCAAATTTCTTCTTTTTTTCTCAAATCCCCTTGACAGTGCAAAAAAGGTGTGGTAATATAAATAAGCTGTCTCGCGAGGGACGGCGGAGCGGAAAAAAGTGTTGACAAACACTTTGA
>CAJFTY010000033.1 GCA_904420045.1 Candidatus Metaruminococcus caecorum | reverse complement strand
TGGATAAATACGGCTTCTTCCACACCATATTGTTCGGCGATATGAGCGTTAAAACTGTAATCCATTTTATCCTCCCAGCCTTGTCTGCCCGTCGATCTGTTTCGGTTCTTCCGGTTCTTTCCGCCACCTGCGGATGTAAGGGGAGATGTAGATGTATTTCCTGCCTCTAGCGGCTGCCACGAGCTGCCGGATTGGCTCATCGTTGACCGCCAACGCCGCACGACGGTGATCGTTTTCCCGGAGATATGCCTCCATCTCGCTGATGTCATCTGTGCGCCAATATCCGCGCTGGGCGGACGATGATAGGATTGCTACTCCGCTTGGTTTTAACCGACGGTTTGCCAGCTTGATGATCTCCCGGACTTTGCGATCCGGTATCCCGGTCAGCCGAACCAATTCCCTGCGGCTGATGGCGTTTTCGCGGCCAAATGGGATATATCGTTCGATCTCCATTTTGCTCCTCCTTAAAACGGTAACAGGCCGTCATCCTCGATCTCTTCAAACTCACCGAAATCGCCGATGGAAAAGCTATTGCCGGTGGTAAAATCCCCAGGAGATGCAGTGACGTCCGGGCTTTTGGACTTGCTTTCCGCAAAGTGCACATGGTCGGCCACAACCTCCACTGCTTTGCGCTTGTTTCCATACTTATCCTCATAGGTGCGGGTTTGGATCATGCCTTCCACGGCAATCATGCTGCCCTTGTGGAAATAACGGCTGACAAATTCCGCTGTCTGTCTCCACGCCACGATGTCGATAAAATCAACCTGCCGCTCCTGCCCCTTTGGGGCGAAGGAACGCTGACAGGCGATGGAAAATGCGGTGACATATGTCCCATTGGTCGTTGTCCGTAACTCCGGGTCGGCGGTAAGCCGTCCCATAAGAATTGCTTTGTTAAGCATACTTAATACCTCCTTATTCCGCTTTTATATTCCAAATTTTGCACAGATAATTGTCCAGTTTGATGCCGAACACCTTGTACTTGTCGCAAAAACTGTCCCGCCCCATATTATGGGCCTCGGTGTGATACTCCCGGATCAGCGGCAACACCCGCATCCCTTTATGGATAATTTCTTTCCTGTCTCGGCCACGTCCTACCGCATCCACATGGTGCAGCTCCGCTTTTCTCCCACTGATACAGCATTTTTTATGTACCAGGCAGGCGTAAAGATACCGTCCGATATCCGGCGCCCGATCCAAAAGACGGTCGGAACAGGGGATGCTGTGCCGGATGCAGAATTCAATCAGGTAGTTCAAAAACTCATTGGCTGTGGTCATATCCACATCGGAAAGGGAAAATTCTTGAGTTCCGGTTTCGGCATAAAACTGGTATTTCATAATCTGCTTTGTTTCTTCCGGCGAATAGCCCGTAAACAGGGCGATGTCCCGGAGAGTAGCGTAAATGGCCTTGCGTTGCTGGGCGCTGATCGTCCGGCCATCATCCAGTCGGACTTCGCACTGGGTAATCTGTCGTTTTTGCAAGACCCATTCCTTTTCTTTGGAAAAGGGAGCGGCGACCAGAAGGCTTTCGCCGTCATAATCCTGTATGTACCCTGTGATCACCACCCTGTTTCACTCCTTATGCCAGCGGATCATAGTCATCCGTCTGCGGTTCCGGTTCTTTTTCAGGAGTCGGATTCTGCTGGGGTTCGTCCTCTGTCGGAGCCTCGACAGGCTCAGTTTCAAGATCTACAGGTATATCAACTTCCTCTTGCGAATACATGCCCTGGAAGTCATCGGGGAAAGCTTCCCGTAACGCCTGTACCATAGCAACCTTGCGAATCATGGTCGCGGGCTTCTTGCTCCATTGAGCGTTTATCTCGCCGTTTCCTTTTGTCCCGATATACTCATCCAACGACACGGTAATTTCTGTGGGAACGGTAAAACCTTCAATATATACCTTAGCCCATCCGCCTACCAGCTTTTCATTATCAAGCTTAAAGGTTCCAACTCGATTTACGACTTCGCCCTGTTCATTCAGAACAATGATCCCAGCCTCAAATCCACGATAAGAGGGGTTGCGCTTGGCACGCTTTGTAAAAACTTCTTTACCGGTTACCATCGTAGCGGGAGAATTTCCAAACTTGATAAGGTAAGCCTCCCGCAGGAACGGGTTAAGGTGCTGAAACCGGCAAAGGTTCAGGAACATTACTACTTCCTGATCTGTGACAGAGCCGTTTCCTGACACCAGATAATTGCGAATGATCGAGGGGCTAAGCCGCACCTTCTCGCTTCCGCAGTCATATTCCACAACTTTGTTTTCGGATTTTTTTGCTGCTAACGAATTGTTTGTACTCATTATCGAATCCCTCCATATTTAATCCCATATTGATGACATAAATCCCGCATGGCGTGGCGGAACGCTTCGGTTGTATCGTAAAAAATGACCTTTATGGTATTGGTGGCCTCTTTTAATTCTTCTGCGGTTGATTCGATGATAGAAGAAGCCTCCGGGTTGCTGGCTCGCGCAATATTTTCGGCTTTTTTCATAGCAGACAGTTTTTTCTGTTGTTCCTCAAACCGATTCTTTTCCGCCAGAGCTGCGGATATATCCAAGTCCTTCAAGTATGCGTCCAACACTTGATCTTCATTTTCAAGGCGCATAGCATGGATGATTTTAATGTCGTTGTCCGCTTTTTCGATGATGGAAAGCATTTCCTGGGTAGCGTCTACTAGTTTGCAAGTGGAGTTGAGCCACCGCTTATCAAATAATTTCTCGAAGGGGATAAAATCCCTTAGCCCCTTGATGTTCGCACCATAAAAATCCAGGAGCGCCTTTAGTTTTTCTTCCTTTTTCTTTTCTTCAAGAGCCTTAATTTGCCCATCTATTTCCATGATTGGTTCATTGATCATGGAAAGAAGCTCTTTAACCTTTTCCTCAAATTCGTTGTATGGGGTCATATATTGTTTTTTGATATCTATCCGTTTTTTGTCAACGGCCATTTTGAGTTTGTTTAGTGCTGCTCGATCCGCCTTAGCTTCCTTCACCGTGTCTGGCGTTACAAGCGTTCCACGATATTTTTCTAGACTTTCTGAAAGCCCCGCTTTCAGTTCTTCAAAATTAAAATCGATGTTTTTCGGTAGAGCCTTGTCAAGCTCTGTTGTCACAATAAATTCCATAGTTCCTCCTTATATTTCCGGCAGAATCAGTTCAGGCCGCCGATCGCTTGTTACACATTCCCAGAATTTTGTTTCTTGCTTTTCCAAGTAGTCGATATCCTCTTGCACCTCGTCGCGTTCAAACTGATAATGGCGGGTGTACAAGGAGATTTCTTTCCCTTTTTTTACTTTAATTTGCGCTTTAAGCACTGCAAAATCGTACAGGGTAGCCATAAGCTGATGCAATATCTGGATATAATAATGATCCGGTACCTGATTGTCCCATTGGCTCCACTGGTATGGCCGCATGATCTCCGTGGTTTTAATTTCCAATACGCCTCGTCTGCCAGTATCCTTTTCGACCAAATACCCATCCAAGGTAGCAAAGGCAAATGGTGTATCATCGTTGTTACGGATCATTTCAAATTGACTATATCCGACAGAATATCGCGGGAAATCTAAAGCAAATAATGACCGCAAATGGGCCTCCGCTTCTGTGCCGTATTTTACAAACGGTTTGGTTGATATGTCAGCCGCTACTTTGCGGCGGGTTTTGATTTCCCATAACTCTTCGTTGCTCATATATGGGGAAAGGCCCAGCACCGCCGCCGCTTCGCTGGCCCCAATCCCTTTCAGCCGTTCTTCCAGCCATTGTTCGCGGGTTGTAATCATGAGCCCACCTCTGCAAACAGCAACTCGATTTTAAGGTTCCTGATTTCTTCGCGTAAATCGTTGCACCTGTCTTCGAGGTCAGATAGCATCCTGTATTTTCTTTCCAGCAGTTCCCTGATCCGTGCTCTATGTAACTGGCTTGCTGTCATTTCTTCCGGCATCAGCCGTCTGATTTCTTGATCCATCGTTATCACTCCTTGACTTTTTTGGTCAGGCAAGGT
>CAJFTY010000032.1 GCA_904420045.1 Candidatus Metaruminococcus caecorum | reverse complement strand
GGGGGCCAATGGGGATCTGACCTCGTACAACATGTTCGCCTATTGCTCCAATATGCCGACTGCCGCAGTGGATTATAGTGGATATGGGTTTGAGTATATTAATGGTAGACTTGCATATAGTGGGTATATTTTCTTAGGTGAAGATGAAGATTTAGTCAAAGGACGTATCAATGGATATGATACACTTTCTTCTGCAAGCGATGTTACGGAAGTATTAACTAAGGTTGGGGATTCAATTTGGGCAACAATACAATCCTTCTATGCGGAAGTTGGAGGAGGAACGGGATTCTCACTTTCTGGTTCCGTGACTGTTTATGGTCCAATTACTGCAGGAGGAAGCGTTGGTGCAACAAAAGATCATTTTTACCTGCAAATTGGAAGGGGGAGAACGGATTGGGGATATAAAGAAACTAAATTTGGAGGTTCTATAAATTTTGGCCCACTTCAAGGTTCAGCCTATGAAAGTATTTATCACCCGTATTCTGACCATAACTGTACGCTGCCTGAAAACCCGACTTTTGAGCAATATTTAACATGCCCTGCTACCGTCCATGAAATTGGCAATTTAGACACATCAATAGGAACTGGCGGTGGTGTGTATATATTGGTAGGAGGCCATTTTGAGGTAGGATTTGACAACCAGTATTGGGGATCAGAAATGGCAAGAATTTGGGGATAATACGAGGAGTGAGTTTATATGAATTATAAAAAATTAGCACAAATTTTTGGATGCATTACGGCGGGGCTATATGTATTAGCACTTATTATATCAGCGGCGTTTCATTTACCTGTGAAAAACTCTTTGTGGGCGAAGATTGTGATAAATGTCCTATCCCCCATGTTAGGTATAACACTGTTTTTTGTATCCAGGCACATCAAAGACAAATATCCATCTGGTTCCATTATATTATTAGTTTTTGCAGGTACTATGGTATTATCGGCTGTAAGTATGTTAATTTTTATTTAAACAATAGGAGAATGCAACTATGAAACACAAGGGAAAAATTATTGTATTTGCCATACTAGCGGTTATTTTTGGTATAACATCACAAATAGCGGATTCTATGACAAGAGGGACGGATTCTCCACTCATGTGGTTATCCCCAATCTTTCTCACTTTCTTTTGGATATGCGCATGCATTGCAGCTTATTTTGGACTTCCCAATATGCCGGAAAAGTATAAAGTAATTAAATGGATTATTCGTATATGGCTAATTGTGGGCGGTGTTGTAGTTTTTATGGTGTATATGCACAGTTTTGGGATACTGAGATAATATCTCGAATAAATATTACAATAGAACATAATCAAAATATTAAAATTGCGATAATCATTCGGAACTTTTTATTTGATGTTGTATAAAAAGGCACCCGCCGCTTCTATATGAAGCGGCGGGTGCCTTTATGTTCCTTATTTTATCTGCCTATTCACCATAACAAGGAATCCCCAACATCCTATTTATGTCCGCCAGCTCGTTGCATTTTGCATTCCAAAGGCCGGTTAATTCGACTATGCTCTGGATTCGATCCAGGCTGATTTTAACGGGATGCCGCATGCTGGTATGCCGGGCTGTGTTTTTGACTGTTGAGAAAATGGAAGCTTGCAATTCCTTAAAGTCGTTTACTACTGCATCGACCTGTTCCATGCAGCCAATCATCTCAACAGAATACTTGGAAAATTGTTGGACGACGGCAGACGACCGTTTCATCGAGGAATATAGAAGGGCGGTAGAACACATATGACTGATTCGTTCATAATATTGATTGGCCCGCTTGGGAAGTTCCCACGGGCAAATGTTGACCGGCTCGCCAAGGGCTTCTTTCATTTGTTGAAACGTTGGCAAAAGCCCTTCGTATAGGTAAGCAGCATCCAAAGGCATCCAATAAAACTGTATATGGGGAAAACGCTGCCTGACAACATCGAGGACTGCCCAGCTGACAATGGTAAAAGGGATCATAGAACCGATGATAAAGAAACGCTTGCCCTGGTCGATCTGATGTAAAAGCTGAGAATAAAGATTTTGCAGGACCAGAGGAAATTTGAGAGGAATATCATGTACGTTGCGGTTTATGTTCCGGGGAAAAAATAAGTAAACCCCTTCTTGCCGTTGGAGCGCCAATTGCTTGAACAGGGGTATATCTTCGTCGGTATAGGCCCTGGGGGATATAAGAAAGGTATCGCCTTCAAAGCCATGCATGGTAATCATCCTCCCATCACAACAATTGGTCCGACAGGGCGTTCCAACGTACTGCCTGTTCCCGCAAACTTTGCAGCATAAAGTCTATATGGACGGGCTTCGCATTTTTGTAATCAAAGCTATCCATGATGGATTTCGCCAGACTGCCAATAGAATTATGAACTGTTTGAAACTGTTCAAGATCACTTTCAAATGAGTTTAAAAACGTGATTTGCGTCTGCTGATGCGGATCGCTGAAATACCGCTGCATACCTGTATATTCCTGGGGCTGTGCAATTAACAATGCCTTTGCACAAATGGAGCGAATAATCTTATAGTATTTTGATAAATTCGTACTTTCAGGTGAGAAAAAAGCAAATGTATTTTCCGCGCCGGACAGGAATGCGTCGTACATATTTTTCCGGTATGAGGGCTTGTTGTAGATATTATGCAGGGGCAAAACAACATACCGGATGTGAGGGTTCTCCTTCTTTAAATCGTTTAACAGTTCCGCACACATGGCGCTGAAATAAGATATTGTATGGAAAACAAAAGTAGTGCTGCCGTCCTGTATAAACCTTGACAAACTGTTTAGAAGGCAGCGGCGGATCAAGCGCATGGGAATACTGTCGGAAAAATACGGGTCGCTGATGCGTTTGCCAAAAGCAATAAACACATTCTGGCCGCGTTTGGCAGCTAATTCGAGCAGGACTTGCTCCTGTTTTTCCGAATAAATATCCAGAAAACAAAATGCTTTTGAAGGACCGTTTAAGTTATAGTCATGGGGCATGTTGGCATCTCCTGTGTTTTAAGCATAATAAGAAGGATTTGAATAGACAATGACGGTTTCCAAAGGGGCGCCGCTGCTGCTTAAAACCGTAGCGGTTGTTTGCGCACGGTAGTAGTATCCGTGTGCAAGGGGCGCATGGCTTCGGCAGGGCAGGATGTGCTGGCCGCTGGTGATCCAGGTCTGTGACCAGGATTCGCCGGATACGTTGGACCAAGTCGAGTTATTGGAGGAGTGCTGCATCACAACCTGTAGCCGTACCTTCATGTTGGAAAAAATCGTGTAATTGCCCTGCATCTGTGCGTAAGAGCCGCTAATGACGAAATGGGTAAAAACGGAGGATAAATAGTTCAGGCGTGGTTCTATGCTTTGCGTTAATCCGCCTGTTTCAGAATAATATACGGCGGGGGCCTTTGCAGCGTCGGCCTGTGCGCACAAGGGGGATAAGGTGAGCATACAGGCTGTGAGAATACATGCGATGGCTTTCTTTTTCATTGGAATTCTCTCCTTTAAAATGTTTTTTATTGGGTAGGTATGCTTTCTGCAACCTTAACCAACTCGTCCTTTCCTAAAATGCCTTGGAGCATGTAAGCGTAATCGCCCGCTGTCCAGTACAGGATGGATTTGTCCTCCTTCTGCACATATAAAGCTGCTGATCGTCCCACCCTTATGTTTTGATCCATTACGAAGGCATTTTCTGTATCAATCGTTCCAGCGCTGGCAATGGGCGACTGTGAATAAATCAGCAGATCCCCGTCCCCATTGGTATAGGTAATAGAGCTGACCAGATCGGACGATTGATCCGTGCCGGTAATCTCATAACCGGAAGGAACATAGGCGGGCGGCCGCATATCGCCCCATCGGATGTATACGCCGTCATGCAGATTGATGTTTGTACCTGCCCGGAAGTGTTCAAGGTATACGTTCAGCACGGCGTTTCCAAAGCCTTCCACGCCTAAAATACAGATCACGCCGGTAATGGTCAGGACGATGAAGCTGGCGGCAAAACCGGCAGCCAGCCGCCGGAAACGCCGTGAACGCCGCTTCCGGCCTGCATCTTTTGCAACAAGGCGTTGAATCTGTTCTTGCGTTTTGGGGGATACTTGATATTCCGGCAGATGGGATAACTGCTGGTTTTCCTTTTCTAAGTCATGGGCGTTCTGGCTTGTCCAGTCCAATATAGCCTTTTGCAGGAGCAGATCATCTATGTCCTGCTGTGTGATCGGCCGCTTGCTCATAGCTCCCATCCTCCTTTCTCAAGAATTTTAAGGGCATACTTCCTCGCAAGGTGAAGGTAGACGCCTACCTGGTTTTCTGGTATACCCGAGAATTTTCCAATCTCCTTGTAGGACATTTGCAGAAAATAGCGGCAGTATAATAAATCCTGGTCCCGAGGCTTTAAAGAGCGCATGACCAAACGGATCGCCTCGTTCCATTCTATTTTTTCTTGCGTCGTATCGAGATGGTTGTATAAACGGTCAAAATCTTCGTGCGACAGGTGCAGTTCATGTTCTGTGATCCGGCCGCGCTTTTTAAGATAAGAATAGGCGGTATTACGGGTGACAACAGTGATATATGGGGCGAGCGAGTTTTCCTGTAAATCCTTTAGAGTACTGATATACCGAATTAGACATAGCATAGATTCCATTACAATATCTTCCGCAAGATCGTTGCCGACTAAAGAGGCAGCGGTCTTTTTCATAAGCGGATAATATTTGCAGAAAATATCTTTTATATTTTGCTGATCCTCATACTCGATTAAGGTGGAAAAGAAATTGAACATCACGACACATCCAACATGAATTTTTACATAGCTATATTAAACTATATAACTAATATTGCTATACAGTGTATTATACTACGAGACTACATAAATTACAATATAGTTGTAAATGGATGGAAAAGGAGGGTGAGAAATTGACAATTGATTATGAGGCACTAGGCCGACGTGTAAGAGAAAGCAGATTGAAAAAATCTCTCACCCAAGAGCGTTTAGCAGAAAGCGTATCGGTATCCGTACAGCATATAAGCAAAATTGAAAATGGCAATACAAAATTAAGCCTACCGATGTTGCTGTCTTTAGCAGAAACATTAGGGGTAAGCGTGGATTATTTAGTTTGCGACAATATATCGGCGTGTAAGGATACGTTGGTATCGACGGAATTAAGTGAAATATTTAAAGATTGCAGTTTTGAGGATACAAAGAAAATTTTAAAAATACTTCGTACAGTCAAAAGTGTGATAGCGAACTGAAAAAGCCTTTTATGAGAGGGTCATGATATGCCGGAACACGTTTATGACAAAGGATATAAACGCATATTAAGCAAGAAGCAATATTTCGCTCATTTTATGCGGAAGTATATAAAAGTGAATTGGGTTAACAACATAAAGGCGGAGGATCTGACTTTAGTCAACGCGGCTTTTGTGGATGAACAATTCCGTGAAACAGAAGCGGACTTGATTTATCGTGCAAAAAGCGGGGATCAGGAAGTAGTCTTTTATATTCTGCTGGAACTACAATCGAAATGCGACCATACCATGCCGTATCGGCTTTTGGTATATATGACCGAGCTAACCAAGCGGCTGTTTGCGGATACGCCGAAGAAAGAACGGAAGCGGAAAGATTTCCGTCTGCCCGCCGTAGTGCCGGTCGTACTCTATAACGGAAAACAGCCGTGGACGGCTTCGCGGACGTTTCGGGATTACATTCATAATCCAGAAAGATTTGGCGAAAATACAATCGACTTCCAGTATTTGTTGTTGGATTTAATGCAGCAGGACGATGACTATATCTTAAATTCCAACAATGCGCTGGATGATATATTCCTGATGGAAAAGGGATTAAATGATTCAGATTTTTTATCCTCGATCCGAAAGGTGACACAGCGCGCACCGCAGCACACGCATGAGGATATACTAGAAATATGGGACTGGCTGATGGACATATTAAGTACTAAGGCCACGAATCGCCAAGTACTTGAAGAAGCGAAAGAGGCATTGATGGAAGGAGATGTAACAGCTATGACCACAAACGTAGAAAAGATATTTGATAGGAAATATCAGGCTGGGTGGAAATCGGGAGCTTATACACGAGAAATAGAAATAGCGAAAAAGATGATTGACATGGGGTGTTTCTCAAGAACACAGATACAGGAGGCAACAGGTCTGACCGCTAAGGAACTGGACGGATTGTTAGGAGCAGAAAATTAAGAGAAGTCAAAAGAACTGGAAACAGGCCGGGAATAACCCGGCCTGTTTTTTGATAAGAGATATATTGTAATATTTATTTTAAAATAGCATTGGTGGTAGTCGTTCTCGTCGTTTCCGAAATACTTGGTCCTTATATTAATCCTCCTGTAAAAGTCAACAATGATAGCGACAACAACTAAACTATCCTATTTCATGCGCAGTTCAAGGATGGTCTGCGCATGAATTTTAAATTCGATTATCTCCCCTTGGTTTGGTCAGCCTGGAGGAGGAATACAATATAAATTGCCGCACTCTGTTCAATGGTATATAGACAATGAACATCTAGTGGAATTATTCTGACAAACACATAACGATCTGTTATAATAAGGTAGGGCAGTTTCACCGCCATACCTTATTATACAATGGGGATAGAAGCATGAAAATGAGAGAATTGCACGATACAATCAATGAATATTATGCCAGAACCGGCGGCGACCCGCGTGATCTGGGTATTGCTTATGGGGTGTACCCTTCTGTTGGCGACTGCTATTACATCCTTCACCATTATGACTCTTACATCTATGGATATCGGGATGAACGGGGCGGCGACAACGTGATCGGTCAATCCTCTGATCCTATGGATATTGTTTATGAAGTAATTAAAAACCAAATAGCCCAAGTTGCTACTGATTATGAATTGCATCATCGGGTATATTGGCAGGATTTCAGACGGGTTTTATTTCAAAAACGTTTGGAATTAATGAGACTGGTTGATGAACAGTTTTATTTGCGGTTGCAAGAGGAGATTAACGAAATACTGAAAAATGCCCCGTATACCGATTATGATTCTCCGCATGCAGATGCAATTTTACAGTATATAACAACACTTAAAAAAATCATAAAAGATCAACATTATCACAAAAGAAAGCTTTGTATCCGTTCTATTAACACAATATATAATAAAATCCAGTCTCCATATTCACCAGCACTAGCTGATTTTTTAACAATAAAGATACAAGAACTTCTTATACAAGTACGGAAAAACGGGGTGGATTTTCAAAAATATTCGTATTTTCAGGAGTTAGAAGATGTTTTAAACAAATACTTAGAAGTGAAAAAGCAGTCTGAATAAATAATTTACCACCCGTCCATTGATCCCGTTCATGGCACCGATGTTGATGTACTGCCAGATGCCACATGGATTCTCCCAGATGACCTTGTCCACCCACTAGGCCAGCCAGATGACATAGCATTTGATCATGTTTGCTTTTAGCTATATATAATTCAATAGGAAGGGGGATTATATGAAATTAAAGGCCTTATATTTGATTTCTAAGACTAAATTAAAATATTGGAACCTTAAGAAATGGAAGAATTACTTAGAATTTACAAAGAATCCAAAGAATTATAGAGGTTGTGCACCTTTGTCCATTGGAAGTATAGAAAATATTTTTCCTGCTAAATATAAAGACTTATTTCAAGACTTACCAGAATATCAAGAATTGATTAATAAATATCATATTCCAGAGATTTTTAATAAAGAAAACGGATACGAAAAAGCACATATAATAATGGAGTGGCTTACTCAACATACATATTATAGTGGTGCGCAAACGAAACTGTTACCAGATAATAGTTTAAAAATTCTACAATTTTCTGTAGACAGAGGTTTTAAACATGCTATTAATTGTCGGGATAAAGCTATCGTGTTAACCGATTTATTGTTGGCGCATGGAATAAAAGCATATCCAATTCAATTAGAAGACGGGAATCATTGGGGAAGCCATTTTGTTGTACATGTTTTTTGTGAAGATATAAAAAAATGGGTGGTTTTTGATCCTTCTTTTGGCTGTTGTTTCACCAATGAATCCAATCTTCTTTTAAACATTTTCGAATTACGGGATTTACTACTAAATAATAGAATGCCGAATCTAATTGGTTACGCTTTTAATGGGACGAAAGAGTGCCAAAATGTATATATTCAATATTTTATTGGAGCTACATTAACAAATATTACCACATGGAAAAGCAATTCAAACGAGGGGAGAAATACAAACAATATTTTAAAGAGAAAGAGTTTTTCATCCGCATTGCCAGATGTTGAGAAAAATCAAAAGGAAGGGAACTGATTAGTCCTCTTTCCTTTTGGATTGTAAGGACGCCATGTAAAGAATTTAATTGCTGCCGCCAATGCCAGCGTTTGTTTCTCGTTCTGTCATTAGCAAAGAGATAAAACCGTCAATCAGCCGTTTTTCCGTTGGTGTGCACTGCAAGATTTTATCGTGCAGCTCATCCGTCATATATTGATCCGATGCGGGAGAAGCACCGATCAATATGTCGTTGGGAGTAATATGAAGTGCGCCGCACAGTTTCACAAGGGTTTCCAAACTAGGGATAGACCGGTTGTTTTCAATGTTGGAGATATAGTTGTTGGTGAGATCCGTTTTTTCTGCAAGTCTTTCCTGTGTCAAATGCTGTTTTTTCCGTATTTCTGCAAGACGTTTTCCGATCAAATTGTAGTCAATAACCATAGTTGTGTCACGCCCTCTCTATCTTAAGAATATAGGATTGACACGCCTCATTTAAGACATTCAAAGTGTAATTACACTTGACGTTTTATTGCTTGCGGTATAAAATACACTTATGATAAGAACTGTTGACGGCAACTGAATTTAATAGAGCGGCGGAGAAACAGACAATGAAAACATGTCCCATTTGTGGAACGCAGAATACCGATCAGCGCCTGACCTGTATACGGTGTGGGTCCGAAATAAATCAAAAACAACCCGGCCATGACCCCTCTTGGAACAGCAAAGGCCAGCCCAATCAATGGCGACGCGAAGTCAAAGCGGAAATTGCCCTTTTGGTGGTTTTGGCGCTTCTGGTGGTCGCGGCATTGATTGGGGTTGCCATCCACTTTGGAGTTTTTACAACAGGCTTTTAACAGCGGATATCCAGATACGGATATCCGCTGTTTTAAAATGGTTTTGCTGCAATCGACTTTTCTGCAGAGCTGTTGTATAATACCCATGGAATAAGACAGTTTTCCGTGCTGGGAAACCGGAGGAGGTGCAGCAGGTGAAAGGGCTGGTTCGGTTGCTTACCATTCCAGTGTTATTTTTTAGTGCCAATGGTTATTGGTATTTTTGGCAGACAAAGAATTGGGGGCTATTGGCCGCTTTATCCGCGGTGTTTCTTTTTGTCAACATCGCTCCGAGGGGATTTGTCAAACGGCCGCCCACCTTTCGGCTGCGAATGTGCGACAGCGGATGCGAACTGCTGGTCTTGTTTTTAACCACGGCAGTATTGTCGGTGCTTTATCATATCGTCATTGCGTTTTTTCTGTTCCCTCAGCAGTGGACAGTCTGGGTGTTCAGCGCACTCACCGCTGTCTGCGTGGAAACGGTGGTGTTCTGGAATGGCATCATCCGGGTATACGGTACGTCAGTTCAGCTTGGAATCCGCCTGCGGGTGATCGGGATTTTGTGCGGATGGATTCCCATCGCCAACCTGGTAGCGCTGTGTATGATAATCAGCACTGCTTCCCGGGAAGTGGCGTTTGAAACCAAGAAGGTCGAACTCGACAGAGCGCGGGCCTCCTACCAGGTGTGCGGGACTCGATATCCATTGCTGCTGGTGCACGGGGTGTTTTTTCGGGATTTTAAGTTTCCAAATTACTGGGGGAGAATTCCAGCGGAGCTTGAGAAAAACGGGGCCGTCCTTTATTATGGCAACCATGAATCTGCTTCTTCGGTGGCGGACAGCGGAGCCCAGCTGACAGCGCGGATCAAAGAGATCGTCCAGGCCACCGGCTGCGGAAAGGTCAATGTCATCGCTCACTCCAAGGGCGGGCTGGATATCCGGTATGCGGTGGGCTGCCTGGATGCCGCTCCCTATGTGGCTTCGATCACCACGGTGAACACACCTCACCGAGGATGCCTGTTTGTGGATGAGCTGCTTCAAAAATTTCCTGTAAAAACCCAGCAGATGATCGCAGGCGGTTACAATGCTGCTTTGAAAAAGCTAGGAGACAAACACCCGGATTTTTTGACTGCGGTAGGGGACTTGACTGCGGCGGGATGTCGCCGGCTGGGGGAGCAGATGGGGGAGGATCTGCCCCGGGATATTTACTGTCAGAGCATAGGCTCCAAGCTCAACCGTGCAGTGAACGGAAAATTCCCGCTGAACGTTTCTTATTGGATCGCCAAGCACTATAGCGGAGCCAACGACGGGTTGGTGTCGGCGGATTCCTTCCGCTGGGGGGAGGATTACACCTTTTTGACCGTAAACGGCAAGCGGGGGATTTCCCACGGGGATATGATTGATTTGAACCGGGAAAACATCCCGGAGTTCGATGTGCGGGAGTTTTATGTGCAGTTGGTGGCAAGGCTCAAAACAAAAGGGCTTTAGCATCAAAATACAGAAAACGTCCGGGGCTTCATCGGGAGCTCCAGACGGCTAGGAGGAGAGAAATGTGAAATATTTTACCAGGACAAAAGCGTTTTCCAGTGGGATGTTTGTGCTCAGCGCAGTGCTTGCGCTGAGCGCGGCCTTTCAGTTTCCCGGGTGGGATTCGTTTGGAGGGCAGGGCGACGCAAAACTGAGCCTTTTCTTATTTTTGTCGGCGTTGTTTTTCACCGCCCTGCTGCTGGGCTTTTTAGCCCGCTTTATCGCCAAGGACGCCCAGGAGGATTTAAAATCCCTGGAACAATAGCCGCCCTTTCTTTTTTCATTTTCAAGTTCCTGAAACAGAAAGAAAGTTACGGCTGGCTATTCATGGATTTTTTGTATGCTAAGGGGGAGACCCCCATTTTTTTCTTAAACTGCTGAGAAAAATAAAACTGGTTGTTGTACTTGAGTTTCTGGCTGATTTCCAACACGCTGAGGTTGGTGGATTGCAGCAGATGAATGGCTTCATTGGGTGTGTCGCTGGGGATGATGAAGGCGGTTCAGATGACGAGAAAAATCAGCTGTAAGGGCGAATAAACCATTTGTATTTTACCAGAGCCGAATAAATCCATACGGCTGATGAATAGCAGAAAAAGCTCCTTCGCTGCGGCGAAGGAGCTTTTTAATCATTCATTTTTATTTGCAAGTCAAGTAGACACGGCCTTCGTAAATATGGTAAAATAAAAAAGAAGTACGATCCCGCTTCTTTTAAAATTATCAGGAGCCCTGGATTGTATGAAAGGCTGAGAACCAAGGCCTGTTTAATCGCCTTAGTACGCGTAGATAAATCGGGGTGATTTTAATGATCTCGTATATCCCAATCAGGTATCAAAGGATATTATCCTTTGTACCAATTTTAAATGTCTTTGAACTCTTTGTATGGATGTATAATGTGTCCCGGTTGAACTTAAAAGCAAGCGAATTTTTAAAATCTTTTTTCATTCTATTGATCAGAGGAGTGCCGCTGGGAATCTTTTATATCCTGATCGGTCACTTTTTTGGGACAGAATCGCTGCTATATAACATTGTCTTTCCTGTATGTGTCTACGCCATTCCGCTGTCCATCGGCGACGGCCTTATTCGCTATCAGAAAAAGTTAGGGGTTGAATAGGTATTTCGTTGTTCCGAGGACTCGAAGTGGAAAAATAAAGTGTAATTGTATTCAGTATTTCTGGTTGTATATGTTATCACTATCAACAGTTGAGAATATTATAAACGGGGGAAGATTGCATGAATATACAAAATATTCGCGCTTATGTAGAATATAACCCCCAAAATATTAAAAGACATCAGGTAGTGGTTGATCTAATTACCTTATTATTGCTCAGCATACCTTGTATTATTTGGCTGTATAACATTTGGGTCGCGATTGGGTTTATTCTGTTTGATCTTTTTATAATAGCTGTTAGCATCTATATTGTCACGAGACCTAAAACAACCACAAAACATACAAATTTATTTTATGGATTGTATTTATTATTTATTTCAGTGAGTTGTATCTCCCTGTCTTTTAAATTTTTAGTAGTAGCAGGATATGGGTATGTGTATCTTCTTTGTGGAATGATTTTTGCCTTTTTTGTAGCAATTTTATTGACATTTGTGTATGTGCTATCTAATATAAGGAGGGGGAAATATAAGGAATATTTAAAAAATAAAATGAATAGAGTAGGATATTACTCTTTAGCGGGAGCTGCAATAGGGATTACAGTGACACGCATGGTTGCAAATCAATTATCCCAAAGTGCTATTTTTGTTTTTTTATCGATTTTGTTGTTTGCTCTTGCTTTGCTGTGTTGTTTAGGAACTGCATTTTTTCTAAAATTACATTTTCAAATTAAATATAAACTATAATATAGAAAAGACCGTCTTTTCAGTTAAATAAACAATTTTAATGATTTAAAACTCAGTTTGTCTCTATTCATAGATATGATTCATTGTTTTGAATGGGAAATATGCAAAAACCGCCCACAAGGCTCTACTGGCCTTATGGGCGGTTTTATCTAGGAGATTGTTACTTTGCGATGAGCGCTTTTTGAATTTCGCCGATGTACATCCGGTGGTAATCCCGGTTGGGATAATTGATCTCCAAATCCGGCGTGTAGAAGTTTTCGGGCTTAATATCGTCAAAATAAAGCTTTTTGCAGACGAATACCAACCGAGCCTCGTCAAAATAAACGGAGCCCTCCTCGGTCACGGGAGTTAAGCCGGTCTCTTTGACCTTGTCGACCTCCCGGCCGGACTTTGCTCCGCAGAGTTTGAGAGCGGAACGGTACTGCTCGGAGAAAAAGGACAGGGTAAAGGTGTCGCTTTTTTCCAAAAACTCATAGGTGTACCGCTGCGGCCGGATGTAAATGGTGGCCACCGGTTTGTTCCAGAGGACGCCCACACCGCCCCAGCTGGCGGTCATGGTGTTAAACGAGTCGGCGGATCCCGCAGTGACCAGCGTCCACTGGTCGCCAATCAGGCGAAAGGGATTGTCAGGGAGCTGCTTTAAGTCAACGGATTCAAATTTCATAAAAAAACTCCTTTCGGATACAAAAAAATCAAGGTCTCACCTTTTTCCATCTTTCCCCAAGTATAACAGATTTTTCCCGCAAAATCCAGCGGGTTCAACGTTCAAGGCAGCTTTATCATTGTATGCGTGAAAAAGAAAGAATAGTCGCTTGCGCTTTTTCTTGCCAAGTGAAGCGGAGATGGGGAATTTACGATGCGCAAATCTTGTTTTTTCCCACAGAACTGCTATAATAGAACTTGGTTATCCGCTTGAATTTAAAGGGAAACTGTTGTATTTGTCGGTAAATTCGTCAGGATGACTAGAATGCAGCTTTATTGAATAAAAATTCAGTTTAACCTGGATAAACTTGAATAAATATACATAAAACCCTTGATTTTTTTGTATATGGATGTATAATATACATTGTAGCCAGTAAAAACATTCAGCCGCGCAGCCGGCTTGTCAGGAGGATATCATCATGAACAAACAGGATACTTCAATTAAAAAAGTCGTACTCGCTTATTCCGGAGGTTTGGACACCTCCATCATTATTCCGTGGTTGAAAGAAAACTACAACAACTGCGAGGTCATTGCGGTGTCCGGCGACGTGGGTCAGGGAACCGAGCTGGACGGCCTGGAGGAAAAAGCGATTAAAACCGGCGCTTCCAAGCTCTACATCGAGGATTTAAACGACGAGTTTGTCAACGACTATGTATTCCCCACCCTGAAAGCGGGCGCGGTGTACGAGGGGAAATACCTGCTGGGAACCTCCTTTGCCCGCCCGATCATCGGCAAGCGGATCGCGGAGATCGCCCTGAAAGAAGGCGCGGACGCCATCTGCCACGGATGCACCGGCAAGGGCAACGACCAGGTCCGGTTTGAGCTGGCCATCAAGGCGGTGGCCCCCAACATGAAGATCATCGCCCCCTGGCGGATCTGGGATCTCAAGTCCCGGGACGAGGAAATCGACTACGCCGAGGCCCACAACATCCCCCTGAAAATCAGCCGGGAAACCAACTATTCTAAAGATAAAAACCTGTGGCATCTGTCCCACGAGGGCCTGGATCTGGAAGATCCCGCCAATGAGCCTCAGTACAACAAACCGGGCTTTTTAGAGCTGGGCGTATCCCCCGAGATGGCGCCCGACAAGCCCACCTATGTGACCATCCATTTTGAAAAGGGCGTTCCCACCGCGGTGGACGGCGTCCAGATGGACGGCGTGTCCCTGATTAAGAAGCTCAACGAGCTGGGCGGCGCCAACGGCATCGGCCTGGCGGACATCGTGGAAAACCGTCTGGTGGGCATGAAGTCCAGGGGCGTGTACGAGACCCCCGGCGGCACCATCCTTTACCACGCCCACGAGGTGCTGGAGACCATCTGCCTGGACAAGGAGACTCAGCACTACAAACAGCAGGTGGCGCTGAAATTTGCGGACATCGTCTACAACGGCCAGTGGTACACTCCCTTGCGGGAAGCCCTCTCCGCGTTTGTGGATTCCACCCAGGAAACCGTCACCGGCGACGTGAAGTTAAAGCTCTATAAGGGCAATATGATCAACGCCGGCGTCACCTCGCCCTACACCTTATACGACGAGGAAGTGGCCACCTTTGGCGAGGATGAGGTTTACGACCAGATGGATTCCCAGGGCTTTATCAACCTGTTCGGCCTTCCCATCAAGGTCAAGGCGTTGCTGGACGAAAAGCGTAAAAACAAATAATCACAGCGAATGATTCGAGTAAAGAGCATTGGTTTCGTGCAGGGGGAAATCCTCCTGCACGATCCTTCATTTTATTGTGGAACAACAAGGTCTTATTAAGGAACTCGGCCGGCTGCGCCGGGAAGAAGGGGACGGTCTGAACATGGCAAAAATGTGGGCGGGACGATTTAAAAAAGAGGTGGACGAAAAGGTCAACGACTTTAATTCCTCCATCTCGTTCGACGCGCGAATGTATCGGCAGGATATCCGGGGCAGCATCGCCCATGCCACCATGCTGGGGGCGACGGGGATTATTGAACAGCACGAGGCTCAGTTGATTGTAGACGGGCTGGAGGGCATTCTGGCGGATTTGGACGACGGCTCGCTTTCCATCAACCCTGAGGCGGAGGACATCCACATGTTTGTGGAGGCCGAGCTCACCAAGCGGCTGGGAGACACCGGCAAGCGCCTGCACACGGCCAGGAGCCGAAACGACCAGGTGGCGCTGGACCTGCGGCTGTATTTAAAAGACGAGCTTTGTGAGATCATTGAAATGGTCCGGGAGCTGACCTTAACCATCTGCAATCTGGCGGAGCAGCACACCGGCACGGTGATGCCCGGCTATACCCATCTGCAAAGAGCACAGCCGGTCACCTTCGCCCATCATCTGATGGCCTACGCCCAGATGTTTTTGCGGGACATGGGGCGGCTATCCGACGCGGGTAAGCGCATGGACGAGATGCCCCTGGGCAGCGGCGCACTGGCAGCCACCACCTATCCCATCAACCGGGAAAAGGTGCGGGAGCTTCTGGGCTTTGCCCGGATCACCGCCAACAGCCTGGACGGGGTGTCCGACCGGGATTTCTGCATCGAAACAGCGGCGGCGATCTCCACTTTGATGATGCACCTGTCCCGCCTGTCGGAGGAAATTGTGTTGTGGTGCTCCTGGGAGTTTAAGTTCATCGAGCTCGACGACGCATACGCCACCGGCTCCTCCATTATGCCCCAGAAGAAAAACCCCGATGTGGCGGAGCTTGTGCGGGGCAAGACCGGCCGGGTCATCGGCGATCTGGTAACGCTTTTGACCATGATGAAAAACCTGCCGCTTGCTTATAACAAGGATATGCAGGAGGACAAAGAAGCCATCTTTGACGCGGTGGACACCGTTAAGCTCTGTGTGACCACCATGACGCCTATGCTGGCCACCATGCGGGTGTTAAAAGACAATATGCGGGCGGCGGCGGCCAAGGGCTTTATCAACGCCACCGACTGCGCGGACTACCTGGTGAAAAAGGGACTGCCCTTCCGGGACGCGTACAAGATCACTGGCCAACTGGTGGCTCTGTGCATCGACACAGACAAAACTCTGGAAACCCTGGAGCTCAGCGAATACCAGGCGGTGTGCGACGTCTTTGACGAGGATGTGTACAAGGCCATCAGCCTGGAAACCTGTCTGGGCGAGCGCAAAGCGGTGGGGGGGCCTTCCCCCTCCAGCGTGGAAAAACAAATCAGCCGAGTGAGGTTATTGATCCATGAACATGATTAAAGCGGGAATTATTGGAGCCACCGGCTATGCCGGCGTAGAGCTTTTGCGGATTCTGTCCACCCATCCCTATGCACAGGTGAGCGCGGTCAGCTCGGTGTCCTTTGAGGGCAAACCCATCAGCGAGGTGTATCCGAACCTGTGCGGCATCCGGGACGACATGCTGGGGGATGAGGACGATGTCATTCAAAACAGCGAGGTGGTCTTTGCGGCCATGCCCCACGGCCTCAGCGAGCCTCTGGCCCGCAAGTGCGTGGACGCGGGAAAAAAATTCATCGATCTGGGCGCGGACTTCCGGTTGACCTCTCCCGAGGAGTATGAGCAGTGGTATGGGCTTTCCTATAAAGATCCCGCGCTGCACAGCAAGGCGGTCTACTGCATTCCGGAGCTCCACCGGGCGTCGGCGGCGGGTAAGGAGATCATTGCGAATCCCGGCTGTTATCCCACCAGTATTGCTTTGGGACTGGCCCCGGCGGTAAAGGAGGGGATTGTGCGGGTGAATTCGGTGATCATTGACAGCAAATCGGGCGCCACAGGGGCGGGCAGAGGCCTTGCCCAGAATACCCACTACCCCGACTGCAACGAGGCGTTCGCGCCCTATAAGGTGGCCAGCCACCGTCATACTCCGGAGATCGAACAGACCCTGTCCGAACTGGCGGGGGAGGAGGTAAAGATCACCTTTGTGCCCCATCTACTTCCGGTCAACCGAGGGATTGTGTCCACCATGTATGCGGACCTGAAAAAGAAGATGGGCCTTGAGGAGGTCCATCGCCTGTATCAGGAGTTTTACAAGGACGAGCGTTTTGTCCGGGTGATGGAGCCCGGCAAGATCGCCAATCTGCGCAATGTCAAATACAGCAACTACTGCGATATTTCCCTTCATACAGACGAGCGCACCGGCAGACTGATCGTCGTATCCACCATCGACAACATGGTCAAGGGAGCGGCTGGTCAGGCGATCCAGAACATGAACCTAATGTTCGGCCTGGATGAATCCGCCGGGCTCAAGATGATCCCTCCGGCCTTTTAACGGCGGGCGCAGTCTCTTAATCTCACGGCCTTTTACGGAGCGGGCCGGAAAGGAAGAACAACATGTTTGTAAAATTCGAGGGATTTGATTTTGTGGACGGCGGACTGTGCGCCCCCAAGGGGTTCAAGGCCGCCGGCGTCCACTGCGGAATCCGGAAAAATAAAGAAAAACGGGATCTCGCCATGATTCTGGCAGACCATCCATGCGCGGCGGCGGCGATCTACACCCAAAACAAGGTCAAGGGCGCGCCCATTGTCATCACCCGTCGGCATCTGAAGGATGGAATGGCCCAGGCAGTGATCTGCAACAGTGGCAACGCCAACACCTGTAACGCCGACGGGGAGTTTAAAGCGCTCCAAATGGCGGAGCTCTGCGCCAAGGCGCTTTCAATCCGCCCGGAGGACGTGATTGTGGCCTCCACCGGTGTCATCGGACAGCCTCTGCCCATCGAGCCCATCGAGGCTGCGGTTCCGGACCTGGCGGCAAGCCTTTCCAGGGAGGGAAGTTCGGAGGCCGCCGAAGCCATTATGACCACCGACACCTACAAAAAAGAGCTGGCGGTGAAGTTCTCCCTGGGGGGGAAAGACTGCGTGGTGGCGGGCATCGCCAAGGGAAGCGGCATGATCCATCCCAACATGGCCACTATGCTCTGTTTTCTCACCACCGATGTGGACATCGAGCCGATGCTCCTGAAAAAGGCGCTGAAAACGGTGGCGGACGACACCTTCAACATGGTCAGCGTGGACGGGGATACCTCTACCAACGACATGGTGTCGATTTTGGCCTCCGGCGAGGCGGGCAATCCCAAAATCAAAGACGAGGAGCGGGACTACGAGCTGTTTTGCAACGCGTTGTACGCCCTGCTGATGAACCTGTCCAGGGAGATCGCCCGGGACGGGGAGGGCGCCACCAAGCTGTTGGAGTGCGTGGTGTCCGGCGCCAAGACAACCAGGGACGCCAAGATCGTGGCCAAATCGGTCATCACCTCCAGCCTGTTTAAGGCCGCCATGTTCGGGGAGGACGCCAACTGGGGACGGATTTTGTGCGCGGTGGGTTACAGCGAGGCGGATCTCGACATCAAAAAAGTGGCGGTGCAGCTGTGCTCCGTCAAGGGGAGCATCGACGTGTGCGAAAACGGTGCGGGCCTGGAGTTCTCGGAGGAAGACGCCAAAACCGTGCTGAGCGCGGACGAGATCAAGATCGTCCTCCGTCTGGGGGATGGAGACGGCCGGGCGGTGGCCTGGGGCTGCGATCTGACCTACGACTATGTGAAAATCAACGGCGACTATCGAACCTGACCGTTTGAAAACACAGAGGAAGGGTATGCAGGCGCACGCCCAGAAGAGCGCATCAAAATCGGCCCGACATTCAAAACGGGCCAGGCTGATTCAGGAAAGGAATGGCCAGAACAGTGGAAATCTCAAACAGGACCAAAGCGCAGGTGCTCATTGACGCCCTGCCGTATATTCAGGAGTATTACAACAAGGTCGTGGTCATCAAATACGGCGGCAACGCTATGATCAACGACGAGTTAAAGCAGGCGGTGATGAGCGACCTGGTGCTGCTGTCGCTGGTGGGCATCAAGGTGGTGCTGGTGCACGGCGGCGGGCCGGAGATCAACGCCATGCTGGAGCAGGTGGGCAAGGAGTCCAAGTTTGTAAACGGCCTGCGCTACACCGATAAGGAGACCGCCGAGATCGTTCAGATGGTGCTGGCTGGCAAGGTGAACAAGGGGCTTGTGTCCCTGTTGCACCAGCACAACGGCAAGGCCATCGGCCTGTGCGGAACCGATGGCAACCTGCTGTCGGTGAAAAAGCACGAGGGCGACGCCGACCTTGGCTATGTGGGGGACATTACCGACGTGAACATCCAGCCGGTTCTGGACGCGCTGGACAGCGGGTACATCCCGGTGGTGGCCACCGTGGCCACCGACGAAAACGGGGAGATCTACAACATCAATGCGGACACGGCGGCGGCGCGGATCTCCGCGGCGCTGGGGGCAGAAAACCTGATCCTCATGACCGACATCCGGGGGCTTTTACGGGACCGGGAGGATGAAAATTCCCTGATTCCGGTGGTCAACGTCAGTGAAGTGCCCTTTTTAATTAAACAGGGCATCCTGTCCGGCGGCATGATCCCCAAGGTGGAATGCTGCGTGGAGGCGGTGCGCCGGGGAGTCAAGCGGGCGTTTATCATCGACGGACGGATTCCTCACTCGATCCTCATTGAAATGCTCAGCAACGAGGGCATCGGGACCATGTTCCTGTAAGCCCGCAGAAAGGCGTGACACATGTGAGTACGGATTTTAAACAGCAAGACAAACAGTATATCGTGGGCTCTTACGGGCGGTTTGACGTGGTGCTGAAAAAGGGGAAAAACGCCACCTGCTGGGACGTGGACGGCAAAGAGTACATAGACTTTACCAGCGGCATCGGCGTCAACTCCTTAGGGTATGCGGACGAGGGCTGGGCGGACGCGGTGGCGCGCCAGGCGGGATGCCTGCAGCACGCCTCCAACCTGTACTACACCACCCCGGCGGTGGAGCTTGCCAAGGCGCTGTGCGGACAGACTGGCTGTGACAAGGTGTTTTTTGTAAACTCCGGAGCGGAGGCCAACGAGTGCGCCATCAAAGCCGCCCGAAAATACAGTTTTGACAAATACGGCAAGGAGCGGACCGAGATCGTCACCCTGCAAAACAGCTTCCACGGCCGGACGGTGACAACGCTTGCCGCCACCGGGCAGGATGTGTTCCACAACTTTTTCTTCCCCTTCACCGAGGGCTTTTCCTATGCGAAGCCCAACGACCTGGAGAATTTAAAAGCAACGATCACCGAAAACACCTGCGCTGTGATGATGGAACTTATTCAGGGCGAAGGAGGCGTTCTGCCTCTTAACTCAGAATTTGTCCGGCAGGCCGCCGCCTATTGCAAAGAGCGGGACATCCTGCTGATCGTGGACGAGGTGCAGACCGGCGTGGGCCGCACCGGTACGTTTTTGGCAAGCGAACACTATGGGATCACGCCCGATCTGACCACCCTGGCCAAAGGACTGGGCGGCGGCCTGCCCATCGGGGCGGTGCTGTTCGGAAAAAGCGTGTCCGGGGTGCTGGGCCCCGGACAGCACGGCACCACCTTCGGAGGAAACCCAGTGGCCTGCGCCGCGGGGTGCGAGGTGCTCCGCCGGGTGTGCCAGCCGGGCTTTTTGGACGAGGTGGCAAAAAAAGGCGTCTATCTGCGGGAAAAGCTCACCCAAATCCCCGAGGTGGAAGGGGTGGACGGCGAAGGCATGATGCTGGGAGTTAGGCTGAAAACCAAAACCTCCGCCGATGCCGCCAAGGCCTGTGTGCAAAACGGCCTGCTGATCCTGACCGCAAAGCACAAGCTGCGGCTGCTGCCTCCGCTGACCATCACCATGGAAGAAATCGACAAGGGACTGGCCATTCTGGCAAACGTCCTGGCCGGATGAAAGGAGAACGACCATGAACCATCTGCTGAAAATGCTGGATCTGAGCAAAGAGGAGATCATCGACATTCTGAACTTGGCAGACCAGCTAAAATACGAGCAAAAGCACGGCATTAAACACCATCACCTGGCGGGCAAGACTCTGGGAATGATCTTTCAGAAATCCTCCACCCGCACCCGGGTCTCCTTTGAGACCGGCATGTATCAGCTGGGGGGCAACGCGCTGTTTTTGAGCTCCCGGGATTTACAGATCGGCCGGGGCGAGCCGGTGCAGGACACCGCCCGGGTGCTGTCCCGCTACCTGGACGGCATTATGATCCGCACCTTCCAGCAGAAGGAGGTGGAGGATCTGGCAAAGTACGGCAGCATCCCGATCATCAACGGGCTCACCGACTTCTGCCACCCCTGCCAGGTGCTGGCGGATCTGATGACCATCCGGGAGCACAAGGGCCGGGTGGAAGGCCTGAAAATGTGCTACATCGGCGACGGCAACAACATGGCGAACTCTTTGATCGTAGGCGGGCTTAAAACCGGCATGAAGGTTTCCATCGCCTGCCCGGACGATTACCGCCCGGATCAAGAGGTGCTGGACTTTGCCACCGGTTTTGACGGGTTTGAAGTCACCTCCGATGTACTCAAAGCCGCGGCGGACGCGGACGTGGTGCTCACCGATGTGTGGGCCTCCATGGGTCAGGAGGAGGAAGCCGAGGCCCGCAAAAAGATTTTCGCCGGCTACCAGATCAACGGCGAGGTGATGAAGGCCGCGCACGGCGACGCCATGGTGCTCCACTGCCTGCCCGCCCACCGGGGGGAGGAAATCACCGAGGACGTGCTGGAAGCCCACGCGGACGAAATCTTTGACGAGGCGGAAAACCGCCTGCACGCCCAAAAGGCCGTCATGGTCAAGCTGATGGGCCGCTAAGTAGTCAATCGAAAAGGAGCCGGACGCTGTTAATGCGTCCGGCTCCTTTTTTGTGAAAACACTGGGAAATAATTTCCCAAAAGGACTATTCTTCGATGGCGGCCTTGGCGGCGTTGGTTTCCAGGATCACCTTGTACACATCGGGGGAGAATTTTTCCGTCCGCTCATAGGTGAACAGGCCGTTTTGCTCCTGCTCCACATCGTATAGCTGGGTGTAGCAGAACCCGCAGATGTTCTTGTTGTCCATCAGCGCCCGGGTCAGCCCTTGGTACCGCTGGGCGAACTCCTCTTCCGTCTTGGGGTTTTCGCCGTAGCCCCAGGCGTTTTTCTCGGTGCCCGCCCAGGAGGCGCCGCCGTACTCACTGAGGAAATAGGGCGCGCCGTTAAAGTGCTGCCGGTCGGGGAAGTTGTCGTACACCTGGGTCTCGGTGACGGCGCCGTACCGTTCCTGGAACAGTTCTACGCTCTGGTCGTAGTTGTGGATGTCGTAAATGTCGGTCATCACATGGAAGTTTCCGCTGGTGTCGATCACCGGACGGGTGCGGTCAAAAGCCTTGGTTGCCAGATAGACGTTGGCGATGATCCGGTTGTCCTGTTGGCGGCCCCGGTGATCCCAGGTCTCGTTAAAGGGGCACCAGCAGACGATGGAAGGATGGTTGTAATCCCGTTCCAGGGCCTCCAGCCACTCGGGCAGGAAGTTGAGGGCGGTTTCGGGATTGGCGATGTCCATGCCCCAGTTGCCGTGCTCGCCCCACACCAGGTAGCCTAGCTGGTCGGCCCAGTATAAAAACCGCTCCTCAAAAATCTTTTGGTGCAGCCGGGCTCCGTTAAAGCCCAGGGACATGGACAGCTCGATGTCTTTTTTGAGCGCCTCGTCGCTGGGAGCAGTGTAAATGCCGTCGGGATAAAAGCCCTGATCCAAAACCAGGCGCTGGTACACCGGTTTTCCGTTTAAGCAGATGGCCCGGCCCTTGAGCATAATGTTCCGGAAGCCGAAATAGCTCT
The DNA here is from genome assembly GCA_904420045.1 of Candidatus Metaruminococcus caecorum. Taxonomy (GTDB): domain Bacteria; phylum Bacillota; class Clostridia; order Oscillospirales; family Ruminococcaceae; genus Metaruminococcus; species Metaruminococcus caecorum. The sequence goes on along the minus strand of CAJFTY010000032.1, from coordinate 17,673 downwards.
TGACAGTGTCCAGCACCCGGCCGTCGCTTTCCAGGGAGTAGGTTACGTCGTACAGCTCGGGAGCGCCGGGATTCCACAGCTTGGGGTGCTCAATTTCCATTGAGAAGGTAAAGTTCCCCTCGTCCACCGGGATGCGCTTTTGCGCCACATTTTCGCCCTTGTAGGAGACTTGGGCGGTTAGGGTCAGGCTGTCGTCGCATCCTTTGACGCTGGGCTCAAAGCAGACGGTTCCGGTGGCGGGGTCCGCGGTAACCCGCACGGATTTCAGATACGATCGGGAGGTGAACTCCAGCCAGACGGTCTGCCAGATGCCGGTGGTGCGGGTGTAAAAGCAGCCGTGGGATTCGTACAGTCCGCTCTGCTTGCCGCTGGGGTAGCGGTCGTCCCTGGTGTCGTCCACCGCCCGCACCACCAGCCGGTTTTCTCCGGGCTGCAGGCAGTCGGTGATGTCCAGCTCAAAGGAGCTGTAACCGCCCTTGTGCTCCCCGCAGCGGGTTTCGTTGACCCAGATGGTAGCCTCGTAATCCACTGCGCCAAAGTGCAGGATCACCCGGCCGCTCAGATGCTCCTCAGTGACCGAAATGGTTTTGCGGTACCAGACCGCGTTTAAAAAGTCGGTGTTGCCGATGCCGGACAGAGAGGATTCGGGGCAGAATGGCACCGTGATGGTCTGGGCGTATACAGCTTCCGGCTTTACAAGGCCCCGGCTTTCGCCGGAATTGCCGTAGTCGATTTCAAAATCCCAGGATCCATTTAGGCACTGCCAGGAATCCCGCACAAACTGCGGCCTTGGATATTCGCTTCTTGGTGTGGTCATGGTTCAATCTCCTTTTGCTGTTTTTGAAACGCGCTGTCCGCGTTTGCATCTGTGAATATTGGAGGCGGGTCGAACGGTTGGCCTGCGTACTCCTAAACTAAGATAGCATATTTTGCGACTTTTTGCCACTGTTATTTTCAACTTCCGGCCTTTCAAGACTGTCCAGACGCAAAAAATCCGGCGGCCTGCAAAAAACAGGCCGCCGGATAAAGGGAATGAAACTTGAAGCTAAACGTCGGTTTTCCAAAGCCCGTGCAGGTTGCAGTAGGCGTAAGCCGCCACTGCCTTGTCGCCGTGCAGGCAGAACTCTGCCCGGGGCTCTTCGTCGCTTGTCAAAAAGCGGAGCTGGCCGCCTTTTTCGGTTTGCAGATAGATCCACAGGATGGAATGCGACTGCTCCATGGGATGGTAGACGCTGCCCACCTCAACCTTGACGATGTTTTGGGAGATGTTGACCACCGGCTTGTGCTTTTCGCCGGCTCCCTCAGAAACGCTGGGATCCAGCCGGGTCATGGGTTCGCCGTTGCATACGATAGGAACGCCTGCGTCGTGGAGCAGATAGGCCACGTTGCCGCAGTCTTTGCACACGAAAAATTTGGGTTCACAGGAATGGGGCATGATAAGGACCTCCTATAAGATTGATTCAGCATTAGCATGCCCGTATGCTCCCAAAAAGATGCGCGGCGCGGCAATCCGCATGGCAGGAACAAAGGCCCTTCCCAAGCACAGCGCTTTTAACGACCTCCAAAACCAACTCCGCCTGGGGCGGGAAAAACCCAGACGGAGCGTGAGCGGCGATTCAGTCCGCTATTTTTTGTATACGGCATCCAGTCCATAGTAGCGGGCGATGTCCCGGTTGACCCAGTACTTGGGGTTGTCTTTGACATCGGTCAGTCCATACATGGCGTTGTACTTGGATTTGGCGGCGATGGGGGAAAGACGGACCTCCCGGTTTCCGTTGGCTTTTTCCTGCTCGATAACAGCGATCCGATCCTGCCATTCTTCATAGGTGCGGTTGATATCCCGATAAGCTCCGCGGAAAGACACCGCAAACAATGGGAGAAACACGCACAGCAGCAGGGCGGAAACCGGCCGGACCAGGCTGCTTGTCTGCTCCAGATGGACGGCCAGCGGCCCCAGCGCCAGGATCAGGAAGACCAACGGTCCGAACCACGCCCGCATGGGAAATCCCGCCGGGGAGAGGATCATCGAATACACCGAGGCAAGAAATCCGGTAAAATAGATGAGCGAGCTGCCAATCGCCCGGGCTCTGTCCGAACGCTTTTGGCAGTATACCAAAAGCAGACAGACGGCAAAGATCAAGAGCAGGACAAAAAAGTATTCATACATGCTCTTGGTATGACGGACGGCCCGATTGATCAGAGTGGTGAGCAGACTGTCCTTATTCTCAAAATAGGTAGCCCGCACATAGTTTCCGGGAGCTAAGATCATAGCGGCGTATCCCACAAGTGCTCCCAACAATCCGCTGACCGACCACTTGGGAATCCTCAGCTTGTTGATCCAAAAATACGCCATCATCAACACGAGGATGGCCAGCAATCCGGCTCCGGTATTTTCGTTGGTCCAACCGGCCAGAACCCCCGCAAGAAACATCCAGATCACATGAAACACCATGTGGTTTTGCATGACGTTCTGCCGGACGGCGTATAGCCGAAAAGGAAGCAGAAACGCCAGCACCAACAGCATTCCCCAAAGGTAATTGGCGCTGCCGATCACCCACAATGTGGATTCCCCAAAGGCAGGGGCGAAAATCCACAGCAGCAGATTGATTCCGACAAACAGGGATACCCGGGTTTTCTGGAAGCAATTGATGTGAAGATAAATCAGCAGAGACAACAGCACAAATCCCAGCGAGTTGACCACATTAAAGACGGACTTGCCCAACAGCAGAAAGATCTGCCCCAGAGCGTGCACCACCGCCCGGCCTCCCCACAGAAAATAGTGGTTGTACTGGGATGCGAACACATCCCCCAGATTTTGAAGGGAGCGGTCCTCATTGTAGACAAACGAGTAGGTGAAGTCATCCGCGATCAGCGGCGTTTTTATGTTTAGGATGAGCATCAGCACAAACACCGCCGCTGCGCACAGCAAAAGCAGAACCACCGGTGCTTTCCGGTGCGAACGGTATGCCTCAGACGCGGCGTGCGCGGCAGAGCAAATCCTTTCCCACAGACGCAGGAAAACGCCTTTGACAGCGTCGGCTTTCGGCTGTTTGGCGCTGCTATTCCTGTTCATCCGGCTGTTCCTCCGTCTCTTTGACTAGATAAATTGGCCGTTTTTTGGTTTCCAGGTAGGTTTTGGACAGGTACTGCCCCACAATTCCGGTGCACAAAAGCTGGATGCCTCCGATAAATAAAATGATGATAATCATGGAAGGGTAGCCCGGCACCGGATCGCCCCATACCAGGGTTTTGACAAAAAAGAACAGCGCCAGCACCATGGCCAGAAAGCAGAATAACACCCCGGCGATGGAGGCGATGGCCAGCGGCGCGGTGGAAAAAGCGATGATCCCGTCCAGGGAGTATAAAAACAGCTTCCAGAATGACCACTTGGTCTCCCCCGCAGCGCGCTCCACGTTTTCATATTCCAGCCACTTGGTCTGAAAGCCCACCCAGCCGAAGATCCCCTTGGAAAACCGGTTGTATTCTTTGAGCTGTAAAATGGCGTCCACCACCTGGCGGGTCATTAGCCGGTAATCCCGGGCCCCGTCCACAATGTCCGCCCTGGAGATTTTGTTAATCAGTTTGTAAAAACACCGGGCGAAAAACGACCGGATGGGCGGCTCGCCTTTGCGGTCCACCCGGCGGGTTGCCACGCAGTCGAACCCCTCCTCTATAATTCCCCGGTACATTTCTTTCAGCAAAGCGGGAGGATCCTGCAAATCCGCATCCATAATGGCCACATAATCGCCCCGGGCATGCTCCAGCCCCGCATAGATGGCGGCCTCTTTTCCAAAATTCCGGGAAAACGAGACATACCGCACACGGGCGTCTTTTTGGTGTAGCGTCCGCATGACCTGCAGCGTATTGTCCCTGGAACCGTCGTTAACCAGCAAAAATTCAAATTCTACCGGAGCCATCTCCCCGGCGACCTGGGTGATCGCCTGGTAAAACAGCGGCAGAGCTTCCTGCTCGTTGTAGCAGGGAACGACAATTGATATTTTTTTCACCGTCCAAATCCACATCCTTTATAATTGATCCAGCAATCCATCCTACTGCGTTTTTAAATCAAATAAGCGTTGCATTTACCGGAACGCTTCTGCGTGTTCGCAGTACAACCTTGTGCGGTTGACGGTGAAAAAGCAGGCTTCGCCGCAAAAGGGGAAAAAATTTTCCAGCACAAGGGTGGGGTTGATGGTTTTGGAAAGCCCTGCGGGCAACCGGAGCGTCAGTTTGAGTTCCTCCCCGGAGGCAGTGGCGTTTAACTGCTGGATATCCGGCTTAATATCCACGGTTTTCGGCCCCTTCTTGGTGCGTTTGACCACCGGAATGGATTCCTGGGTGGTAAAGCGGTTCCACTGTTTTAGCAGTTCTTCGGGGGAACCGTTCTCGGGGAACAGGCGGATTTCATAGTCTGCGCAGACAATTTGGGCGGCTTTGTGCACCGGCTCTGCCACCGAAAGGACGTAAATCCCCTCGGGGAGCACAGCGTTTAGGCGGTCTTTGACCTCGCCGAAGGGGATGGGCTCGGTCAGGCGCAGGTCCATGATCTCGCTTTCGCTTTCATATCCCAAAGGAAGGGGCAGGGCGAAGGTCACATACATGTGGGGATTAAATCCCTCGGTGTACCAGACGGGGAGTCCGGCGCGTTTTAACGCCCGCTGCATCAGCCGGCTCACGTCCAGATGGCCGATGTATTTGGCCCGGCCTTTTTTGGTGAAGACCACACGGATGTTAAGCATCAAAGCAGGGGCCTCCCTTCAGTTTGTTTGCGCCGCATCCGGCGCAGCCTTGACGGCAGTTGGGGGTGGTCTGGGCGGCGTGTGCCTTTTCGCTTTCCCGCTTTAAAAACGCCTTGGTGATGCCGTAATCCAGATGATCCCAGGGGAGGATTTCATCGTATTCCCGGCGGCGGTTGGCGTAAAAGGACTTGTCCACACCGCATTCCTCGAAAGCCTCCATCCACTTGTCGTAGTCGAAGGTCTCGCTCCAGCTGTCAAAACGGCAGCCCTTGCGCCAGGCGGATTCCATCACCACGCCCAGCCGCCGGTCTCCCCGTGCGAACACTCCTTCTAAAACGCTTGTCTTGCCTTCGTGCCAGTTGCAGCTAATTTTTTTGGTGCGGATGGTTTCAGCCAGGTGGCGCTGCTTGTCGTGGATGACTTCCATAGTGTCCTGAGGTTCCCACTGGAAGGGGGTGAAGGGCTTGGGGACAAAGGTGGCCACGCTGACGGTGACGGTGACGCCCTTGCCCTTGGGCTTTTCCGGAAGGCTGTAAAACAGGTTGACCACCCGTTGGGCCAGCTCGATGATCCCGGCCACATCTTCCATCGTCTCGGTGGGGAGGCCCAGCATGAAGTAGAGCTTCACCGCCGTGTAGCCGCCCTCAAAGGCGATGCGGCAGGACTTCATGACCTCTTCTTCGTTGATGTTTTTGTTGATGACGTCCCGCATCCGCTGAGTGCCCGCCTCGGGGGCGAAGGTCAGGCCGCTTTTGCGCACCGCCTTGACCTTTTCCATCAGCTCCTCGCTGAAGTTGTCAATCCGCAGGGAGGGCAGAGCCATGTTGATGTGGTTTTGCTCGGTGTATTTCATCATTTCGGTGAGCATGGGCTCGATCTGGGAATAGTCGCTGGTGCTTAAAGACGACAGGGAGATTTCCTCATATCCCGAGCTTTCGCATAGATCTTTCCCTTGGGAGCACAGGGTGTGGGCGCTTTTTTCCCGCAGGGGACGGTATAAAAAGCCCGCCTGGCAGAACCGGCAGCCCCGGATGCAACCCCGCATGACCTCCAAAATCGCCCGGTCGTGGACGGTTTCTAAAAACGGCACCACGAACTTGTCCGGGTAGTACACCGTGTCCATATCCTTGATGATCCGCTTGGTGACCGTCGCGGGAGCACCGTCCATCGGCGTGACCGCACGGATGGTGCCGTCCTCCTTGTAGGAGACGTCGTACAGCGAGGGCACGTACACCCCGGGGATCTGGCAGGCCTTTCTTAAAAACACTTGTTTGGAAAAGCCCTGGGCTTTGGCTTGTTTATAGAGATCGCACAACTCCAGGATGACCTCCTCGCCGTCGCCCAGCATAAACAGATCCACAAAGTCGGCCAGCGGCTCCGGATTGCAGGCGCAGGGGCCGCCCGCCACCACCAAGGGGGCGAGCTCATCCCGGTCGGCGGCCCGCACCGGCACTCCAGCCAAGTCCAGCATGTTTAACACATTTGTAAACGAAAGCTCGTACTGTAAGGTAAAGCCGATGATGTCAAACTCCCCCACCGGGTCCAGGCTTTCCAGGGCGTATAAGGGGAGATGTTCTTTGCGCATCTGTTCCTCCATGTCCACCCAGGGGGCGAACACCCGCTCGCACCAGATGTCCGGCTGTTCGTTTAACAGGGAGTACAAAATTTTCATCCCCAGGTGGGACATCCCCACCTCGTAGGTGTCGGGAAAACAAAAGGCAAACCGCAGGGCCACCTCCGCCTTGTCCTTGACAACGGAGTTTAATTCCCCGCCGGTGTACCGGCCGGGCTTTTGCACCTGTGCGAGAATACGTTCCAGTTTTGGCTGTAGCATGATTCCGTTCCTTTCCGTCCCGCGCTTCCAAGAAAACGCGGGATACAGCGTGCCGCTGTTTTATCTGTCCGGCCTGTTTCTACAAAAAGGCCGCTTTCCTTTATCATACAGGAAAACGGCCTTTTTTTCAACGGTCAGTCGCTGGACTGAAACAGCAGCAGAAGGATCAGATACGCGCAGGTAATCAGCAGGGTGATGTTGTGGGAGCTAAAAAACAGCCACAGGCTCCCGGCGGCCAGTGGCAGTACCACCAGCAGGGAGATCGCTCGGCTGATTTTGTCCGCCCGGTCGGGAGCGCAAAAAAGAAGCAGCAGGAGTTTTACGATCCGCCCGCCGTCCAGCGCTCCCATCGGCAGCAGGTTAAACAGCCCCAGCACCAGGTGCACCGCCGCGAACAGCATTCCCCCCGGCGTGGGCAAAAGCCTGTAAAACGCAAGGGAAAGCACAAGGTTGGTGGCGCTCCCCGCCAGCAGGACAAGAAGCTCCTTGGGATAGCACAGCAACGAGGACGTTTTTACAAGCCGGATGCCCGAAGCCTCAAAGGAGATTTCCTTGGGGGTATGTCCCACCAGAAAAAAGGCCAGCAGATGTCCCAATTCGTGGAGCATACAGGCGGCAAGGCCCATCAGCGACAGCCCGGTTTTGTCGATCAGAAGCATCACTGTCACCACCGCGAAAAACCAGAAGGTAAACCGCACCTTTACCCCTTTGAGGGAAAACTCAATCATAGTCGTACAGCCAGGCGGGGTCGAAGACGACGCCGTCCTTGGACATTTCAAAGTGCAGATGGTTGCCGGTGGCCTCCCCGGTGGCGCCCACCTTGGCGATGACCTCCCCCTGACGGATCACCGCGCCCTTGGGCGCGATTAATTCGCTGCAATGCCCGTAGCGGGTGACAAAGCCGTTGGAATGCTGAATGGCGATGTAATACCCCAGCGACTGGGAGTACTCCGAATGGATGACCGTCCCGGACGCCGCGGCGTAGATTGGGGTCCCCCGGGGCGCCGCCAGATCCAGCGCTTTGTGGAACTCGAGCTTCCCGGTGATGGGGCTGATCCGGTACCCAAATCCGGAGGACTGTGTGGCCTCTTGGATGGGAAGTCCCGGCTTGACGGTGAACAGCACCGGAGCAAAGGTGGCGTTTGCGGGCGGGGTAAGGGGCGTATCCTCGGCGGGGAGTTTGTTTTGGCCGGAAGTTTCCCCGCCGCCACCGCCAGTAGAGGTTTTGACGATTCCCGTGGTGTTCCGGGCGGCGGAGGATGTCCCGGAGGAAGCCGAAGGCTTCGAGGACGCGGAGGGCTGGGAGCTCTGGGCGTTTTGAGAGCTGGCCGCCCCGCCGGACTGCGTCTGAGAAGAGGTGTTTCCCGAAGATGCGGCAGACGAGGTGCCTCCGCCTGAAGAATTTCCGCCCGAGGAACTGCCCGCCGGCGTTTTCTGCTTGGGCGGATCGGTGAAGAATGAAACGACCTGCCCGGCAAAGGCGGCCAGTTCTTCCGGAATCTCCACCGGGGCGGTGACGGATTTTTGATAGGTCTGCTTTGTCTGCTCATAAAACTTTGGAAAAAACGTCTGGCTGACCACCAGGACAATCACGGCGATCACACAGACGATGGCCTGCATGGTCAAAACGCCCCAGAAGCCGTTTTTTTCGGGTTCCTCGCCGCCGTGTTCCCGATGCTCCCGCCGACGGCGGGGGTGAAGCTCCGGAGGGGTGTATTCGATTTCTTCATCCATGGCGGTCACCTTTCCTTTTCTCAATATCATAGAAACGCCGATCATGACGAGCGTTGTCCCATAGGCGGGAAGATTTTATACAGTGTATGAAAAACACCGGGGTTTTAGAAGCGAATTGGGGCTTTGGAAAACGCTTTTTCGCCTTGCTTTTTAAGGCTTTGGCGTGTATAATAAGCTTTATTAAGGCCCCGGCGCGTTCCGGGGGACGACGGACTGCAAAAACAGCAAAGGGGAAGAAGAATATGTTTGAAGATTTAATGGATACCATCGGTTATGTCAAAGGCTGCGATCCCGATGTGGGCGCGGCTATGGACAAGGAGCTTGCCCGCCAGCGGCGCAATCTGGAGCTGATCGCCAGCGAGAACATCGTTTCTCCCGCAGTGATGGCTGCGATGGGCAGCGTGCTCACCAACAAATACGCCGAGGGCTATCCCGGCAAGCGCTACTACGGCGGCTGTGAGTGCGTGGACATTGTGGAGGACATCGCCCGGGAGCGGGCCAAAAAACTGTTTGGCGCGGAACACGCCAACGTGCAGCCTCACTCCGGCGCTCAAGCCAACATGGCGGTGTACTTCGCACTGCTCACCCCCGGGGACACGGTGCTGGGCATGAACCTGGCCCACGGAGGACACTTGACCCACGGCTCCCCGGTGAACATGTCGGGCAAATATTTTAACTTTGTCCCCTACGGCGTGGAGGACGACACCCAGGTCATCGACTACGACAAGGTGGAAGCTTTGGCCATGGAGCACAAGCCCAAAATGATCGTGGCGGGAGCAAGCGCCTATCCCCGGGCTATCGACTTTGAGCGGCTGGGCCAGATCGCCAAAACATGCGGCGCGTACCTGATGGTGGACATGGCGCACATTGCGGGCCTGGTGGCCGCCGGACTGCACCAGTCCCCGGTTCCCTATGCGGATGTGGTGACCACCACCACCCATAAAACCCTGCGGGGCCCCCGGGGCGGCATGATCCTGTGCAAAGAGGAATATGCCAAGGCCATTGACAAGGCGGTGTTCCCCGGCACCCAGGGCGGCCCGCTGATGCATGTGATCGCCGCCAAAGCCGTCTGCCTGGGCGAGGCGTTAAAGCCGGAGTTTAAAGCGTATGCCCAGACGGTGATCGACAACGCCAAGGCCCTTGCCAAGGGTCTGACCGACCGGGGCTTCCAGCTGGTGAGCGGCGGCACCGACAACCATCTGATGCTTGTGGATCTGCGCAGCTTTGACCTGACCGGAAAAGAGCTGGAACGGCGTCTGGACGAGGTATACATCACCGCCAACAAAAACGCCATCCCCAACGATCCCCAGAGCCCGTTTGTCACCAGCGGCGTGCGCATCGGCACCCCTGCGGTGACCTCCCGGGGGTTAAAACCCGAGGATATGGACGTGATCGCCGAGTGCATCTACCTGGCGGCCAGCGACTTTGAAAACAGCGCAGACCGGATTCGCAGCATGGTGCAGGCTTTGTGCGACAAATATCCCCTGTACGAATAAGGTTTATTACGGTATTCTAAGGAAAGGCGGAGGACGATGGCTTCACCTTTGGCGGACCGCATCCGCCCGCAGACGTTAGACGATGTGGTGGGGCAGACCCACCTTTTGGGCAAAGACCGGCCCCTGCGCCGGATTGTGGAGAGCGGGCAGATTCCCAACATGATTTTTTACGGGCCCTCCGGGGTGGGAAAAACCACCGTGGCCCGGATCATCGCCAACGCCGCTGGGAAACGGCTGCACAAACTAAACGGAACCAACGCCTCCACAGCGGATATCAAAGCCATTGTGGAGGAGCTTGGCACCATCGCGGGCCTGGGCGGGGTGCTGCTGTATCTGGACGAGATCCAGTATCTCAACAAAAAGCAGCAGCAGTCTTTGCTGGAGTACATCGAAAACGGGCAGATCACCCTGATTGCCTCCACCACCGAGAACCCGTACTTTTACATCTACAACGCCATTTTGAGCCGGAGCACGGTGTTTGAGTTTAAACCCGTGACTCCCCAGGAGGTGGAGCGGGCGGTGCGCCGGGGCTTTTCCATCCTGGAGCAGGAGCTTTCCTGCAAGGTGGAGCTTCGCTCCGGCGCGGTGGAGCACATCGCCCTGACCTGCGGCGGAGACGTGCGCAAGTCCTTAAACACGGTGGAGCTCTGCGTGCTGGCGGCGCCGGAGCAGGACGGCGTGCGGGTGGTGGACAAGGAACTCGCCGCCCAGTTGTCCCAGCGCAGCAGCATGCGCTACGACCGGGACGGGGACGAGCACTACAACATCCTGTCGGCGTTCCAAAAGGCCATCCGGGGCTCCGACCCGGACGCGGGGCTGCACTATCTGGCCAGGCTTTTGACCGCCGGGGATCTGATTTCCCCCTGCCGGAGGCTTTTGGTAATCGCCAGCGAGGATGTGGGGCTCGCGTATCCCCAGGCGGCCTCCATCGTCAAGGCATGTGTGGACAGCGCCATGCAGCTAGGCCTGCCGGAGGCGCGGCTGCCCCTGGCTCAGGCGGTGCTGCTGCTCGCCACCGCGCCCAAATCCAACAGCGTGATTTTGTCCATCGACGCCGCTATGGCGGACGTGGCCGCGGGAAAGGCCGGCGACGTGCCGGAAAACCTGAAGGATTCCCACTACGAAGGGGCCAAAAAGCTTGGAAAGGGCCAAGGCTATCAATATGCCCACAACTTTCCCGGGCACTACGTCAAGCAGCAGTACCTGCCGGACAGTCTGCGGGACGTCCGGTACTATGAATACGGCCCCAACAAAAACGAGCAGGCGGCGAAAGCATACTGGGATAAAATCAAAGGGGACGTTCCCGGAGGGAAAACGTCTTAGCAATTCGATCTGTGAAACAATTAGGCAGAGGGAACGTTTTGTCCTTTCGCACCGGGCAGCCGGGCGGATTCGGATGTGTGAAAACCGAGCAAAACCTCCCGGACTCAGCGAAAGGATGATTCGTATGAAATATGGAAAAACCGCCGCTGTCGTATTGACAGCATGCCTGCTGCTTTCTGCATTGTCCGCCTGTAAGTCGGGCGGCAAAGACAAAACGGGAGGAAAAGACGCTTCCTCTACCCAGTCGTATTCTGTTTTGTATATGCCCAGCTATCCGGCGCAGGCCGGATCAGATACAACTGGGAGTGCGCCGGATCTGTCGGGGGTTTCCTCCGCCGGGGAGGAGCCGGACAACGGAATGAAACAGGTGGTCAGCGCGGAGACGGTTTCCTCCGCCGGGTCCATCAAAACCAGGCGGGAGGCGTTGGATGTCATCAAAGACCGGGTGATCCCCATCCGGTTTAAAAACGTTCCTACGCTGGAATACCAGCCGAAGGAAAACGCCACCGGCAAGTATAAAGGGACGATGGAGGTCAAGGATTCCGCCACCGGAACCGTGACCAAAAAGACCGTTTATCTGGACGTTCAGACCGAGACAACCCAGTATTACCGGGTGGTTTATTATGCGGAAACGCCCAACACCCAGGGAGGTAGAAGCATTGTGGAAAACCTGGGAGCCTATCAGGTATACAAGGACGGCCGGGTCAAAGACGTCAATCTGGAAGAGTTTATCGGTATCAAAAAGAAATAGCGACGAAAAAACCGCTCTCCAACCGGAGAGCGGTTTTTGCAGTTTAAATGCTGTTTATGGTTGGGATGAATCGTCCAGCTCCTTTAAAAGCTGGAGTACAAAGTCTTTGGAAATTCCGGCAGCCCGTTCGCAGTTTTGTTCAAAAGCGGCGGAGCCTTCGTGCTCCGGCGTGTCGGTGACTGCCCGGGCGGATAAAAAGGGGATGCGGTTGACATAGCAGACATGGGCGGCCCCGGCAGTTTCCATATCCACCGCCAGGGGAGAAAACTGCCGGACAATCTCCTCCCGGACAGGGCCTTCGATAAACGCTTCCCCGGTCACAACAGTCCCGAACCAGACCGTGCCCTCAAAGCTCTGCGCGGCCCGACGGGCGGCTGCCAGCAGAGCGGTGTCCGCCTCAAAGAACACCGAGGGCATCCAGGGGTGAAACTCAGTGAGGATATCCTCGGCTAAATCGTGATACGCGCATTTTTGAGCCACCACCACATCGAACAGCCCAACCGAGGGATCCATCCCTCCGGCGGTGCCGGCGTTGACGACTGCCTGCACGTGAAAATGGTCGATCATAATTTGCGTCGCCACAGCGGCGTTGACTCTGCACACGCCGCTATACGCCGCCACCACCGGCGTTTCTCCGATGTTTCCCTCGTAAAAGGTCAACATGGCTTTTTGGGCGATGGCGCAGGGTTTTATCAGCGGCAAAAATGGGGCGAGTTCTGTATCCGCCGCGCAGAGAATGCCAATTTTTTTCGGTTGCATGTGTCATCCATCCTTTCTGGTACTCGAGCAGGCCGAGCACTGGACAAGCCGCTTTTGGGATTCACTTCGGCGGCTTTTAAAAAAGTCGTATACCTGTAAAACTTCCTCTTCAAACGCGCTGTGTTTTAAATAGACAAAGTGAAAATCCCGGGAGGTTTCCACCTGTTCCAGCCGGACGGGGACCAGCGTTCCTTCACAGAGCTCTTGGCGAACGACCTCCCGGTAGACAAAGGTGACGCCGATTCCGTCGGCCACCAGCCGTTTGATCGCGGAAAAATTGCCGATTTCCGCCATGCCGGCAAAATCCTTTAAAGACAAATCGTGCTCGGACAACAGCGTTTCCAGCACCTGCCGGGTGCCGGAGCCTTTTTCCCGCACGATGATCCGGGAGCGGGTCAGGTCGTCCAGCGTGAAGTTTCCCGCAGCGTAGGGAGAGTCCGGTGCGCACACCGGAAGGAATTCCTCTCGGGAAAACAACTGCCAGGCATAGTCGGATTTTTGAAACGTCCCCTCGATCAGGGCCATGTCGATCTCACCACGGCTTAACTTTTTTAGCAAGGTCTCGGTGTTGTTGACATACATGCACAGATCGGTCTGAGGGCGCTCCGCCAGATAGGCGGACAGAATGGGCGGCGCCACATATTCCCCAATGGTCAGGGTGGCGCCCATGGTTAAAAAGGGGCGTCCGTTTTCGGGGCTTCGCAGGATGCGAAGCATCTTGTCGCTGCCCGCCCGCATGCTCTGTGCAAACTCCCTGAGTCGCTCCCCTTTCTGGGTCAGGGACAGGGTTTTCGCCGCGTAGGCGAATAGCTTGCATCCAAAGCTTTCCTCCAAATGCCGAATGTGCTGGGAAACGGCAGGCTGGGTCAAATGAAGCCGTTCGGCGGTTTTGGTATAACTTCTGGTCTCGCACAGATCTAAAAATGTGGTCATTCGAAAGTCCAGCAAGGCGTCCCTTCTTTCTATTGACGGTGAGAAATGGCCAGATGTATTACTTTAACTTATCAATATATAAAAAAGAATAATTTTATTTTATAGGAAAATCGTGCTAAAATCAAGAGGGTTCAGAAAAATGTTTCGTTTGTTTTGGGAAGGGTAGTCGCTATGGGAAAAATCAGTGTTTGGGTACAAAAATGGACGGATATGATCAAGGACATCGGACCGGGATTTTTGGTCTGTCTGGCGGTGGCGGTTGTAGCCAAGGGAATCGGCATGCTGGTGCCCGCTGTGGGAGGAGCCACCTTCGCGATCTTTTTGGGGATCCTGGCGGGCAACACCTTTTTAAACCGGCCAAGACTTGATAAGGGCACCAAGTTTTCTGAAAGCAGGCTGCTGGAGTATTCCATCGTCCTGATGGGCGCTACTTTAAGCATGGGCAAGGTGTTGTCGGTGGGGGTAGGAGGTCTTGTGTTCATCGTCATCCAGATGACGGTGACGATCATGGCGGCGTATTTCATCGGGCGCAAGCTTGGATTTGCCCGGAAGTTTTCCCTGCTGATGTGCGCGGGAAACGCGGTGTGCGGCTCCTCCGCCATCGGGTCGGTGGCGCCGGTGGTGGAGGCGGACTCCAAGGACAAGGGTCTGTCCATCACCATCGTCAACGTCACGGGTACGGTGCTCATGCTGCTGCTTCCGGTGGTCACCGGGGTGATCTATGGGCATCTGCTGCTGCCCACCTCCGCCATGATTGGCGGAACGTTACAGTCCATCGGCCAGGTAATCGCCTCAGGAAAGCTTGTAAACGACAGTGTGGAGCAGATGGCCACCATCTTTAAGCTGATCCGGATCATCTTTTTGGTGGCGGTGGTGCTGGTATTCTCCCGGGTGAACACCGACGAAAGCAAGGGGCTGTTCGCCAAAAAAGAGCGGGCGTCCACCGGCAAAGCGAAGGTGGGAATCCCCTGGTTTATCATCGGCTTTTTTATCCTGTGTGTTGTAAACAGTTTGCACCTGATTCCCGGCGCTGTTTCGGATGGCGCGCACTGGGTCAGCGGCCAGTTTGAGATTATCGCCCTGGCGGCCATCGGCATGCGGGTGAAGTTTAAAACCTTACTCAGCGAAGGGCCCAAGGCCATGCTGTACGGAGGCCTGGTGGGACTGTGCCAGGTGCTGTGCGCCGCAGGGCTCATCTTTGTGATCTTTCAGTGGGGCGTATTTCCGTTTTAACGGATACATTTAAATCCATATCCCGGCGGCGGGGCTTCTGAAAAGGGAAGCTCCGCCGTTTTTTGTATGAAAGCCTGCGATTCCGGGAATTCTATGGAAAAAGCCGGCTTTGTTTTTGCAGGCCCGGTTTCAATTTCATGGAAAGGAAGCTTACGCTTGCGCGAAAGCGATGGGAAGTACAATGGAATCACTTTGGTTAAACAGAGTCTCCCTCCCGGAGCGGGAGTCCTTGTCAGGAGAGCATAAGGCGGATGTGGCGGTAATCGGCGGCGGAATGGCGGGAATTCTCACCGCCTATTTTCTCAAACAGCGGGGGAGAAAGCCGGTGGTGCTGGAGGCAGCCCGGATCGGAAGCGGCCAGACTGGGCGCACTACCGCCAAGATCACCGCCCAGCACGGACTGATCTACCACCGGCTTCTCCGGGCCTTTGGGGAGGAAAAAGCCGCCCAGTACGCCCGGGCCAACCAGCGGGCGGTGAAATGTTACCAGGAGCTTGTAAACACCCTTTCCATCGACTGCGATTTTGAGGAATGTGCGTCGTATCTGTACGCGCTGGAAGACCCTCAGCCGGTGGAGCTGGAGGCACAGACAGCCCAGAAGCTGGGAATCCCCTCCGAGCTTTTGGGGGTGACCGAACTGCCGTTTCCGGTGAAAACCGCCCTGCGTTTTTCCGGCCAGGCCCAGTTTGACCCCATTAAGTTTCTGGCGGCGGTGTCCAAGGACCTTGTGGTCTACGAGCACACCCCGGTGCTGGAAATCAAAGGGAACCGTCTGACCATCCCGGGAGGAATAGTGACCGCCAATCAGGTGGTGATGGCCACCCACTTTCCGTTTGTCAACGCGCCGGGGTATTATTTCATGCGGATGCACCAGGAACGCTCCTATGTGCTGGCACTGGAAAACGCGCCCAAGCTTCACGGCATGTACTACTGCGCCGAGGAGGGCGGCTATTCCTTCCGCAGCGCGGGGGAATACCTGCTGCTGGGCGGCGCGGGACACCGTACCGGAGAAAACAAGGAGGGGGGGTGCTACGCAGATTTACGCAGCGCGGCCAAGCGGTTTTACCCCGACAGCCGGGAGGCGTTCGCCTGGTCGGCCCAGGACTGCATGCCCGCCGACGGCGTTCCCCTGATCGGGCGTTTTTCCTCCGAAACACCTGAACTGTATGTGGCCACCGGTTTTCAGAAATGGGGAATGACTTCTTCGATGGTTTCGGCGATGATCCTGTCCGACCTTTTGGAGGGCAAAGAGCCGGAAGACGCCAAGATTTTCTCACCCCAGCGGTTCAACCTTGCGGCCTCCGGCGCGGCGCTTTTGGAGGACGGGCTGCAGGCGGTCAAGGGGCTTGGGAAAACGCTGTTTCACTTTCCGGCGGACGCGGCGGAAGATCTTCCGGCGGGACACGGGGGAATCGTGGAGCTTTCCGGCAAAAAGCTGGGAGTTTATAAAGATGATCAGGGACAGATTTTTGCCGTCCAGGCCCGGTGTCCCCATCTGGGGTGCGAGCTCAGCTGGAACCCGGATGAAAAAAGCTGGGATTGCCCCTGCCATGGCTCCCGGTTTGATTATCAGGGGAACCTGCTGGACAACCCGGCGCAGGAGAACCTGCACCACCAATAGCACAGCGGTTTCATGTTCAAATGAAAATTCCAAAGAAAGGATGTCCGTCCTATGGGGATGAAAGGCAAGCAGTTTCACGGTTATCAAAAGGAGAGTTCGTACTTTGAAGGATGGTATGTCAAACATCAGTGCGGGGAGCAGACCCTCGCGTTGATCCCTGGGATCCATATGGACCGCTGGGGAAACAAAAAGGCGTTTATCCAGGTCATCACCCAGCGGGAAGCTCATTTTGTGGAATACCCCTATGAGTCTTTTCGGGTGAAGCCCTCGGGGTTTGCCGTCAAGGTGGGGGAAAGCGTGTTCAGCGAGAAAGGCTGCCATCTGTACCTGAGCGCCCCGGGGTTCACCCTGTATGGAACTCTGCGGTATGGGCCGTTTTCCCCGCTTTGCTACGACATCATGGGGCCGCTGAAAGCCGTCCCTTTTTTACAGTGCAATCACGGGGTGCTCAGCATGGGACACTCCCTGCGCGGGGAGCTTACGCTCAACGGGGAAACGCTTTGCTTTACCGGCGGGGATGGCTATATTGAAAAGGATTGGGGGAGCTCGTTTCCCCAGGAATATCTATGGACCCAGTGCGGCGGCATGGCGGAAGGCCGTTCGGTGGTGTCCATGGCGGCCCAGATTCAGGTGGCGGGCGCGGCGTTTTACGGCTGTACGGCGGCGGTGATCGACTGTGGGCAGGAATACCGCCTGGCCACCTATCTGGGAGCGCAGATTCTGGAAATGGACGAGCGCACCCTGCATCTTCGCCAGCGGGGACTGCGGCTGCGGGTGGATCTGCTGGAAGGGACTCCGCTGGAGCTGAAAGCGCCCAGGCTGGGCGAAATGGACCGGCTGGTCCGGGAAAGCCCCGCCTGCCGGGTGCGCTACCGGTTTTATGAAAACGACCGGCTCCGGTTCGACCTGGAAAGCGGCGGAGCGGGTTTTGAATCCGCAGGGCTCGAATAAAACATGTACAATTGTTTACAAATCTCCCCGCGTCTTATATAATAGATGCATAGAAAAAGGGGGACTGACTTGTGAACTTGAGCGAACAATTTATGAACTGGAGCCCGAAAAAACGCCTCTGGGCCACGGTGCTGGGGGTAGGAGCGGCGGTTCTGCTGCTGGTGATCGCCGCTGTTTTGCTTGTATGCCTTGGCGGTGACGGCCGGCAGACCATGAAAACAGAATCGGAGGAAAGCTGGTACATCCCCTCGATGGGGAGCCTTCCGCCCCTGCCCGCTGTGGGACAGGCTTCGTCGGAT
>CAJFTY010000031.1 GCA_904420045.1 Candidatus Metaruminococcus caecorum | reverse complement strand
TGAAAGAAAACGCAACCAGTAAAGGCTAGCATAAAGACACCCGCCGCTTCATATCGAAGCGGCGGGTGTCTTTATGTTCCATATTTTATCTGCCTATTCATCATAACAAGGAATCCCCAACATCCTATTTATGTCCGCCAGCTCGTTGCATTTTGCATTCCAAAGGCCGGTTGCAAAGGCTGGATTTACACTGAAATCATGAAATATTTCATGATTATAAAGAATTTAATAGTCTTTCATGAAAAAAAGATTGTAGGACCTGATTTACAATTAAACGGGTGTAGTATAGTAGTATAATTGATTCTAGTATGATTGTGATAATATCACCTGGCCTCCACCGTAAAATAAGGAGAAATGCTTTATGAAAAAATATTTAGTACTATTGATTGGGATTGTTGTGATACTAGGGTGTTCATCTTGTGAAAAAGATAAAAAGGAGAATGTAAGTAGTATGGTTGAATATGAAACAGGAAGCTATTCAGAAAAAAATTGGAATGAACCAGTTGGAACCTATCAAGAAGATGTATTACCAGACAAAGAAACGGCGTTAGCGGTCGCAACAGCAATATTCCATGGCATGGAAAAAGATACAGAAGCACAAAAGTATACGCCGCAGAATATATTTTATGATGAGGAAGATTCAATATGGATTGTTCTTTTCCATGAAGAGGTTGAAGAAAATGCTACTGAAGTTGTAATGGGGGGCGGATACAGCATAGCGTTGCAAAAAAAAGATGGAAAGGTATTGCGCATCTGGATGGGAGAATAGTTTATCTTGTCTCATGTTTTTCATATTTAATCCCCGCCGTATAAGTTGTTTGAAACCCAATCATGCGCATTCGGCTTTTCAGGAAAGGCGCAGGAATATCAATTCTGAGGTAGTCTCTTTATAAACGGCGCTTTTCTACTGCGATTGCACACAGGGATATGACACCACGCTGCTTTTGCTTGGAAGCAGGTGAATTTAGCTAAAATTTTTGCGGATTTCCCATTGGATTTTACCTTCTGAGCAAGAATTGGATTTCTGTCAAATTTCCGTTTTTTGTCCGTGAGAATTATCCGAAATAGTTGGCGCAATCCCCTTGACACTGGAAATTATATCAAGTATAATTAAGGCGTATTTTGTGGGCTTGTCCCATCTTTTTTGGACAGTTTTATAAGATAAATTCTGATTTTAGGAGGAATTACGTTGGCTAAAAAGTACACTATGCACGTTGTCAGCGGTACCCACTGGGACAGAGAGTGGAGACATACTGCTGAGCAGTCCAAACTGAGACTGGTTGACCTGATGGACAACATCATCAACATTCTCGAGACAAACGAGAAGTACAAATGCTTCTGCGTGGACGGCGGTATGATCGTTATTGAGGATTACCTGACCATCCGTCCCGAAAATAAGGAAAGAATCAAAAAGCTCATCGAGAGCAAGAAAATGTGGGTTGTCAACTGGTACACCCTGCCTGAGACCAACACCGTTGCTCCCGAGTCTTTGATCCGGAACCTGCTGTGGGGCCACAAGATGGCTGCGGAGTTCGGCGGCGGAATGAAATCCGGCTACACCGCGACTTCTTACGGCCAGCCTTCCCAGCTGCCCCAGATCTACCGCGGGTTTGACATCGACACCGCGATCTTCTACCGCGGCACCAACCACTACGTCATCAAGACCCCCCTGTTCAAATGGGAGGGCGCCGACGGCTCCACGCTGGACACCCTGCGCACCTTCGACGAAGTAACCCGTACCAACTGGTTCTTCTATGTGCACAACCCCATCGTGCTGGGCAAACCTTCGAAAGATTTATCTTATACATACGACAAATCCCAGATTCCGGTTCACATGTCCGACATGAACCTCTACGAGAAAGCGTTCGTGCTGCTCCACGAGGACTTTGACTACAACCATGATCCGGAAGTTCTGAAAAAAGGCATCAACGCCATCTACGAGCAGGCGGAGCCTTACAAGATCGGCAACCACCTGCTGGCTCTGAACATGGAAGACAACGACGAGCCGTACAAATACCTCCCCGACATGATGGCGGACATGAACAAGGTCAGCGAGGACATCGAGTTTGTGCAGGAGTCTTTGGACGACTACATGGACACCATCCGCGCCGCTATGCCGGAGGATCAGATGTACCATCACAAGGGCGAGCTGCGTTACACCACCATGGAGTACAACAACTTTAACTCCCTGCTGGGCGCGACTCACTCCTCCCGTGTGAAGCTGAAAATGCTCAACGACAAGTGCGAGAACTACCTGATGAACTCTGCGGAGCCCCTGGCTTCCTTCGCTTCCTTCTATGGAAAAGAGTATCCCCGCACCAACCTGGACAGAGCGTGGGAATACCTGCTTAAATGCCATGCCCATGACTCCATCTGCGGCGCTGCTGTAGACCGGGCGCATGAGGATATGCTGTACAACTTCTCCCTGGCCCAGACCGTTGCGGAAGAGGTCACCGCGAGAAGCGTCATCGCCCTGTACAACCAGGTCGATACCACCAAAAACTTCGAGGAAGACGATCACATCATCACCCTGTTCAACACCCTGCCCTACGCCAGAAAGGAAGTTGTTCCGCTGGTCATCGACACCCCCAAGGGCGGCGTCAAAGTCAAGGTTGACACCGGTGTGGACGGCATGGGCGACGCCGACGAGTTCTACGACATCGTGGACCAGAACGGCAACGTCGTCAACTCCACCGAGCTTTCCTGCGAGGACATCAAGATCGCCGTCGAGCGCGAGCTGGACACCAAGGCCATCAAGTTCCCCGCCAAGAGAAGAAGAATCCTCATCGAGGCGGAAATCCCCGCCATGGGTTACGCCACCTACGCACTGCGGTTCCGCGGTCCGAAGTTTGAGTACTTCCCCCAGATCGGCGACAACAGAAAGCTGATCGCCCGCGACAACGGCGTTCTGGAAAACGAGAACCTGAAAGTTCAGATCAACCCCAACGGCACCTTCTCGATGACCTACAAAAAGACCGGCAGAACCATGGAGAACATGCACTACTTCACCGATTCCGGCGAGACTGGTTCTGCTCACGTCAGCACTCAGCCCACCCGCAACCCGATCATGACCAGCCACGGCTCGGTTGCCACCATCACCATGATGGAGACCAACCTGCACAGAGGCACCTTCAAGATCGAAACCTCCCTGCGGATCCCCGCGGCTGCCACCATCGACGGCGCGGACCGCTTCACCGAGATGAAAGAGCTCCCGATCACCTACTTCCTGACCCTGGAAAAAGGCTCCGAGATGCTCAAAATCAAAACGGTTCTGGACAACGAGTGCCGCGACCACAAGCTGTGCGTGAACTTCCCCTCCGGCATCAACACCGACTGGGCGGTTTCCGAGAGCGCGTTCGACGTTGCGAAGCGCACCATCAAGTGGACCGAGGACGGCGACAACCAGGAGAAATTCTTCCCCTTCCAGCCCATGCAGAACTTCGTGGATCTGTCCGACGGCAAAGAGGGCGTTGCCATCCTGACCAAAGGCCTGCGTGAGTACGAGGTGCAGGACGATACCGACCGCACCATCAAGCTGACCCTGCTGCGGACCCAGCGCGCGTACATGACCGCCAACGCCAACATGACCCCCGACGAGCTTGCTCAGTACACCGGTCAGCACTCCATGGGCAAACTCACCTACGAGTACGCCATCTACCCCCATATGGGCGAGTGGGATGAGGGCCGCGTGCTGCAGGCCGCGTACGACTTCAAAGTCGCGATCAACGCCATCAAGGGCGTTACCAAGGGCGGCGTGCTGCCTGTTTCCGGCAGCCTGATCAAGGTCAACCATGACGACAAGGTTATGTTCTCCGCGATCAAACAGGCGGAAAACGGCGAAGGCACCACCATCCGTATGTGGAACACCAGCGGCGAGAAGCTGGATCTGGAAGTTTCCACCATCCTGCCGGTCAACAGCGTGACCGAGGTCAAGATGGACGAATCCTTCATCCGGGATGTGGAGTTCAAAGACGGCAAATTCTCCGTCGAGATGGGCCCCCACAAGATCCTGACCTTCATCCTGAAATAAGTTTTTTCAAGAATGATCAAATTAGCCTTCCTCAGTTTAGGGGGAGGCTAATTTTGAGTAAGTAATACAAAGGAGAGTTTTCCATGAGCTATTTTGTAATTCCCGACATCGGGTGCTTTGATGAGGACTGCGGCTTCATCAAACTGGACAAGTGCACCGACGGCTTCCACGAGGTGGGCAAAAACGGCGTCAAATCCATCACCGCCACCGGCGACAAAAAGGTAGAGTTCATCGCCTACGAGGACAAGACCATCGCTTACGTGAGCTCCGCGATGGGCTATCCCGCCTACTATCCCGTCAACGAAGTGAAGTTTGAAAAGCCCCTGAAAGCGGTCTTGATGGATCTGGACGGCACCAGCGTGCGCTCCGAGGAGTTCTGGATCTGGATCATCGAGATGACCACCGCAAGCCTGCTGGGCGATCCCAACTTCAAGCTGGCGGAAGAGGATATGCCCTATGTTTCCGGCCACAGCGTGTCCGAGCACCTGAAATACTGCATCAACAAGTACTGCCCCGACAAGAGCATCGAAGAGGCCAGAGATTTCTACTTTGAGCACACCCACCGTGAGATGAATGAGATCCTGGAAGGCCGCGGCAAAGAAGGCGCGTTTGTGCCCTCTCCCGGCATCAAAGAGTTTTTGCTGGCTCTGAAGGAAAAAGGTGTGAAGATCGGCTTGGTCACCTCCGGTCTGTATGAAAAAGCGTGGCCCGAGATCATGTCCGCGTTCGACACCCTGAAGATGGGCTGCAAAGCGGAGGATTTCTACGACGCTTCCATCACCGCGGGCTTCCCCCTGCGCAAAGGCTCGGTTGGCACTTTGGGCGAGCTTTCTCCCAAGCCCCATCCCTGGCTGTACGCAGAAGTTGCCCGTGTGGGCCTGGGCATCCCCTTTGAGGACCGCAACCATGTGGTAGGAATCGAGGATTCCGGCGCGGGCGTTGTGTCCATCAAGCTGGCGGGCTTCCCCACCATCGGCATCGGCGGCGGAAACATTGAGCAGAGCGGCACCAAGCCTCTGTGTGACTTCTACTGCGAGACCTTTGACGAGATCTTGGAAAAACTGTTCTAAAAAGCAGTCTCTTAAAAAGCTCCGGCGGAAATCCCGCCGGAGCTTTTTTATGGGCAGGGGGCGGGGGATGATTGCGTTCCCTGCATGGAGCGTTCATCCTACCACAACCAGTGCCGTCTGTGGGCCCCCTTTCCCCCCTGGAGTTTTGTTTCGCGGATGAAAAAACAAGTTCGCTTGATTTGTCTATTGCCAAGTGGAACATGGCCCAATGGGCGATATAGGCGATAAAAAAGAGCTCTCCTGGGGAGAGCTCTTTTTTAGGTTATACAGGGGTTATCTGCGTTTTTTCCATACGACCGCCGCGCCGCACAGGGAAGCCAGCACCAGCGCTCCCGCACCGATGGGGAGGACGCTGCCGGTGACCGGGTTGCCGCCCTGGCTGTTGTCCGGGTCGCTGCCGCCGGGGGTTGTGGCGGTGGAAGAATTCTCTTCATCCGGTGTGCTGGGGGTGGAGCTGTCATCTCCGCCGTCCGGCTTGGAGGTGTCATCGGGCTTGGAAGAATCATCGGGTTTTGAGGAATCGTCCGGCTCCGAGGAAGACTCGTCTTTTTTGGTGACGGTGATCTCCACAGATCCCGCGGTTTTACCGTCGAAAGCGGTGGCGGTAATGGTCGTCTTGCCGGCGGCTACGCCGGTGATGGTTCCGTTTTGATCCACGGAGGCGATTTTCGGGTCGCCGGTGGACCAGGTGACGGCCTGATTTGCGTCGTCAGGGGCTACCTTGGCCGCTGCCTTCGCGGTGCCGCCCACCTGGATGGAGGGCTTATCTACGGTCACGGTTATACCCTGAGGAAGCTTCGCTAGCTTTTTCATGGCCTCGGTGAGTGCTTTTTCGGCGTTGTCAACGACCGTCTGGGAAGCGGTCTTGTCGTCCGCCACGCTCTTAGCGGTGGCCAGCGCGGTGTCGACCGCCTTCATGCTTTCCTCGGTGTAGAGGGAGGCGTCCAGGGCCTCCGCCTTGGCGATGGCCTGATTCAGGGCGGTAAAGTCCGCCTCGGGTTTTTCCTCGCCGTTGTCATAGGTGTAGTTTGTCAGCATCACATGGGCCGTGGAGTGCGCCCGCAGACCGATAGCGGTGTGGGCGTCGTCGCTCCACTTGCTGATGTCCGCGGTCAAAACCTTGTCGCCGTCCAGGAAAGCGGTCAGGGTATTTCCTTTGACCTCCACGGAAAGGTGGGCGGTTTTAGGCTGCTGGTTCACAAAGTAATCCTTGACGGTTGCGGTTGCGATGGCGCCCTTCCAGGCCTTGTTCTCCCAGGAGTGGACCTTTACATCCACGCTGCCGTTGTCGCCGCGCTCCAGGTGCACGCCTACGCCGTCCAGATCATCGGTGCCCTCACCAAAAGCGGAAGGCTTACAGCGAACCAGGATTCCCGTGCCGAAGCCGCCGGTTCCGGGAAGCTGCAAGTCACAGGAAACTGTGCCGTCGGTGAGGGAGACGTCGTTCATCATCCCCTTGATGCTGCGCTTGCCGTTGTTGATGTCGATGCCGCCGTCTTTGATTTCATAGCCTTTGCCCTGGGCGTTGGAATACAGGGTAAAGGTGTGCTTGTTGATGGGGGTGGCGCCTTCCACCAGTTCCACAGGGTCGCTTAGGGGAGCAGCGGGGTTCAGATGGGTGATCGAGATGTTCTGATAAGCGGCGTTACCCTTCATCACCCGCATGCCGATCTTGCCGGACAGGATGGGGGAGGAGGTATCGGTGTAGTCGATCTTCAGCTCATCGTCCACCCAGACCTTGATGTTGGCGCCCTCCGCGCGAACCTTCAAATGGTAGTTTTTATTGTTGGAAATGCTGGCGGATGCGCTTTTGAGCTGTTTCCAGTTGAACATTTGCTTGCCCAGGTTGACGCTGCCGGGCTTGATATACACATAGTAGCCGTAATGGTAGTCGGGGCTGTTGCAGCCGCCGATGCCGTTTTTGGAGTCGGAGGAGTCGGTGGCGTATTTCATGCGGAGCATCAGGCCTGCGTCCTCGCCGCTTTTCAGGTTGACGTCGGCTTCCATCTCATAGTCGCCCCAGTATTCGCTGCCGTAGCCCACGGTGGACCAGACGGAAGAATCGGTGGCGGAGATGGTGTCGGCGGTCTCGCTCCAGGCGCCGTCAAACCGCTCAAAGTCCATGCCATACTGGGTTTCGGTGGTCTTAAAGATATCCGCCTGCTTGGCAAGCTTTAAGGAGTAGAAGTCCATGCTGCCCGCCGTGACGGTCAGAGTGATCGCCGCCGCGTTTTTGTCAATCTTCAGGTTGCGGATCACATCGGTAAAGAACACATCGGACTGAGTCAGCGCCACGTCCTTGGCCACCTCTTTACCGTCCACTGCCAGGGAGATCTTGGTGCCCGCCTGAGCCTTGGCGTTGATCTCAGCGGAATAGTAGGAGGTCGCCTGGGGATTGATTTTAAAGGTGAAGCTGTCGCCGGCCGCCGCGCCTTTGACATACTCGCTTTTGGTGTTTGCGCCGGACTCGGTGATGGAACCGGTTTCAAACGCCTTGGAAGCGCTGTTGGCGTGGACGGCATCCATGGCGCTTCCGGTGGGTTTTACGCTGTCCTTGTCCTGGTTGCCGTTGACGGTGCTGGAAAACGCAGTGTATTCGTATTTTGCCGTACAGTCGGAGGATTTAAAGCCGATTGTTCCGCCGGCGAGAGCCGCCTCAGCGGAAATAAGCAGCCGGTCGTCCACATACACGTCAAAGGCGCTGCCCTCTTTTTTCACGGTGAGCTTTCTCAGCTCTTCGCCGGTGTAGGTGTACTCGTCGGGCAGTTTGGCGGTTTTGCTGGTGGTCGTTCCGTTTACGGTGACATCCAGATGCAGGGTGTTGGTCTTGGGGGTGATGTACGCGTAAGCATAGTTCTGATCGTCTTTGTACGAGATAACCGCGCCCGCTTTTGCGTTGTCTCCGCTGCCGCTGATTCTGAAGTTTATTTCCGCAGAATAATCGTCGCTGGTAGCTTTTTTGGAGCGCAGCTCGGCCGCGCCGGTCAGGGTCATAGCGCCGTCTTTGATTTGGCCGCTGCCGGAAATAGTTTGCCAGTTGTCGCCGTTTGCCATCCGGTCGGCGAACTCAGGCATCTTGGGATTGTCCATTTCCCACCAGGTGGGGCCCTGCACTTCCATCTTTTCGCCGTTAAAGATCAGGCGGTCGATGTTTAGCCGCCGCTCGGGAGCGTTGGTGTTGGACACCAGGTTGTGGTAAACAATGTAACGGCTGTCCAAATCCGGCCCTACCACCGTGCTGTTGTGGCCAAGGCCGGTGACTCCATCGTCGGTGTTGATGAGCAAAATGTTGTCCTGCGGCTCTTTTAAGCCCGCCACGCTGTCGCCCACAGCGTATTCAATCATGTAGTTGTCCGCGTTGACGTGGTTGCCGCAGTAGGTCATGTAGTATTTTCCGCCCCGCTTGAAAATCGAGGGGCCCTCGGTCCAGTGACCAATGACCGTGGCGCCGGGGATCTGGTGTTTGCCGGTGGCGGTGAGCATGTTGTCGTTTAACATGCCGTATTCGATGCAGCTGCCGCCCGCGTGCAAAAAGTATTTGGTGGCGGCCTCGTCATCGTCGATGAACACGCTTCCGTCGATCAGGTCGTCCGGGTCGGTAAACACATCGTTTTGACGAATAAAAGGCCCGGTGGGACTTTTGGAGGTGAGCACCCGGTGCTGGTCGCCGCCCGGGGCCGCTGAATACATATAGAAGGTGCCGTTCCAATAGGTGACCTCGGGGGCGTAGGCGCCCTTCATCATCTGGTCGGTGGTTTCACTGCAAAGACCTTCGTATTTCCAGTCCACCATGTTTTCTGAACTCCAAACCTTGACGCCGATCTGGCCGTCCAGCGTGGAGCAGTACAGATAGTACATACCGTTGTACTTGAAGATATACGGGTCGCCGATGCCGTACTCAACCTTGGAGGAGGCCCACTGGCTGTCAATGCTCGTCCCGTTTTTATACGCGAACGAGGTCAGCGTCGACAGGGACACCGCCGCGGTCATCGCCAGCGCAAGCGCCACTTTGACTGATTTTCTCATTGGGATGACTCCACTCCTTTTCCATTGCAATTTCGCATTGTAAGTGTAACACTTTGCCAGCTAAATGTCAATACATTTGATAAAACTGCAAAGATTATGTTGTTTAATTTATGTAAAATACACATAGCGAAAGAGATGCATTTGTCAAAGTGCTGATTTTAGAGGTGCCAATCTTTTTTTACAACGATGGTTTTCCGGGTTGACGGCGTGGGTTTTTCCGGCTTATAATAGGGGAAAGTTTCGTCTGCGCAGCAGTGAACGCTATGGCGGCCGCGCAAACGATCAGAAAGGACGGATCTCTGCGATGAAACGAATGTTGGCGGGCCTTTTGGCCGCCGTACTGGCGTGTTCGGCGGCGGGGTGTTCTCAAAAAACCGATTCACAGCCGGAGAGCTCAGGAGCTTTGAATGAGACGATGGTATCCTCTGGTTCTGTTCTCACCTCGTCGGTCCCGGCGGAATCCAGCGAACGGCCGGCGCAGGGCGGGACGTCCTCTCAAAAAGCGGCTTCCGAGAAAGCGCCGTCCTCGAAAACCAGTTCGTCAAAAAAGGAGAACAACATGGAAAAGACTTATACCAATCCGGTGGCCCAGCGGGCGGACGACCCCTGGGTGATCCGCCAAAACGGAAGCTATTACTACTGCTACTCCGGAAACGGAGGGGTGTGCGTAAAAAAACTCGACCGGCTGACCGATTTAAGCCGGGAAGGAGGCGTCACCGTCTGGACGCCCCCTGCAGGCAAGGAGTATTCCAAGGAACTTTGGGCTCCGGAGCTCCATTATTTAAACGGACGCTGGTACATTTATGTGGCGGCGGACGACGGCAACAACGAAAACCACCGGATGTACTGTCTGGAGGGGGATCAAAGCGACCCCACCAAGCCGTTTGTGATGAAGGGGAAGCTCAGCGACAACGGGGATCACTGGGCCATCGACGGTACGGTGATGAACCTGTCGGGCAAGCTTTATTTCATCTGGTCCGGGTGGGAGGGCTATGAAAATGTGGCCCAGAACATCTACATCGCCTCGATGAAAAATCCCTGGACCCTTGACAGCGACCGGGTGATGCTTTCAAAGCCTCAGTATTATTTTGAAATGAATGGAACCCCCTTGATTAACGAGGGGCCGGCAGTGCTCCAGCGGGATGGAAAGACCTTTGTGGCCTATTCCGCCAGTGGGAGCTGGACCGACGACTACTGCCTGGGTCTGCTCACCTATCTGGGAGGCGATCCTCTTAAACAGGAAAACTGGGACAAAGCCACCGATCCCGTCTTTTTGCGAACCGACCGGGTGTTTGGGCCGGGACACTGCTCCTTTACCGTTTCCCCCGACGGAACGGAGGATTGGATGGTCTACCACGCCAACGCCGAGTCCGGATCCGGGTGGAGCGGACGCAAAGGCTGTATCCAGAAGGTGGAGTGGAAAGACGGAAAGCCTCAGTTCGGCAGGCCCCTGGCCTTTGGAACCCCCGCGCCCGTCCCTTCCGGGGAATAACGGACCCACGGGGAGGGCGTTGTAAATGAAGCGGTTGACATTTCCAACAGGATTTTTATGGGGAGCGGCCACCGCCGCCTATCAGATCGAAGGAGCCTGGGATCAGGACGGACGGGGCCCTTCGATCTGGGACACCTTTTCCCATGCGCCGGGCAGGGTGTATGAAAACCACAACGGGGATATTGCCTGCGACCATTACCACCGGTTCCAGGAGGACATCGAGCAGATGAAAAAGCTGGGGCTTACCACCTACCGGTTTTCATTTTCCTGGAGCCGGATTTTCCCCACGGGGGTGGGAAAGCCCAATCCCGCCGGGCTGCGGTTTTATCACGAGCTGGTGGACGCCCTTCTCAATGCGGGGATCGAGCCCAACGCCACCCTGTATCACTGGGACCTCCCCCAGGCGCTGGAGGACCAGGGCGGTTGGCTCAACCGGGAGACGGCCGTGCGTTTTGCGGAATATGCGGCATTTCTGTTCCGGGAATTCAAGGGAAAAATCAAGCTGTGGAGCACCCTCAACGAGCCCAATGGGACGGTGGTCGGATATGTGACGCCGGCTTTCGCTCCCGGAAAAAACGACCCATCCCTGCACATGCAGGTGGTCCATCACCTGCTGTTGGCCCACGGCATGGCGGTGCGGGAATTCCGAAACGCGGGCATGGGCAACGCGAACATCGGCATCGTCATCGACCAGTGGCAGCGGGTGTGTGAAACGGGAACCCCCGCCGAGCGGGAGTTCGCCGCCAACGAAACCGACGCCTATTATATTGGATATCTGGACGCGATTTTTCTGGGGAAATACCCTCAAAGCCTGCATGACCGGTTCTCTTTTGAAGTGCGCCCCGGGGATATGGAGCTGATCTCCCAGCCGTTGGACTTCCAGGGGGTCAACTGCTATGGCCGGTATGTGGTCTACACCGACGAAAAGGGGAACGTCTGCTCCCGGTTTGACCGGTATCCCCGGGCGATGTACGACGCCGTCCAGAAAATCCGGGAATACCGTCCGGATGTGCCCATCTACGTGACGGAAAACGGCACTGCCTGCCCCGACGTGCTGGGAAAGGACGGGCACCTCCACGACCAGGATCGGATCGCCTATCTGCGGGACTACCTCGCCGAGCTTCACCGGGCCGTTCAGGACGGGGCGGATGTGCGGGGCTATTACTGCTGGTCGCTGATGGACAACTTTGAGTGGGGTGCCGGGTACTCCATGCGGTTCGGGCTCCAGTATGTGGATTATGAAACCCAAGAGCGCATCTGGAAGGACAGCGCCTACTGGTATCAAACTGTGATCGCTGCAAACGGTTTCGATCTGGAGGAGCCGTTGGACGCATCCGGCGGCGGAATCCAATACGCGGCTACCTTGGTGCAGCCGGAAAAATTTTGAACAAAACGAACAACCCTCCATGAAAGGAAAATTCCTTTCATGGAGGGTTGTTTCATTGGATTCGTTCGAATTAACCAACCATGATTTTCCCTTCTGGGACCACCTGGTTGCGGTTTTTGTTGGGGATCATGGCCAGCGCCAGCGCCAGTGACACCGGACCCACCCGCCCGATGAACATGGTCAGGCTTAAGAGCATGCGGGAGGCGACGTTTGCCACCGCCGTCACCCCGCAGGACAGGCCCACCGTGGCAAAAGCGGACACCGATTCAAACAGCGCATCCATGCCGCCGACCTCTACGTCAGGGCCGGTGGTAAACACGATGGTGACGGTGGAGCACAGCACAGCCAGTGCGGCGATCATCACCACGGCCAGGGATTTGTAAACCACTGGCTGGCTGACCCGGCGTCCCAGGATCATGGTGTCGGATTTTCCGCGGACGACGCTGTATACGGTCATCAGGATGACCGCCAGGGTGGTGACTTTGATACCGCCGCCGGTGGAGCCGGGCGCGGCGCCGATAAACATCAGAAAGACCGAGGTGAGCATGGACGGCTCGCTTAAAGAGGCGATGTCCACCGAGTTAAAGCCCGCGGTACGGGTGGTCACCGACATAAACAGGGCGTTGTTGATTTTGTCGCCGGGGCTCATGGGGCCTAAGGTCCCGGGGTTGTGCCATTCGTTAAACAGATACAGCAGCGCACCGCCGAAAATCAGCGCGATGGTAATCAGCAGGACGATCTTGGTGTGGAGCATGAGTTTTTTTGTCTTGCGAAAATTGTACAGATCCTTCCAGACAATAAAGCCCAGGCCGCCGCAGATAATCAGTCCCATAATGGTGTACAGCACAACCGGGTTGTCCGAATAGGTCGTCAAGCTGGAGAATGCGCCTTTTGAACCCAGAATATCAAATCCCGCGTTGCAGTACGCAGAAATTGCCAGAAAAATCGAGGTGAAAATTCCCTCGGCGCCAAACTCGGGGATAAAAACGGTGGAAAGCACCAGCGCACCGGCCAGTTCAAAGGTCAGCGAAAGGATGATAATCATTTTAATCAGCCGGGTGGTGTCCACCAGGCTTTCCGAGCTGACCGATTCCTGTGCAATCTGCATGTGGCGCAGGCCCAGCTTTTTTCCAATGGTGATATTAAAAAACGTGGTAAAAGTCACCAGGCCCAGGCCGCCGATTTGAATTAGCAGAAGGATGACGCCCTGCCCCAGAACATTCCAATAGGTATAGGTGTCAAAAATGACCAGACCGGTTACACAGGTGGCACTGGTGGCGGTAAACAAAGCGTCGGTAAAAGGGGTCCAGACGCCCTGCCGGTTACAGATGGGAAGGGTCAGCAAAAGCGTGCCTGTGATGACGACCAGCAAAAAACTGACAGAGATCATCCGCACAGGCGTAGACAAAATGGGATGCCGCTTTTTCCCCGAAAGCAACAAGATGAATACACCTCTTTTAAATATTTACAAAATCTTAATGGAAATGCCATCTGTGATTATAGCAAACAGCATCGTTATATGCAAGAAAAATCCTACTTGTTTCGAATTTCTTTAGGATTCCTCCTTTACCCCTGCTTTATGAATGGGGAAAAGATTTTTTCCACAGCGGGATTTGCTTTTTTAAACGGTTTATTGTATAATAAAACCCGCGACGAAAAACCAGCCGTCTCAACGGCTGCCGGGGACGGCTTTTGCCTCGGCAGAGGGGACCGGCCGTGCACGCCTCCTTAGTTAAGTGGATATAACAAGCCCCTCCTAAAAATCGAATCGTTCGAATCCTGGAGACCTGTAAAATTGAATATTTTCTGTATACGCCCCCGTAGCTCAGTTGGATAGAGCGGTCGCCTCCTAAGCG
>CAJFTY010000030.1 GCA_904420045.1 Candidatus Metaruminococcus caecorum | reverse complement strand
CTTTATATAAGCAGCCGAAGCTGTTATATACGAGAATCCTCATCTTCCTTGCGAAAGGCGAGGATTAGGGCGGCTTTCGCCGCTGGCAGGGGCAGAAGGACTTGAACCCTCGGCACGCGGTTTTGGAGACCGCTGCTCTACCAACTGAGCTATACCCCTATATTGAAACAACGTAATTTATTATACAGGGGAAGCGATTGGTTGTCAAGCATTAATTTTACAATTTTTCTATTCTTGGCAACGAAGCTTAAACTGCGCAGGGGTAACCCCTGTTTTTGCGGTAAACGTCCGATAAAAATTGGAGTAGTCGGAAAATCCGCATTGCTGGCCCGCGTCTCCAGCAGACATGCCGTGGCGAATTAGCTGCCGTGCCAATGTTACTCGCTTGGAGAGCAGATAGTCGTGAATGGTAGTGCCGGTGTAGCTTTTAAACTTCCGAAGCAGGTAGTATTTGCTCACAAAAAATTTGGCGCACAGCTCGTCTAAAGTGATTGGTTCCCGAAAGTGATCGTTGAGATACCGGATAACATCTGCCACCAAGTCGGTTCGGACTTCCGGCGCCCGCCCGCCCCTTGACAGGCAGGGGAGAAGGCTGTGCAGGTACACGCTTACAAACGAACTTTGCGTCTGCACAGGAGCTTTTGTCCATTGGATCAGATGGTCGCACAGCTGGGAAAAGAACACCAGCTCTTTTCCAGAAAGACTGATCCGGTATCCACTTTTCTTCCGGAAGGTGTGCAGCGCGGCTAGAATTTCGTTCTGCTCCCGCTGGAGCATGCGAAGAAAGTCGATGTTCACCCCTAACACAATCCGCTCATAAACCGCACCGTTGCATTTGACCATGGGACGGTGCATGGTGCCGGGCGGAATAATTAAAAGGTCGCCGGGCATCAGCTCGTAAATCTGTTCCTCGATGTAATAGGTCACATTGCCGTCTAAAAACAGATAAAATTCA
This sequence comes from Candidatus Metaruminococcus caecorum, assembly GCA_904420045.1. Taxonomy (GTDB): domain Bacteria; phylum Bacillota; class Clostridia; order Oscillospirales; family Ruminococcaceae; genus Metaruminococcus; species Metaruminococcus caecorum. The sequence goes on along the minus strand of CAJFTY010000030.1, from coordinate 54,746 downwards.
TAGTGGTCATGGGAGTGAAAATCGGTTTCGGGAAACTGCGCATCCCGTCCATGACAGATTTCAAATCCGCCTGCGAGCATGACAGCGTCGGTTTCCGGCAAGGCGATCATGGATGGATCGTTCATAGCAAGCCTCCATAAACAGGGATTATCTTTATTTTAAGGCAATTCATGCAATCTTTCAAGCAAAATTTGCTATTTATTTTGCAAATTTTTGATGATACCATAAAGAAAACTTGATTTATAAAGGAGGTTGCATAATGAACCCCAATGTATTTTTAGAAACGCCGTCAGCGGTTCGGCTGTATGAGCAGGCAAAGGCCCTGCCAATTGTGGATTATCACTGTCACCTTTCTCCGCAGGAGATTTATGAGGACCGCCCTTATGACAATCTGGCACAACTCTGGCTTGATCACGATCATTACAAATGGCGTTTGATGCGCCAGTTTGGTATAGAGGAAACATTTATTACCGGAGATGCTCCCGCCCGGGATAAATTTCTTACCTACGCCGAATGCATAGGCTTGGCGGCGGGAAGCCCTCTGTACCACTGGACGATGATGGAGCTTTCTCTGTATTTTGGCATCGAGGAGCCTTTAAACGCCAAGTCCGCGCCGGAAATCTGGGAGCGCGCCAACCGCGTGATCCGGGAAGGGGGCATGTCTCCCCGTAAGCTGATGGTTTCCTCGAAGGTGGAATGGGTCGCTACCACCGACGATCCGGCGGAACCCTTGACCTTTCATCGGCTTCTCAAAGAAGACAAAACCTTTCCTATCACGGTGACGCCCACCTTCCGCACCGACAGGCTGGCAAACCTGACCGCGGCGGATTATCCCGCCTATATCGCCCGGCTGTCCGAGACGGCCGGGGAGCCTATTAAAGACTGGGATTCTTTGACCCGGGCGGTCGTTCGCCGTCTGGACGAGTTCTGCGCTTTGGGCTGCCGGTTCTCCGACGTTGGTATCGAAGCGTTCCCCAGCGCAGAGGGTTCTGTGGATGAGGCGAAGGAGATCTTTGTCCGCGCCCTGAACGAGGAGCCGGTTTCCAACCGGGATTACCGGGTGTTTTTGACCTTCCTTTACCGCTTTTTGGCGCAGGAATACCGCAAGCGCGGAATCACTATGCAGCTGCACCTGGCGGTGACCCGCAACGCCAACCACGCGATGTTTGAGGCTCTGGGGCCGGACTGCGGCGGTGACTGTGTAGGGGAGACCGTTCCCGTGTCCAATCTGATCGGACTGTTCAACGGCATGCTCTGCGACGGGGGGAATCCCCGAATTATTCTTTACACCTTGAATCCCGCGATGTATTCCACCATGGCTACCGCCGCCGGGAGCTTTCCCAACATCCTGCTGGGCGCGGCCTGGTGGTTTAACGACCACAAAGCGGGGATTGAGGAGCAACTGAGGCTCTGCGCGCAAAACGCCCATCTGGCGGCGTTCCCCGGAATGCTCACCGACAGCAGGAGCTTTTTGTCCTATGCCCGGCACGATTATTTCCGCCGGATCTTCTGCAATTTCCTGGGAAATCTGCTGGAGCGGGGAGAATATCTTGACGAAGCCGGCGCGGTTCAGCTGATCCGGCGTGTGTGCTATGAAAACAGTTTATCCATGACGAAATAAAGGATGGGATCACAGATGAAGATGACCTTTCGCTGGTACGGGGACAACGACCCCGTGACCTTGCTCAACATCCGGCAGATTCCCGGCATGACGGGGATCGTCTCCGCCGTGTACGACACCCCTCCGGGGGAGGTCTGGCCCCAGGCCAGCATCGACGCCCTCAAGAAAAAGGCGGAGGATGCGGGCCTTGCCTTTGAAGTGGTGGAAAGCGTCCCCGTCCACGAGGAAATCAAGCTGGGCGGCCCGGACGCTCCCCGGCTGATTGAAAATTACTGCGAAACCCTTTCCCGTTTGGGGAAAGCGGGAGTCAAGGTGGTGTGCTACAACTTTATGCCGGTGTTCGACTGGCTGCGCAGCACCCTTGACGAGCAGCACGACGACGGTTCCAACGGACTTTCCTACATCGAGGAACAGGTGCTTCACATGAATCCCTTAGACGGTTCGCTGTCCCTGCCCGGCTGGGATGAAAGTTACGGAGCGGGGGAGCTTAAAGCCCTCATGTCCCGCTGGCAGGACAAAACCCAGGAGGATCTGTGGAAAAACTTTGAGGCGTTTTTAAACAAAGTGGTTCCGGCGGCGGAACAGGCGGGCATCCGCATGGCCATCCACCCGGACGATCCGCCGTGGGGCATCTTTGGCCTGCCCCGGATTATTACGGGAGCCGGCAGCTACCGCCGTATGATGGAGATAAACGACAGTCCGGCAAACGGGATCACCCTGTGCACAGGCTCGCTGGGAGCCAGCGGGGAAAACGACGTGGCGGCCATCGCGGACGAATTTGCCGAGCATATTCCCTTTGTACATCTGCGCAACATCCTCCGTACTGGGGATCGCTGCTTTAAGGAGACTGCCCATCCCAGCGCCTGCGGCTCGCTGGATATGTACAAGATTGTGAAAACGCTGGTGCGGCGGGGATTTGACGGGTATGTCCGTCCCGACCATGGCCGCATGATCTGGGGGGAGCAGGGCAGACCCGGCTATGGCCTGTACGACCGCGCCCTGGGGGCGGCGTATCTCACCGGGCTATTTGAAGCAGCTCAAAAGGAACAGGACGTATAGTGGGGGAGCTTTTGCTCCCGACCGAAAGGAACGATTCATAATGAGTAAAACAGTCGTGATCACAGGCGCAGGCGGTGTTTTGTGCTCCGCCTTTGCAAAAGAAATGGCAAAGCTCGGCCACCGGGTGGCCCTGCTGGATATCAGCGACGAGGCGGTCAGGACCATTTCCCAGGAAATTACCGAACAGGGAGGTCAGGCAATCGCCGTCAAGGCCAACGTGTTAGACCGGCAGAGCCTGGAGGCCGCGCGGGAGAAGGTGACCGGTGCGTTCGGCCCCTGCGAAATCCTCATCAACGGCGCGGGAGGCAATCATCCCCGGGGAACCACGGCAGACGAGACGTTTTGCGCCGCTCATCTGGACGATCCAGAGATCCGGACGTTTTTCGACCTGGATCAACAGGATTTATCCTTTGTGTTTGACCTGAACTTCACCGGAACCCTGCTGACCACCCAGGTCTTTGCCCGGGAGATGATTCAAAAAGGCGGGTGTATTCTCAACATTTCCTCCATGAACGCCTTTCGGCCGCTGACCAAGATTCCCGCGTACAGCGCGGCCAAGGCGGCGGTGTCCAACTTCACCCAGTGGCTGGCGGTTCACTTTGCGGGCTGCGGCATTCGGGTCAACGCCATGGCGCCCGGCTTTTTCGCAACCAATCAGAACAAAAGCCTGTTGTACGACGAAAACGGCGAGCTCACCGCCCGCAGCAAAAAGATTTTAAGTCACACCCCCATGGGGCGGTTCGGCGTGCCGGAGGATCTTCTTGGAACCCTTCGCTGGCTGACTGACGATACGGCCTCCGGATTTGTCACCGGCGTGGTGGTGCCGGTGGATGGCGGATTTTCCGCATACTCCGGGGTATAAACGGCGCCCCCTATTTCTGCGGATTGAGAAAGGAACTTATCCATGGAAAAACAACATGTTTTGGATCAAATCAAACGCTTGGGCGCGGTGGCGGTGATCCGCGCTTCAAGCGAAGCCCAGGCGATGGAGCTCACCAGCCAGTGCGTTCAAGGAGGGCTTACCATTGTTGAGCTCACCTTTACCACCCCCAACGCCGATGGAGTCATCCGGCGTCTGGACCAAGAGTTCGGGGACGCAATTTTGCTGGGGGCGGGAACTGTATTGAATGCCCAGACGGCTCAGCTCGCCATGGCGGCAGGGGCGCGGTTTGTGGTGTCGCCCCACTTTGACCCGGAAATTGTCGCCGCTTGCAACAAGGCGGGCGTCCCCGCGGCCTGCGGCACCATGACCATCACCGAGATGGTCGCCGCTATGAATGCCGGGTGCGACCTGCTCAAGCTGTTCCCGGCGGGGCCGCTGGGACCGGGATATTTAAAAGCGGTGCTGGGGCCTTTGCCCCATGCCCAGATCATGCCCACCGGAGGAATCAGCCCGGACAACGCCGCCCAGTGGATTCGCGCAGGCGCGGTAGCAGTAGGGGCGGGCGGAAGCCTTTTCCAGGGGAATGTGGCGCAAAACGCCGCCCGCCTGCTGGAACAGGTTCGCATTGCCCGGGAAGAAAATCTGTAAAGGTGTTTCACTTTTGTTTTAGAAAAGGAGTGATCCAATGATTGTCACGTTTGGGGAGACCATGCTTCGGCTGTCCCCGCCGGGACATCGCCGGTTTTTGCAGGCGGATTCCTTTGACTGCTGGTATGGAGGCGCGGAATCCAACTGCGCCGTAGCCTTGGCACAGATGGGAACCCCTGCCCGAGTGGTGACTGTGCTGCCCGACAATCCTCTGGGACAGGGGTGCAGAAACGAGCTGCGCCGGTGGGGGGTGGATGTGGACTTTATCCGCATGGATTCCTCGCCCGGGGCGCGGCTGGGGTTGTATTTTTGTGAAAACGGAGTGGCTCAGCGACCGTCGCAGGTGGTGTATGACCGGGCCAATTCCTCCTTTTCCTGTTCCAAACCGGGAGACTATGACTGGAACGTGATCCTGCAAGATACCAAGTGGTTCCACTTTACAGGAATCACTCCCGCGCTAGGGGAGAATCTGCGTGCAGCGGTGCAAAAAGCCTGCCAAACAGCCAAGGAGCTCGGCGTTCGGATCTCCTGTGATCTAAACTACCGCTCCGCGCTGTGGAGCCGCGAGGAAGCCTCCCTTGCCATGAAGGAGTATCTGCCTTATGTGGATCTTTTGATTGCCAACGGTGGCAGCGCTTATGACGTGCTGGGGATGGGGCCGGGCTTTTGCTCGGATCAACCCCTGGAGGACGCAGCAAGCACGGCAAAGGAGATCGCCGCGCTCTATAAAGTTCCTCGAGTGGCGATGACGGTTCGCACCTCCCACTCCGCCAGCCGCAACGGATGGCAAGCGATTCTGTGTGAAGGAAAAAAGGTTTACATATCAAAGTCCTATGAACTGGAAATCGAGGAGCGCATCGGCGGCGGAGACAGCTTTGCTGCGGGCCTGTTGGACGGTCTGTACCGGGGCAAGGACCCGCAGTACTGTGTGGAGCTGGCCGCCGCGGTGTCCTGCTTAAAGCACACCGTTCCAGGGGACGCCCATATCCTTTCCCGGGCGGAGGCCGAGGGGTTGATCGAATCCGATACGATTATGCCCCGCCGGTAGCAAAGGAGAGCGTACAATGATTATAGGAGCACAGGGATATACCATCCGGGATTTTGCAAAAGACGAACAGGGAATTGAAACTTCCCTGAAAAAATTGCGGAAGATCGGTTATCGCTGCTTGCAGGTGTCGGCCTTTGGAAAGATTGCGCCTCAGCGCCTGCGGGAGCTCTGCGACGAGCAGGACATCCAAATCATCGTCACCCACACCGATCCCCAGCGGATTTTGGGCGACACGATGTCGGTGATCCGGGAGCATGAAATCCTGGGCTGCCGCCATGTGGGGATCGGGGCCATGCCGGAGCGCTATCGGGGGTCCCTGGAAGGAATCCGGTCGTTTTTGCGGGACTTTTCTCCTGCGGCCAAGCTTTTGCGGGAGCATGGGATGAAGCTTCAGTACCACAACCACTGGTTTGAGTACCAAAAGGAGCAGGGACAGGTTCTGTTTGACGTGATGGCGCAGGAGACCGATCCAAGAGAGTGGGGCTTTATCCTGGACGTGTACTGGACCCAGTTCGGCGGTCGGTGTCCGGCGGAGCAGATTGCGCAGCTGGCGGGCCGGATCGACGTATGCCATTTCAAAGACATGGCGATCCATGGCAAAGAACAGCGGTTTGCCCCGGTGATGGAGGGGAATTTGTGCTGGGAAGAAATCCTGGATGCCTGCCAGCGGGCAAAGGTGCCCTACGCCATGGTGGAGCAGGACGACGCTTACGGGAAAGACCCTTTTGAGGAGCTGGCGGTGAGTGTTCGCAATTTAAAGGCGGCGGGCGCGCAGTTTTAACCAAAAGGAATGGCAAACGCCATTTTAAGTTTCATCAGAAAGGAACAGATGGATATGAATGATTTTATCCTCTCCGCGTTTGCGGATGAAGCGGGAGAGAGCCTTGCCGCACAGATCGCGGCGCTCAAGCGAAACGGCCTTTCCCACATGGAAATCCGAGGCGTAGACGGGCGTCCGGTGATCGACTGGCCGGAGGACAAACTCCGTCAGATCGCGGATACATTGAAGCAAAACGGCGTCGCGGTGTCCTCTTTGGGCTCTCCCATCGGGAAGATCGGTATTTTGGAGGATTTTGAGCCTCACTTTGAGCGGTTCAAGCAGGCGGTGCAGGCGGCAAAAATTCTGGGAACCGACCGCATCCGGATGTTCAGCTTTTTCATTCCCCAGGGGGAGGATCCTGCCCAGTATGAAGCGGAGGTGGTCCGCCGGGTCAACGCGCTGTGCGCATACGCCGGGGAAAACGGGATATTCTGCTGTCACGAAAACGAAAAAGAGATTTACGGGGACACGGTGGACCGGGTGCTGCGCCTGTATGAACGGTGTCCCGGGCTCAAAGGTGTGTTTGACCCTGCCAACTTCATCCAGTGCGGGGAGGATCCCGCTGCCGGATTTGAGCGGTTAAAGGGGAACACCGATTACCTGCATATCAAAGATGCCGTCAAAGCGGACGGCAGCGTGGTTCCCGCCGGCGAAGGGGACGGCGGCCTGCCCGGAATCATCGAGGAATTTTATCAGCCCGGGAGCGGCCGCGTTTTGTCGGTGGAACCTCATTTGTTCCACTTCGGCGGCCTGTCTCAGCTACAAAAAGAAGAGCTCAAAGGTCAAAAGGGATATGAAGACGGTGACGCGGCGTTTGACGCGGCAGTGAAGGCGCTCAAAGCCTTGTTAGATGAAAAGGGGTATTGTTATGAATAAAGTGAGAATCGGCATTGTTGGAATTGGGAACATGGGCAGCGCCCACGCCAAAAGCATATTAGACGGGAATGTGCCCCGTTTGGAGCTGGGCGCGGTATGCGATATCGCACCCGAAAAACTCGATTGGGCGAAAAACAACCTGCCGGGCGTCCCCACATTTTCAGATTACAAGGAACTGATTGTCAGTGGACGGGTGGATGCGGTGCTGGTGGCAACGCCTCACTATATTCATTCGCCTATCGCCATCGCGGCGTTTCAGGCGGGGCTGCACGTCTTGACCGAAAAGCCTGCGGGTGTGTACACCAAGCAGGTAGAAGAGATGAACGAGGCAGCAAAAAAATCCGGCAAGGTGTTTGGCATCATGTACAACCAGCGCACCAATCCTTTGTTTCAGAAGATGCGTGAGATCGTGCAGAGCGGCGAGCTGGGCGAATTAAAACGTTGTGTCTGGATCATCACCAACTGGTACCGCACCCAGGCGTATTATAACTCCGGTACCTGGCGCGCCACCTGGGACGGCGAAGGTGGCGGCGTTCTGATCAACCAGTGCCCCCACAACCTGGATCTGTGGCAGTGGATCTTCGGCATGCCCAAGCGGGTCCGGGGATTCTGTCAGTATGGACGCTGGCACGACATTGAGGTGGAGGACGAAGTCACCGCCTACGCGGAATACGAAAACGGCAGCACGGCGGTGTTTATCACCACCACCGGCGAAACGCCCGGCACCAACCGGCTGGAAATTTCCGGCGACCGGGGCAAACTGGTTTGGGAGCATGGCAAGCTCACCTTCTGGAAACTGGAGGAACCGGAGCGGAAACTCTGCTTCGAAAGCAAAGAGGGCTTTGCCTGTCCCAAAGCGGAGGAGATCGACCTTCCCGCAGACAGGCCGGAAACCGCTCACAACGGGATTCTTAAAAACTTTACAGACGCTATTTTGGATGGAGTGGAGCTTTTGGCTCCCGGATACGAGGGGATTAACGGGCTGACGATCTCCAACGCCATCCACCTGTCCGACTGGACGGACAACTGGGTGGAGCTCCCCATCAATCAGGAGCTTTACCTCAAGCTGTTAAACGAGCGGCGGAAAACATCCCGCGTCAAAGAAAATGTGGTTTCTGAAATTGCGAACCTACAGGGAAGCTTTAACAGCCGGTGGGAAGTTCGCTGATTCTCTAGGTAATAATAGCAAAAACAGCGTTCCTCCATATAGGAGGAACGCTGTTTTATGCCGTGCACGTTTAAAAAGAACCGGAATGATGCTTTAATTCATCCAGGCTAAAATTTAAAGCGTCGGAAATTTGCAGCGCCGTATCCAGGGAAGGATGGGCTGTTCCATGTTCCAGATCCCGGTAGTGACGCGTGCTGATCCCGCATAATTCCGCCATCTGCTCTTGTGTAAGGTCTTTTTCTGCACGGATTTCCAAGAGCTTTTTTCCAAATTGTTTGACAGCCACGATCATCTCTCCTTACTATAATCAAGTGTATAAGAAGAGGCGTATTTTCGTCGATGAAGCACGGTTCCTGTTTTGATATGTATCCTAGACACAATGGCGAATTTTCTTAACTTTTATGAAAGAATCAACGAAAAACAACCAACATAAGTTCCTGTTTCTGGGAAGTTTGCGGCTTAAAAAAGTCTTATCTTCGGCAGCTTGGGGCACGCGTATTGCAAACTTACGAGCTTGTTGCATGTTTGTGACAACTGCGGTATACTGATAAAAAATCATGTTTGATTTTATGGTATCAAAGAGCAGGAAACGGCAGAATCCAGGATCAATTGGTATTTGTTAAGTGGATGAAGGAGACCTTTCATGATGAGTATAATTATTCTTCTTGTTGTTGCGTTGTTGTTCCTAATTATAAGTATTTTTTTATTTTTAGGAAAGGGAAAGTGGTTAATAGCTGGTTATAATACATTGTCGAAAGAAGAACAAAAGAAATATGATGAAAAGAAACTGTGTAAAGCCGTAGGAATGTTATGCATCCTATGTTGCATTATGCTATGCATAATGGCGTATTTCGGATATCGGGTGGATTCGGGCTTGATGAATGAAAATCAGATGCTTTTATTTGCACTGTTGTTTATGCTTGTTCTTTTTACCGCGATTATTGTAATCGGCATTTACATAAATAAAAAAGCAAAAAAGTAATTGTAACTGGTTTTTCTAAAAAATGGCCATAGGTTTAGAAATTGTCCGTTTGTCCGGACATCTTGTCCTGTTGGGACAAATGCCCGCGACAGAACTTTTTATCGCTTTGCTTACGCTTGGCAAAAATAGGGTAGGGGGAAGAAAACATGCGATGCCAACAATGCGGAAAAGAATATGAAGGCTTTTTTTGTCCAGCCTGCGGAACGCCCAATGCTCCGGAGCAGGGGATGCGTCCAAATCAGGTGCATTCCAGGGAATCGGAAGCGTTTTCCCGCTGTCCGGTGTGCAACACGTTATATGCGGGAAAATTTTGTCCACAGGGATGTCAGAATCCGGGAGTGGTCATGGAGCAGAAAAAAGGCGGGCTGAAGGGATGGCAGATTGCGCTGTTGGTCCTGCTGCCGGTTCTGGCCGTATGTCTGTTGGCAGTGGGCATCCTAGCATTCAACATAAATGGCATCATCCCAGGGGAGGACACCCTTCGGCCACACGAGCAGTATTTATACGGGGAAACGGATTCCATTCCGTTTACACCGGGCTACTGCCTGAAAACCATTCTCCCTAACCAAACTATAACACAAAACGACTGTAGCATTCGGGTGGATAAAGTCGAATTTTATAACAATAAGACCAAAGTTTACGTGACGATTGAGAACCACTCGAGCCATCCGTTTCTCTTTTTGGACTCCTTGTCGGAAGTCAGACAAGGCGGAAAAGCATATTCTTCCGTGCAGAACGATCCCATTGATGCTTCGCCTCAGCTCTGGCTGGATCCGGGGAGCTCCACATCCGGCGTAATATCGTTTGAAGTCGTCGACTTTGAACAGGACTTTACAGTGGCATTAAGTGGGAATAGCGCCACCAATTCTGACTATGATCGGTATGTATTTGATCTGAAACCGGATACTGGGCCGGAATCACAGCCGTTCTCTCTTTCCTAAAAGATTCTTTCGCGCCATACTGCCGGAATTTATGAAAAAACCGCGTTCAACTGCAATCCAGTTGAACGCGGTTTTTTAATTGTTCTTTTGAAACTCGCAAACCGTTTCAAAGGCGGTCTGGCTTAACGACTGGTTAAGCGAGCCCTTGGCATCGGCACGCCGGCCGAACATGGTGCTGAACAATGTATAGGCCACCAGTTGAGATCCGATGGGGGACGCATGACGGCCATCCGAGTCAAACAGATCCACCGGCGGATTGCCCTCCAGAAACCGCCACCAGGCGATCCCCACAGGAGCCACCACAGATCCGCTTAGCTTTTTGGAAAGCTCTTTGTACGCCTTGGTCATCCGCGCCTGTCCGGAGGGGTTGTTCTTTTGCGCCCAGGTCATATACAGCACCTTTTTGGAACGGGTATTTTGAATATACCGGTCGATTTCTGCCGCGGACTCAAACATCATATCCTCGTCGTCAAATGGATGCGCCAGGTGCTGGAGGATGATATAGTCATAGTTTCCATATAAAATGTTAAACCGGACCTCCGGTTCAGCCCGATGAAAGTCCAGGCCTTTCCCGCCATGGGCCAGCATGGTGACCTCCGCATCCATTCCGTTTTCTTCGCAGATACGCTGGAACAGATGAGGCATGTCGTTGTAGTAGGTGTGGCTGTTTCCGATGAACAGAAATTTCATACGGCAGTTCCTTCCTTTCGCAGGTGTTGTGCGGGTGATTGGTCCGCTTAAAAAGCAGGGCTATATTTCCTTGCAGACATCCACCCATCCTTTGGCATTTGAGGTTATAAAAAGCTGTTCAATCGTGAGTTTGATTGCCGTGTTCGAGCTCCCGCAGGCGGGGTATACCACCTCAAACCGCCTGAGGGATTCATCCAGGTAAACCTGAGCGTTGTCCGACGCAAGGGCAAAGGGGCAGACGCCGCCTACCGGATGGCCGGTCAATTCCAACACCTGATCGGGGCTGAGCATTTTTGCCTTGCACCCAAACGCGCTTTTAAATTTTGCGTTGTCAATTTTACGGTCTCCGGCCGTGACCACCAACAGACAGCCCTGGGCCGCTTGAAAGGAGAGTGTCTTGGCAATCTGGGCGGGAATAACGCCCAGCGCTTTGGACGCGAGCTCCACCGTGGCGCTGGACTGATCCAGCGTGAGAATTTGACTGTCTAAATCAAACGACTGTAAATAGTCTCGAACCGCTTCTACGGACATTGTTCCAACTCCCTTGTCCAGACGCCGGAAAGCTTGTCTGGAATTGATATGAGAGTTATTATACTGCTTTTTTAATAGGATTGCAATTTGATTGCTGAAAAATTCCCGCAATGTTATAATGGGGTTCATAAGTGATCGAATTTTTTGTTCAAAATTTTCCCATACGTAGAAAGGGATTGGATGTTTTATGCACTATCAAACCATTGTGCAGGGCGTTTTTCTGGAACGCCCCAACCGCTTTATCGCCTTGGTGGAAATTGATGGAGCGCCCCAGATCTGCCATGTAAAAAACACCGGCCGCTGCCGGGAGCTGCTGGTTCCGGGAACACAGGTGTTTTTGGAACACAGCGTTCATCCGGCTCGCAAAACAGCGTATGATCTGATTGCGGTCGTTAAAAATGGACGGCTAATCAACATGGACTCGCAGGCGCCCAACAAAGCGGCGGGAGAGTGGCTTTCCTCCGGCGGGCTTTATTCCGAGGTTTCCACCTTGAAGCCGGAGTGTCCGTACGGCGGTTCCCGTCTGGACTTTTATGTGGAAGGAGACAGGAAAAGAGGTTTTGTAGAAGTCAAAGGCGTAACACTGGAGCAAAATGGCGCCGTCCTCTTTCCGGACGCGCCCACAAGCCGGGGAACAAAGCATCTGCGGGAACTCATCCAGTGTGTAGAGGACGGCTTGGAAGCCTATGTTCTATTTGTCATTCAAATGAAAGGAGCCGCATATTTTACGCCAAACGATGGTACGGATCCAGCTTTTGGGCAAGCGCTTCGCCAAGCGGCGAAAGCGGGTGTGACGCTGCTGGCGTATGACTGCGAGGTGACGCCTAGCTCCATGCGGATCGCGAATCCGGTAGAAATCTGTCTATAAAAATAGTTTAGAAAAACGGGGCAGCTTTTGAAATAGATAAAAAGTGCAATTAAACTTGTATATGTTGCACCAATTTTATGAAAAAGAAATAAATTATCTTGATTTTATAAACATTATATGTCATACTTGTACTAAGTTAGCCATATTACTGTTGCTCAATAAATAGAAAGGAACGAACAACATGAAACGAATTGTAGGTGCACTCATGGCAGTGGTGTTCCTGGTTGCCAACACGTCCATGCTGGCGAACGTGGCAACGGCAGCTCCCACCACAAAAGCAGAAGAAACCTCTCAAGTCTCTTGGCCGGCCGATCAGGCTTTGCCCACCTTTGGCACTCCGGCGGCAACGTTGGACGCGGTCAGGATCAACACGCAGTCCTACGACACGCGGGTTATTGCGACGACGTTACAGGGGATTATCAACCGAAAACAACCTAGAATTCTGGTGCTCAACAGCTCAGAAGAGGGAAATCAGACCACCTGGCCCAATGCCCAGGGGTTAAAGCTTAGCCAGACCAACGACTTGGACGGTTTGGTGAAAAAGTATAAAGATGAACTGAAGGGAACGATCATTTACGATGCATCCCGGATGGATACCATCAACGTGGCTACTACTCTGGCGGGTATTTATGATTGTATTGTGGTTTCGCCCACGATGGCGGAACGCTATGAAAGCCAGAGCGGGTTAAAGGTCAAACTTGACCTGCGCACGGCGATTCCCGCCAGTGCGACTTCGAAACTGGACATTTACAACTGGTTATATGAAAATTATCATCCCGGAAACACCAAGGGGAATCCCTCTTATAATCCCCGACTGGTGGTCGGACTCAATCCTGGCAACGACGCTGGGGCAATCGGTGATAACGGACACGTAGCGGCCCGGGATGTGGCTACCGCTATGAAAGCTCCGGTCATTTGGCTGGATCCCGGCAGAACGGGCCTTGCGGATGACAAACTGGACGAAAACGAGCGTAAAGAGCGTGAGCTTCTCAAAAAATTTACTCCCCAGAACCTGGATTTCGATAAAGCGGATTCCACCGGAAACGCGTACTTCATGGGCTGGTGGCCCAGCGAGGAGCGCGGCATCCGCTGGGCTACGGAGCAGGGATGGCCAACCGTTCCCTCTGACAACTTTGAAAACTACTCGGTGTACTCCGGCCTTTCCAAAGAGGTCAATCCTCCTGAAACGCCTGAAAAACCTGAACTGGAAAACAAAATTTATGTCTCTGTCATCGTCAGCGACGGAGACAACATTGCATACAATGAGCACGCGATGCGTACCGGCCGCCTGTGGGGCGACCGCAACCGCGGTCAGGTTCCCATTACCTGGACCATCACGCCTGCGCTGCTGGATGCGGCACCTCAGATGCTGGAGTATTACTATAAAACAGCTACTCCCAACGACAACCTGGTGTGCGGCCCCAGTGGAATCGGGTACACACGCGCCTCGAACTGGTGGCAGCCCAAAAGCGATGTAGGCGATTTAGGAGGGCTGAACAATTTGCTGGGAAGCCTGTCCACCCACTGGCCCACTGAGGCGTTCGCCAAGAATTACGGCGCGTTGACCAACTCGTACTTTGAGCGCTCGAATATGAACACTCTGACCATCTGGCGCACGATTACCGCTCAACAGGCAAACGCCTTTACCAGTACTTTCCCCGCCCTGCAGGGTATGACGGTGATGGAGCGCAACGGCAGCGATTTCAGAACCCTGAGCTATACCGACAGCGACGCCGCAATCATGTATTTGGGCGGCGGCTCCGGCAACAAGGGAATGGGACTGGATACGCGCTACGGAAATGAAGCCAACTATATGGACAGCTTCAAAGAGGATAGCTCCACCTATAAGAGCATTGCCAACAGCGCGAAAAATTTTGATCCTTCTAAGGATGATCCTCGTTTTATTGCCATGCAGTTCTCCGCGTGGAGCGGCGATATCAGCCCCACAGAGTTTATGAACTCGATGAACAAGCTGCAGGAAGAATATCCTGGCAAGATTGAATTTGTCCGCTTAGACCATCTGAACATGCTGGTCAACGAGTTTAACGGCAAGCCCATCAACGCAGCGCTGCAGGCCGATGCTTCGGCTTCTGGTTCGGATGACGGATACGACGCAGCCAAAGCGGTGGATGGCACCTTTGCTCCCGCCAACGGCTGGAAATCCTCCGCCGACGGCGACAAATGGCTGACCGTCGATCTGGGCAAACGGTTTAACATCAGCCGTTATGTGCTGAAAAATGCTGAGACCGGTTACTATGCAAACAATCTGAATACCAAGGACTATAAGATTCAGGCAAGTATTGACGGTGTGACCTGGAAAGATATCGACACTGTCACTGGAAACACCGAGGACATTGTTTACCGCGATGCTACCGCTACCGCGCGTTTTGTGCGGGTGTATATCACCAATCCCGGTGCGGACGGCGTTGCCCGCATCCAGGACTTTGAAGTGTATGGAACCCCTGTGGATACAGTGAAAACCGAGCTTGAGCAGGCCATTCAACAGGTGGAAGACGCGCTGAAGAGCCTGGACGAAAAAGATTACTCTGCCACGACCTGGAAAGCCCTCCAGGACGCGCTGACCGAGGCTAAGCGCGTCAATGGGATCGAGGCCACCCAGATTCAGGTGGACGACGCTACCGCGGCTCTGAAACAAGCGCTTGCAAATCTCAGCGCGGATAAAACCGCTCTGAAAGCGGCGATTGACTTGGCAAAATCGAAAACCGAGTCGGATTATTCTCCCGCTAGCTGGAGCGCCATGCAGGAAAAACTGACCAAGGCAGAGACGGTTTATCGGGATGCTTCCTCGAAACAATCCGCGGTCGATGCCGCCGCTCAGGAGCTCAACGCGGCGATTCAGGCGTTGACTGTGGATAAAACAGCCCTGAAAGACGCCATTGACAAAGTGGGCGAAACAGAAAAAGTGGAATCCGATTACTCCAAAGCTAGCTGGGAAGCTTATAAGAAGGCTCTCGACAACGCCAACGCTCTTTATAACGACAAAAATGCCAAACAGTCCGCAGTGGATCAGGCGGCCAAGGATCTTTTGGACGCTGAGAAAAAATTGACCACCGATAAATCGGATTTGGAAGCCGCTATTGTAAAAGCAAACGCTTTGGCTCAAACCGATTATTCTCCCGCCAGCTGGGACGCGATGCAAAAAGTCCTGGAAGAAGCGAGAAAAGCCTATGCCGACAGTGAAATCAAGCAGTCCGGAATCGACGCGGCGCTGAACGATCTCAACGACGCCATAGGGAAATTGACCACCGATAAAACGGCGCTGAAAGCTTCAATTGAGGCTGCGTCGGCGAAGAAAGAATCCGACTACTCCAAATCTAGCTGGAACGCGCTGAAAACGGCGCTGGATCGCGCGAAGGAACTGGATGCTTCCTCCAACGCAAAACAGTCCGAAATCAACGCTGCTGTGGAAGCCCTTGACCGCGCGGTGAAAGAACTGGGGATCGACAAGAGCGAGCTTCAGGCGGCCATCGAAAAAGCGGCCGGCAAAAAGCAGGAGGATTACAGTGCGACCACTTGGAACGCCATGCAGGATGCCCTGAAGGCGGCCAAAGAGGTAAATGAAAAAGAAGCTTCAGTACAGTCTGAGATTGACGCGGCTATGATTAAGCTCACCGAAACCATCAACGCGCTGTCCCCGGACAAAGACGCGCTGAAAGCCGTGATCGACGCGGCGTCCGAGAAACTGGAGAGCGATTACACTGCGGATTCCTGGGCGAACCTTCAGGAAAAACTCAGCGAAGCGCGCGCGATGTTTGCGGGCACCGATGCTGTACAGTCCCAGGTGGATCAGATGGAACAAGAACTGAAGGCGGCCATTGCCGCATTGGTGAAAGCTCCTTCTGATGGTGAAAACAATGGAACCGGGAGCAATCCCATTACGTCGGACATCGCTCTGGGCGCGGCAGCATTGCTGATTGTGGCCAGCGCAGGTGCGTTCCTTGTTTCCAAAAAACGCAAGAATGTAAAATAAACGTGGATGAGTTGGCTGCATGACAGCCGGTTCTGAAAAAGAAGCAAACAGCCTCCTGCATTTAGCAGGAGGCTGTTTTGCATACGTGGACAGGGTTCATCAATTCGATAATAAATAGACAATCCCGAAAGCTCAAGGCTTTCGGGGTTGTTTGAAAAACGCTGTTATTCTGAGATCTTTCGTCGATAAACTTTTCCGGTTTTTCGGGGCTTAGACTGCGGATCAAAATCCCGAAGGCTTTTTTTATAAATGGAAAGCAGATGGCGGGCCAGTGTTTCCGCACCGGATTTTTTTACCGATTCCCGGACGGAAGCCCGCAGGGAATCCATTTCTGCTTGGGGCATATCCCGGATTTTTAAAAGCTTTTCATGAAGGGACTCCGCATCGGTAAACACAAAGCCGTTCACGCCTTCCACCACCTGATCCTTGTTGAGCTCATCATACAACTGCAGAACGGGAAGCCCCATGGCCATGCCTTCTAGCATAGAAATGGAGTTGGTGTCCGACAGGGAAGCCGTCACATAGCAGTCGCAGCAGGCGTAGTAGGGAGGAAGATCCGGGTGCATGACTTTGCCGGCAAAGACAACGCTGTCTTTTATATTCAGACTGTTCGCCTGATCCATCAGGTCGTCCTTGGCAGGCCCTTCACCGATGATGAAAAGCTTCATATTGTCCTCGGGGCGGTAGGTCTCAGCCCAGTAATTAAGAAGTACATCCACGCTTTTTTCCTTGCCTAGACGGCCGCAGAAGCAGGCGAGCATTTCATCTTCTGCGATGCCAAATTTTTCCCGGAAGGCGTGTTTTTGCTCAGCAGAAACTTTCTCCGGGTCAAACATATCCAGCTCCACCGGGTTGGGAACCACGTTGACGTCCTTGTCGATGCCGCATTCCCGAAAAAATTCCTCCACTTTTTTAGAGGGACCAGTCAGCGCGGCGGATTTGGTGGCCAAAAAATGAGCGTACCGGTGAGAAATCCGCTTCATTAACGGGATAAACGGACGGGGCGCCACATAATAGAGATAGTCATCGTACATAGTGTGCAGGGTATACACCAGAGGTTTATTGAGTTTTCGCGCGGCGATCATTCCGGAAAATCCGATTCCGAATTCCTGATGAATATGGATCACGTCCGGGTCGAATTCCCGCAGCAGTCGCAGCCGGTTGGAGCTCAAAGGCGCGGCGAGGCCGTATCCATAAAACTTTTTGGAGTATTTTGCAGGGCAGTGAAGAATGCCTTCTTTTGTGTAATGATGTTTGGCGTCCACGTCGGCAGTGACGATCAGCACCTGATTCCCCAGTTTTTCCAATCCGTCTTTTAACGCCTTTACATGTGTGACGACGCCATTGATATAGGGAAGATAGGTTTCTGTGAAAATTGCGATTTTCATATCGATTCTCTCCGATTTACAAAATTGATAAATCCATCATATAGCATACGTTCAATCTATTTTATTTAACAGATCATTCATATTATATCATGTTTCATAAAAAAAGAAAGGCGAATGCTTAAAAAGTCATAAAGATGTAAAGAATGAGAAAAACGTCGTTGCAACAGCCATTTTTTCTACTGGAATTTTACAGTCTGTGAACCCTGAAAAACTTTTGTTTGTCTTGTTGAACTGTAGACTAAAATCATGTATAATTGATTTAAACATATGCAGACAGAGGGCGGGAATCCCCTGTTTGCCCAATGCGGGAAATCAAACCATTGAGGAGGGCTTACCCATGCCGGGAAAGTATGAAGTCAGCTTAAACAAACTGATTCAGGAATTTAACCTGGAGCCGATTTATCTGCCTGAAAATGACAAAAATATTATGATCTCCACTACGGAGGTCAATCGTCCCGGCCTTCATTTGTCGGGGTTCTACGAGTACTTTGATCCCCAACGGATCCAAGTGACCGGCAAAATGGAATTTGCCTATCTTTCCTCGGTGGATGAAGCCACCCGCCGCCGCCGGCTGGAGGATTTTTTCAGCGCAAAGATTCCCTGCGTCATCGTCACCCGTGGACAGGAGATTTTTCCCGAAATGACCGAAATTGCAGAACGGTATTCCGTTCCGTTGCTGCGCACGGCTGACGCGACCTCCAATTTCATGTCAGGAGTCATTTCTTATTTGAACGTAGAGCTAGCCCCCCGTCTGACCCGGCACGGAGTTTTGATTGAGGTCTACGGCGAAGGCCTTTTGATCCTGGGCGAAAGCGGCGTGGGAAAAAGCGAAACAGCCATCGAGCTTGTCAAGCGGGGCCACCGCCTTGTGGCGGACGACGCGGTGGAAATCCGCCGGGTGTCCAGCCGAACGCTGGTGGGATCTTCTCCGGAAAACATCCGCCACTTTCTGGAGCTTCGGGGCATTGGAATCATCAACGCCCGGCGGTTGTTCGGCATGGGCTCCGTCAAGGTGACGGAAAAGATCGACATGGTCATCCAATTGGAAATCTGGGATCCCAAAAAGGTATACGACCGCATGGGAATGGAAAACGAATACACCGAGATTTTGGGAAATAAGGTTCCTTCAGTGACGGTTCCGGTCAAGCCCGGCCGAAACCTGGCCATTATTCTGGAGGTTGCAGCCATGAACAACCGGCAGAAAAAGATGGGTTACAACGCTGCGCAGGAGCTTCTGACCAAACTGGGAATGGGCGATGACTTTCCGGACAGTCCGGCAAACGACGTCAAAAACTGGGATCTGTATTAAACCATAGATCAACGATTCAATACGGAAAGGAACAGCGATTTTTTCATGAACATCATAGCGGACACCCACACCCATACCATCGCGTCCACCCACGCTTACAGCACGCTGCTGGAGAATATTGCGGCGGCAAAACAGGCGGGGCTTTTGGCTTTGGGGATGACCGACCATGGCTGTGCCATGCCCGACGCGCCCCACATCTGGCACTTTGACAACCTGCGCCAGATTCCCCGGATTCTGGACGGTGTGTGTGTGTTAAGAGGAGTGGAAGCCAATATCTCCGACTATCAGGGCGGTCTTGATCTAGACAACGTCCGTCTGTCTCAGATGGATTGGGTGGTGGCCAGCATGCACGCGCCGGTCTTAAAGCCCGGCCGGATGGAGGATCATACCAGCGCCTACTTGGGGGTGGCGCAAAATCCTTATGTGGATGTGATCGGCCACAGCGGAACGCAGGCGTTTTTGTACGACTATGAAACGGTACTCAAGGTCTTTAAAGAATGCGGAAAGCTTGTGGAGCTTAACGAAGGGAGCCTGCGGGTTCGTCAGGCTTCCCAGCGCAACTGTGTGGAGATCGCGAAACTCTGCAAAAAGTGGGAGGTTCCGGTAGTAATCAACTCGGATTCTCATTTCAGCGTCCATATAGGGAAGTTTCCCCATACCCTGCGGATGCTCGAGGAAATAGGGTTTCCCGAGCGGCTGGTGTTAAACGCCGATGCAGACCGCTTTTTTGGGTATATTAAAGAAAAGCGCGGCATAGATTTTAAGAACGAACAAGCGAACAACTCGCTTTAGAGAGGAAGGAAAACAGACATGGCGGATTGGTCGGTGATTAAAGGGACGCTCAGGGATTTGGGTTGCGCCTACCGGGAAGAGGAACCCTTAAGCGCCCACACGTCGTTTCATATCGGCGGCCCCTGTCCGGTGCTGGCAACACCGTCTCAGGAGAGTCAGATCTCCGCGCTGATAAAGGCGTGCGGCCGCGAGCGCATTCCCTTTGTGATTTTGGGGAAGGGCTCTAATCTGCTGGTGTCTGACGACGGATATGACGGCCTTGTCATCAAGCTGGACCATCATTTTTCCGATGTCACCGTCCGGGAGGACGGCGTGATGCTCTGCCAGGCGGGAGCGCCGCTGGCCAAGGTTTGCTACACCGCGTATTCCCATGGCTTAACAGGGCTGGAGTTCGCCTGGGGTATCCCCGGCTCGGTGGGAGGCGCGGCGTACATGAATGCCGGCGCCTACGACGGGGAGATGAAAAACGTTTTGACCGCCTGCCGGCATTTGGACGCTCAGGGGAATCCGGGAGGATTTTCGTCCGGGGAGCTGGACCTGAGCTACCGGCACAGCGCCTATTCCGGGAAGGACTTTTGCATCACCCAGGTGGAGCTTGCGCTAAAACCCGGAGAAAAAAAACAGATCCGCGCGCGGATGGACGAATTAATGGCCCGCCGTCATGCAAAGCAGCCGCTGGAATTCCCCAGCGCGGGCAGCACCTTCAAGCGCCCCCAGGGGAATTACGCCTCCGCGCTGATTGACCAGTGCGGTCTGCGGGGGCTTCGGGTAGGCGGGGCCATGGTCAGCGAAAAGCACTGTGGGTTTGTCATCAACGCGGGAAACGCCACCTGCCGCGACGTTCTGGAGCTCATCGGTCAGATTCAAACAATCGTCTTTGAGAAAACCGGCTACCAGCTGGAATGCGAAGTGAAAATTCTGTCGTAACCACCGTTTTCGTACAGAAGATACAGCAAGAAACACAGGAAGAAAAAGGAGCCGCAAGTATGGATTTTGTCATTATCACAGGACTGTCGGGAGCTGGAAAATCCAGGGCCATCGACGCGCTGGAGGATATCGGTTTTTACTGCGTGGACAACATGCCCACCACGCTGATCTCCAAGTTTGCGGAAATCTGTATGCAAAGCGACGGGAAGATCGAGCGGGTGGCCATTGTCACCGATATCCGGGGCGGGGAACTGTTCCAGGGGCTGTTCGACGAGCTGGATACTTTAAAGGAGCAGAACTTTAACTACAAGCTTTTGTTTTTGGACGCCTCCGACGCGGTACTCATGAGCCGGTACAAAGAGACCCGGCGGCGGCACCCGCTGCTGGACATGCTGGACGGCTCCATTGAAAACGCCATTAAAACCGAGCGGATGCTTTTAAAGCCCGCCCGGGAGCGCGCAGACTATATCATTGACACCTCGCTATTGTCCTCCGCCCAGTTAAAAGAACGCATCTGCAACATTTTCCTGGACAACATCTCCAACAGCATGCTGATTAACTGCATGTCCTTCGGCTTTAAATACGGCCCGGCGGTGGAAGCGGACCTGGTGTTCGATGTGCGCTGTCTGCCCAATCCCTTTTATGTGGACGATCTAAAGCCCAAAACTGGACTGGACGCCGAGGTGCGGGAGTATGTCATGGAATGGCCTCAAAGCCAGAAGCTTTTGTCCATGATTCAGGAAATGCTGGACTTTTTGATCCCCCTGTATCTGGATGAGGGAAAGAGCCAGCTGGTGGTAGCGGTGGGATGTACCGGCGGCAAGCACCGCAGTGTCACCTTTGCGGAAAATCTCTATAAATACTTAAGCGAAAAGGGCAATAAGGTCACAGTCAATCACCGGGATATTTTAAAGCATTGATGAAATGGGAAAGGCGGGAGCAAGCGTGGAACAGAGGGTTTCCTTTGCCGGACAGGTAAAAAAAGAGCTATCCGAGGCGGAGCCCGCCTGTCCCCACTGCAAGTTTGCCCAGACCTATGGGATGTTGCTGTTCAGCCGGGGATTTTCCGCCCGGCAGATCTCCATTCAGACCGAGCACAAGGCGGTGGTGGACCGCTATGCCTACAACATTATCGATCTGACGGGAGCCATCGTCACCATCTCCTATCTTCCGTCGGAGCGGCGCCGGGGCAGCCGGCTGTATGTGGCCACGGTGGAGGACGAGCGGGACAGCGCGGTCATCCGCCGGAAGTTTGGCCATGAGAAAGAGCAGGCCGCCGTGCGCCTGGTGGAAGAAAACATGCGCAACGACTGCTGTAAGGCGGCGTTTTTGCGCGGGGCGTTTATGGTGTGCGGATCGGTCATCAACCCGGAAAAGGAATATCACCTGGAATTTGTGGTGCCCTACTTCCATTTAAGCGAGGATTTGCAGGCGTTCATCACCGGCTGCGGAATTCCCATCCGCTCCACCACCCGTAAGGGGAGCTATGTGCTGTATTTAAAAGAAAGCGAGCACATTGAGGACATGCTCACCCTGATGGGAGCCACTCAGAGCTCGCTGGAGCTGATGAACGTCAAGATTATGAAGGACGTGCGCAACAAGGTGAATCGGGTCACCAACTGCGAGACCGCCAACATTGAAAAGACGGTGGCGGCCGCCCAGGAGCAGATCAGCGACATCCAGCTGATCCAGACGGCCAAGGGATTTTCCTGGCTGCCGGAGGATTTACAGGAGCTGGCCCAGTTGAGGCTGGAAAACCCCGACCTCTCCCTGCGGGAGCTCTGCGCCCAACTGTCCGAGCCGTTGAGCCGCAGCGGGGTCAACCACCGGTTAAAGCGGCTGTCCCGCATCGCGCAGGAGCTTCGGGACGCGGGGTACGAGCCGCCGTCTATGGAGTAAACCAGTCAACCGTCTGGGGAAAGGAGGAGCCTTTTGGAAGAGTTTGTGCATCTGCACGTCCACAGCGAATACAGCTTGCTGGACGGCGCCTGCCGGATTAAGCCTTTGATTCAGCGGGTCAAAGAGCTTGGGCAGCCCGCCGTCGCCATCACCGATCACGGCAACATGTACGGCGTGATCGATTTTTATAAGGAATGCAAAAAGCAGGGGATAAAGCCTATTATCGGCTGTGAGGTCTACGTGGCGCCCCGCACCCGGTTTGACAAGGTGCACAAGCTGGACACCTCTCCTTACCATCTAATCCTGCTTTGTAAAAACGAGACCGGCTATCAAAATCTGATTGAGATGGTCTCCAAGGGATACATCGAGGGATTCTATAACAAGCCCCGGATCGACCACGACCTGCTCAAAGACCATCACGAAGGGCTAATCTGCCTGTCCGCCTGCCTGGCGGGGGAGCTTCCCCGCCAGCTAAGGCAAAACGATTATGAGCAGGCTAGGCAGACCGCTTTATTTTATCGGGATCTGTTTGGAAAAGAGAACTATTACATTGAGCTTCAGGATCACGGCATCGAGGAGCAAAAGGAAGTCCTACCCGGCTTAGTCCGTCTGGCGCAGGAATTGGATATCGGCCTAGTGGCCACCAACGACGCCCACTACATCCGGCGGGAAGACGCCAACATGCAGCGGGTGCTCACCGCCATTCAGACCAATACCGTGGTGGGGGAAGGATCGCTGGAATTTCCCACCGATGAGTTTTACATCAAATCCCGGGAAGAAATGGCCTCCCTGTTCGGCGTATACGAGGGGGCTTTGGAAAACACCCTGAAAATCGCACAGCAGTGCAACCTGGAATTCGAGTTTGGGGTGACCAAGCTTCCGTATTATACCGCTCCCGACGGCAGGGACAACACCGAGTATTTTGTCTCCCTGTGTCGAGAGGGGCTTGTCAAGCGATATGGGGAAAACCCCGGTCAGGATAAAATCGACCGGCTGGAGTACGAGCTCTCGGTCATTATCAAAATGGGGTATGTGGACTATTATCTGATTGTCTATGATTTTATCCACTACGCCAAGGAAACCGGTGTGCCGGTGGGCCCGGGGCGCGGTTCCGGCGCGGGGAGCATCGCGGCCTACTGCGTGGGCATCACCGACATTGACCCCATGAAGTACAACCTCTTGTTTGAGCGGTTTTTGAATCCAGAGCGGGTGAGCATGCCCGACTTCGACGTAGATTTCTGCAACGAACGCCGGCAGGAGGTCATCGACTATGTGGTTCGCAAGTACGGCAGCGACCATGTGGCCCAGATTATCACCTTTGGAACCATGGCGGCAAGGGCGGCAATCCGGGATGTGGGACGGGCCATGGGGCTCCCATACCAGAACGTGGACCGGGTGGCCAAGCTGATTCCGACGACGCTTCACATCACCATTGAACAGGCCCTGCGGGAGCAAAAGGAGCTCAGAGAACTATACGACAGCGATTCTTCGGTCAAAGAGCTCATCGACACCGCACAAAAGCTGGAGGGGATGCCCCGGCATGCCTCCATGCATGCGGCAGGAGTGGTTATTACCCGGGAAAAAGTGAGCGACTATGTACCGGTTCAGAAAACCGACGACGCCATTGTCACCCAGTTTACCATGACTACCTTGGAGGAACTGGGACTGTTAAAAATGGATTTTCTGGGACTGCGCAACCTGACCGTGATCCGGGACTGCGAGGATATGATAAAAACCCATACTCCAGACTTTGATATCCATAACATCGACACCGAGGACAAGGCGGTGTTTGACATGCTGTCCGCCGGGAACTCCCAGGCGGTGTTCCAGATGGAGTCGCCGGGAATGAAACGGGTGTTGGGCCAGTTAAAGCCCAACTGCATTGAGGATTTAATCGCCGTGATCTCTCTGTACCGCCCGGGACCGATGGAGTCCATTCCTCAGTATATCAAAAACCGCCACCACCCGGAGCTTGTCACCTACAAGCATCCCTTATTAAAGCCTATTTTGGACGTGACCTACGGCTGCATCGTCTATCAGGAGCAGGTCATGCAGATCTGCCGGGAGCTGGCGGGCTATTCCTATGGCCGGGCGGATCTGGTCCGCCGGGCCATGAGCAAGAAAAAGCACGACGTAATGGAGCAGGAACGCCAGAATTTTATCCATGGAAAAGTGAACGACGACGGCAGCGTGGAGTGCGTAGGCGCTGTGGCAAACGGGGTGGACGAAAAGACCGCCAACGCCATTTTTGATGAGATGTCCTCCTTTGCCTCCTACGCCTTTAACAAATCCCATGCTGCGGCGTATGCGGTGGTGGCGTATCAGACGGCATTTTTAAAATGCCACTACACCAAGGAGTACATGTGCGCGTGGCTTACAAGCATTATGGACAACACGGATAAGCTCATCGGCAACATCGAGGAGTGCGCAAAGCTGGGAATCGGGATGAAGCCTCCCAGCATCAACGAAAGCGGTATGGGCTTTACGGTCAGCGGCAGCGGAATCCGGTTCGGCCTGCTGGCGGTCAAAAATATCGGCCGGGGATTCCTCACCGGCGTGTTGGAAGAACGGGAGAAAAACGGCCCCTTTGTAAGTCTGTACGATTTCTGCAAGCGGATGCACGGGCGGGAGCTCAACAAACGTACCCTGGAAAACCTGATTAAATGCGGAGCTATGGACCATCTGGGCAACAACCGGCGGGAGATGCTCACAAGCTACGAGCGGCTGCTGGATAACATTGATTCCGCCAGCCGCAACAACGTGGAAGGGCAGATGAACCTGTTTTCCTCCGACGCGTCTCCCGCGCCGGATATGTCTGTTACAGCCATGGAGGAGTTCTCCGACCGCCAGCTGATGGAGATGGAAAAAGAGACCACCGGCTTGTATGTGTCCGGCCATCCATTGAGCCGCTACCAGTGGGTGACGGACAAGTATCATTTGTCCACCGTCCAGCAGCTCTACGACGGCGTGGAGGAAGGGGACCCCCGGTTCCGGGACAGGGAAAATATCGGGATTTTATGTCTGGTGCAGTCTAAAAAGCTCATCACCACCAAAAATGGTCAGACGATGGCGTTTGTGACCATGGAGGACATGACCGGCACAGTGGAGCTTGTAGTGTTCCCAAACGTATACGCGGAACATTCCCTGGAGTTGGACGAGGGCAACATCTTTGCGGCCCAGGGAACCATTTCTTTGGACGACGGAAAAAGGCCAAAGATTTTATGCAGCCGTCTGATCGCGGCAGAAAATTTTTCCTCCGCCAGCCTGGTCCAAACCAGCTCCATCCCCCAGCGTTCAGAAACAAGTCAAAAGCCGGAATCCGGCAAAGAGGACAAGCTGTACATTAAGCTGAAAAGCATGTCGGACAGCCGGCTGGGGCAGGTGCTGAAGATTTTAGAAGTCTGTCCGGGGAAACAGCCAGTGCGTCTGTTTTTTGAAAAAGAGAATAAGCTGACCGGTTGTCCCCGCCAGATCAAGGTGCAGATTTCTCAGCCATTGTTGGATGAACTGAGGATTTTAATGGGTGAGCCCAACGTTCTTGTTAAATCTTAGTCAAATTCCGCCCGGAGATATTGACAACGATTTTCAGAACTAGTAGAATAAGGATTGGATTTGTTTTGAAATTCCTGTAACAATATAGAAGTTTGTAGGAGGCTTTTAACCATGGATGTAAAGACGATCGGCGTATTGACAAGTGGAGGCGACGCTCCCGGGATGAACGCGGCTGTTCGTTCGGTTGTGCGTTCCGCCTTGAAAAAGGGAATCAAGGTGATTGGCATTCGCCGCGGTTATAACGGCTTGATTCACGGGGATATGGTGGAAATGGATATGCGCAGCGTGTCGGATATCATTCAGCGTGGTGGCACGGTCCTGTACACCGCCCGGTGCCCTGAATTCCGCTATGAAGAAGGAATTCTAAAAGCCAAAAAGACCTGTGAAGAAACCGGCATCAACGGCCTGGTGGTTGTCGGCGGTGACGGCTCCTTCCGGGGTGCTGCGGATCTGTCCGCCCGGGGTGTGCCCTGCGTTGGAATTCCCGGAACCATTGACAACGACATCGCCTGCACTGAGTACACCATCGGTTATGACACCGCTATGAATACCGCGGTGGAGATGGTCGACAAACTTCGCGACACTGCACAGTCTCACGACCGCTGCAGCGTGGTGGAGGTTATGGGCCGTCACGCAGGGCATATCGCTCTCAACGCGGGTATCGCCTGCGGCGCAACCTATATCCTCATGCCCGAAAAACAGTACGATCTGGACAACATTGTGGAAAAGATGAAGGTCACGCAGATGAGCGGCAAGCACCATTTTATCATCATGGTGGCCGAGGGTATCGGCAATGTGACCGAGATTGCCAATTACATCGAAAGCAAAACCGGGATTGAGTCTCGTGCCACCATTCTGGGCCACGTACAGCGTGGAGGAAACCCCACTGTCCGCGACCGGGTGGTTGCAAGCCAGATGGGCCACTATGCGGTGGACCTGCTTTCAAATGGAACTGGCAACCGGGTTGTCGCTATGCAGAAAAGCAAGATTGTGGACTTCGATATTCAGGAAGCTCTCAGCATGAAGAAATCCATCGACGAGGATCTATATCAGGTGGCGTACGATATCAGCTTCTAATTTGAGACTGTAATTTTAAAAAGCCGTTTTCGTTTTGTCGGAAACGGCTTTTTTTCATGCTGTGGATGGTCACTTAGGCAAGAGATTGAAAAACACATAAAACATATCTTGTTATCTGACAAAAATTGGAGTATACTATATTTTAATAGTTTTTATAAAATCGGCAAAACACAGGCGCAAGTCATCGCCCGTGCAGCCGATTGAGCGGGAGGACAATATGAAAAGACTGGAAATTGCGGCGCTGTTTGCAGACGCGGAGCGTTATGCAGAACAGCAGGTAACCGTGTGCGGATGGGTCAAGACCATTCGGGACTCCAAAGCGTTGGGATTTATTGAATTAAACGACGGGAGCTGTTTTAAAAATCTCCAGATTGTGCTGGAACAAGCAAACGTTGCAAACTTTAAAGAGGCCGTGAAATACAACGTAGGCAGCGCGTTGGTAATCACCGGCAAAGTCGTTCCCACACCGGGAGCCAAACAGCCCTTGGAAATTCATGCGCAGACAGTGGAGTTGGAGGGTGCATCCACTCCGGAATATCCCCTTCAGAAGAAACGTCATTCCCTGGAGTTTTTGCGCTCCATCGCCCATCTGCGGCCCAGGACCAACACGTTTAACGCGGTGTTCCGGGTTCGTTCAGTGGCGGCGTATGCCATTCATAAGTTCTTTAACGAGCGTGGATTTGTTTACGCCCATACGCCGCTGATTACTGCCAGCGACTGCGAAGGCGCAGGGGAGATGTTCCGGGTTTCCACCTTCGATCCCGAAAACCCGCCCCGGAGCGAGGACGGTAAAATTGATTTTTCTAAAGACTTTTTTGGAAAATCCACCAGTCTGACGGTCTCCGGCCAGCTGGAAGCGGAGTGCATGGCCATGGCCTTTGGCAAGGTGTACACGTTTGGCCCCACCTTCCGGGCGGAAAACTCCAACACGCCCCGTCATGCAGCGGAGTTCTGGATGATCGAACCGGAAATCGCCTTTGCGGATTTAAACGACGATATGGATCTCGCCCGGGATATGATCAAGTTCGTGCTCTCTTATGTGTTAGAGCACTGCCCGGATGAAATGGCATTTTTCAACAACTTCTATGACAAAGGGCTGATCGACCGGCTGAACGATCTGATTCACTCGGATTTTGTGCATGTGACCTACACAGAGGCGGTGAAGCTGCTGGAACAGCATCAGGATCAATTTGAATACCCGGTTTCCTGGGGCTGCGATTTGCAGACCGAGCACGAGCGGTATCTCACCGAGCAGATCTACAAAAAACCTGTGTTTGTCACCGACTATCCCAAGGAAATCAAAGCCTTTTACATGCGCATGAACGACGATGGAAAAACCGTTGCAGCGGTGGACCTGCTGGTTCCCGGCGTAGGGGAGATCATCGGCGGAAGCCAGCGCGAGGAACGGCTTGATATGCTGGAAAAGCGTATGGCGGAGCTTTCTTTGGATCCGGCTGACTATTCCTGGTATCTGGATCTTCGCCGCTACGGCGGGACGAAGCATGCGGGCTTCGGTTTGGGCTTTGAACGGCTTATCATGTATATCACCGGCGTGTCCAACATCCGGGACGTGCTGCCGTTCCCCAGAACGACCGGCTCTGCGGAATTTTAATGATCGAGAGCTTTTATAGAAAACAGGAAAAGCCACGCTTGAACGCGTGGCTTTTCCTGTTTTCTATGGAACCCGATTGGGGACCAGCGCATAGGATAATGAGAATCCTACCAACAAAATCTTCTAAAATGACCAACTTTTATGAAAAGAATGAAATAAAATTTGGTTTTGTTTATTTGCAGGATTCTGTTTTTGCACTTGCAAAATTAGCCGGCATATAGTACAATAATAATACTGTCGAAAAAAGGAAACAATGAATTTCCGAATCAGACGAAAATACACAGATGCGTCGGAGGTAGTTATGGCTTCTTTAAAAGAATGTTCGAAACAGCAGCTTGTTTCCATGAAAGCTCAGCTGGACAAACAGTACGAGGATTTTAAAGCGCGTGGGCTAAAGCTTGATATGTCCCGGGGAAAGCCCGGGGCGGTACAGCTGAATCTTTCCAACGGGATGATGGATGTCCTCAAGCCGGACGGGGATATGCGCGCGCAGGACGGAACCGATGTGCGCAACTACGGTTTGTTGGACGGCATTCCGGAAGCCAAGCAGATGTTTGCGGATATTCTGGAAATGTCTCCGGATGAAATCATTGTAGGCGGAAACTCCAGCCTGAACATGATGTATGATACGGTACAGCGCGCCATGCAGTTTGGGGTGTACGGCTCGGAAAAGCCCTGGAACCAGTGTGGCAAGATCAAATTTTTGTGTCCTGCTCCCGGATACGACCGGCACTTTGCCATCTGTGAACTGTTCGGCATCGAGATGATTACCGTTCCCATGCTGCCCGACGGCCCGGATATGGATATGGTAGAACAGTACGTCAACAACGACCCTGCCGTCAAGGGAATTTGGTGCGTGCCGATTTACTCCAATCCGGATGGCATTACTTATTCCGACCAGGTGGTCCGGCGGTTTGCAAACCTAGAGCCCAAAGCGAATGATTTCCGGATCTTTTGGGACAACGCCTATGTCATTCACCATCTGTTTGAGGATCACGATACCCTGCTTAACCTAATGGCGGAGTGCAAAAAGACCGGGAAGGAAGATATGGTATTCACCTTTGCCTCCACGTCGAAAATCACCTTCCCCGGCGCGGGAATTGCCGCTTTAGGTGCAAGCAAAAACAATGTGGAGTATCTGAAAAAACTGCTCGCAATCCAGACCATCTGCGGCGACAAGATCAATCAGCTCCGGCATATGCGGTTTTTCAAAGACGCCGACGGCGTTCGCGCCCACATGAAAAAACACGCCGAGATCCTGGCTCCCAAATTCCAAATCGTGCTGGATCATCTGAGCCGGGAGCTGGCACCGTTGGAGGCCGCCACCTGGAAAGAGCCCAAAGGCGGATATTTTGTGTCGGTGTACACCCTGGACGGTTGTGCAAAACGCACTGTGCAGCTCTGCAAAGAGGCCGGTGTGGTGCTTACCGGCGCAGGTGCCAGTTATCCTTACGGCAAAGATCCTCATGACGCCAATATTCGTCTGGCGCCCACCTTCCCGCCCAACGAAGAACTGGAGCTTGCGATGGAATTGTTCTGCCTTTGCGTCAAGCTCGCCAGCGTGGAAAAACTGCTGGCGGAATAATATGTATATCCAAATGATTCAACCCCCGCCTCTTTGCTAGAGAGGCGGGGGTTGAATCATTCGCTTTATCACTGAAAGGAAGGGGGCGTGACATTGGTGTTTGGAAAATCGGAGTTTGGAGAAGGGCTGGACATGCTAAAATACATTTTCGCAGCTTTGGTTGTGCCGAAATCCCGATTGGAGCCAGTATCCTGCACTTTATTAAACGCTTCCCGGAATAATGCGTTATGCGCTTCTTCTCGATTGAGAAGAAAATCAATGGTTTCCCGTACTTTTTTATCGTTGATTTGGCGATACAGGTATTCATAGACAACCTTGGCCCGCTGTTCCGACGCGATGTTGGACAGCAAATCTGCGCACAGGTCGCCGGTAACTGTTACGTAGTCGCCAGTCCAGGAATAACCAGATGCATTAATCAGGCCGGGATTCAGCCCAAGAATGACATGAGACTGAATTTCTCCTGCCGCCACCGCTTGAGCATCCACATCGTGGCCATTCAGCAGGTTGATGGTCTGAGCAACCATTTCCATGTGGCCAAGTTCTTCCGCAGCGATGTCCAGAAATAAATCTTTGATTTCAGGATCTTTAATTCGAAAGCTCTGGGACATGTATTGCATAGCGGCTTTCAGCTCGCCGTTTCCGCCTCCCAACTGCTCCTGCAGCAGTGCGGCATATTGAGGATTGGGCTTTTCAATTTCCACAGGGTGAAACAGTTGTTTTTCATGTTTAAACATAGGGCAAATCTCCTTTCGTGTTTAGTTTGCGCAGGCTTTGCCAAAATATTTTTCAGGTTTTGCAACAGTTGTATTTTAATTTCAGAAAACCCCCGAATCAACAAACCCCCGGCTGGATCGTTTCATCCAGCCGGGGGTTGTGGCTATTTTTCTTATTCGGCTTTGGTAACGCTCACGGACAATTGGGGATAGGGGATGGTAATCCCCGCTTTGTCAAACTCGTTTTTCACCTGTTCGTTCAAATTATATTTAAGATCTCCATAATTATCTTTGAATACCCAGACCTTCACGTCGATGTTGATGGAGCTGGCAGCCTGTTCGCCCACCCGGATAGTTGGGGCCGGATCTGTAAGCGCAAGGGGATCGTTTTGAATTACCCGCTCTAAAATCGCCTTGGCGGTGGGAATATCGTCCTCATATCCGATGGAAAACACCATGTCCAGCCTGCGGTTTTCCTCTGCGGAGGAATTGATAATCGTGGCGTTCGCCACCTGTCCGTTTGGAATATATACACCCTTGTTGTCCGGCGTGTTCAGCCGCGTGTACAAGAGATTAATGCTTTTCACCGTTCCTGAAACGCCTTCCAGTTCCACATAATCTCCTACACCAAAGGGATGGGAAAACAGCACTAAAAATCCTCCCGCCAGATTGGCCAGGCTGTCTTTCACTGCCAGGGAGATGGCGAGGCCGACCGCGCCAAAAACCGTTACAAGCGAGGCGGCGGGAACCCCTACTGTGGTCAAGCCGATAAACAGAACAACCGAATACAGGGCAATTTTAATCAAAGAAAGAAAAAAACCATGGTAAGTAGGGTCTAGTTTTCCGCGCTTCAGACCTTTTTTCACCAGTTTCAAAACAAGCTTCGAGAGTAAAAAGCCTACTAAAACCAACAAGACTGCAAACAGCAGTTTGGGCCATAATTCGTTGAGCTTAGCAAACAATTGATCCAGATTCATGAGATTGACTCCTTTCAGTTTTGCACCTGTTTTTTATTGATTTTGATTGTCCGCCGCTTTGCTCCTCTTTAAGACAACCGCCGGCAATGGACAGTTTTCAGTGCCTTACTTGTGCTCGGCAATACAAACGGTCATGGGATCAGAGAATGCTTGCATTTATGATACTTGTGACGGACCAATCAGAAAACACAGTCTTGGCTTTGTTACTCGTAAAGCCCGTGTCAACCACAAAAGAGATGTTAGCGGTTGGAATCTTCCTGCCGGTTTTGACAGACTGCAAAATATTGGGAAGGGGAAACGCCTTTTATTTTGCGGAACACCCGGGAAAAATAAAGTGCATCGGTATATCCGACCGAACTTGCCACCTGATTAACGGAAAGCTCGCCTTTGCGCAACAGGCTGCACGCTTCGTTGATCCTAAATTTTGATAAAAATTCGTTTGGGGAAAGTCCGGTGCTTTCTATAAAGATCCGATACAGATGGCTGCGGCTGATCCCTACGTAGGAGGCAATATCTTCTACACTGATGCTGTCGGCATAGTTGTACTGTATAAACCGCATTCCCCGCTCCAGATAGCTTCCGTAGTGCCGGGTGGCAGCCGGATGAGCCGATTCGCTCATCTGAATGAGCTCTCCTAAGAACAAGTACAAGCTTCCCGCCATTTGGCAGTCGTTTAAGGGCTGGCTTCCCCGATGGCGATAGATATCCAGCAGCCTTTTTTTCAGCCGGTCGTCTTTTTTATAGTGAAGTACCGGATTTTCCGTGGAAAATCCGGTAAGTTCCATCAGCCGTTTGGCTTCGGTACCGTTAAATCCCACCCAGAAATACTCCCAAGGCTCCTGGGAGTCCGCTGTGTATGAAGCGATCTGCCCGGGAAAAATACAGAACAAATCTCCCTGTCCCGGATGGTGCTGCACGTCACAGCAGGTAAAGTGCCCCTTTCCAGAAGCGACGTAGTGAATCAGATAATGATCCCGTACAGCAGGCCCCCAGGAATCGCCTTCTGCGCATTTTTGAAAGCCGGTGTTGTACACCGTTAGGCTGAGGTTTTCCCGCAAGGTATTTTTGTAAGAATGTTTAAAGGTATGCTGATCCAAACAGATCTCCTCCTCTCCGGATAAGCACACATTTTTTCTTCATTTTAATTATAAATAAACGGCAGGAAAAATGCAACAATAATCCATGAAATTGAACGATAGGAAAGTTGCAATGAGGATGCGGTTCGTGTAAACTTAAAAGGAAGATCCTTCTAGGGTCAATTGAAATCGAATGGAATAGGAGATTGAGCGGATATGGACAGCAAAAATCTGATTGCTTCTCTAGAAAACGGTGCGTTTGACGACGTGTTTGCCCGGTTGTACGGCCAGCAGAATATTGCAAAGCAGCGGGAGCGTTACAGCGGCGCTGTCCGGGAGTTTGTCGCCCTGTACGGAGATTCGGACAACATTCGGCTGTTTTCTGCACCAGGACGGACTGAAATCGGCGGAAACCATACCGACCACAACCATGGATGCGTGGTGGCGGCCAGCGTCAACCTGGATGTAATCGCCGTTGCGGCGCCCCAGGAGGGAACGTTGGTGCACGTAAAGTCGGAGGGCTTTCCAGAGGATATGGTGGACATCTCCTATCTGGTTAAAGACGTGGACGAAATCAACCGTTCCGCTTCGCTAATTCGCGGCGTGGCCGCTGGATTTGAGGGTGAGGGCCTTCGGATCGGCGGATTTAACGCCTACACCACTTCTAATGTGTTAAAAGGCTCGGGGCTTTCATCCTCCGCGGCATTTGAGGTTCTGCTGGGCACCATTTTAAGCCATCTGTACAACGGAGGCAGCGTGTCTCCTGTGAAAATTGCCCAGATCGCCCAGTTTGCAGAAAACATGTTTTTCGGCAAGCCCAGCGGCTTGATGGATCAAATGGCCTCCAGCGTCGGCGGCATTATCACCATTGATTTTAAAGACACCAAAAAACCGGTTATTCAGGAGATCGACTACGACTTTGCCAAAAGCGGCTGCACCCTGTGCATCGTGGACGTGGGCGGCGACCATGCCGATCTGACCCACGAGTACGCAGCCATTCCTGCGGAGATGCGGCAGGTAGCGGAGCTTTTAGGCTGTGAATACCTGCGGGAGACCACTCTGGAGCAATTGCTTGCTAGGCTCCCCGAGATCCGTGAGAAGGCTGGTGATCGAGCTGCGCTGCGGGCCATGCATTTCCTAAAGGAAAATGACCGGGTGGACGGTATGGTCAAGGCGTTAAATCATAAAGATTTTCAGGCGTTTTGCAACTATGTAAACCAGTCGGGAGAATCCTCCTACCAGTATCTGCAAAACGTATACTGCGCTTCCAATGTTCGGGAACAGCCTATGTCTGTGGCGCTTTGCCTGGCGGATCACCTGCTGCGGGGCAGGGGAGCCTGGCGGGTACACGGAGGCGGATTCGGCGGCACCATCCAGTGTTTTGTGCCCGCTGAGATGACTGAGAATTTTCAGCAGACGATGGAATCCGTATTCGGGCAGGGGAGCTGCCACATCCTGTCGATCCGCCAGGCGGGCGGCGTGGAGCTTGTATGCGGTCAATAAGACGATGAAACATTATTTTGAGGTGAAGTAAACAATGGCAGAATTAAGATGGCATCCTTTGACAAAAGACTGGGTGATGATTGCGTCTCACCGGCAGAACCGTCCTCAAATGCCCAAGGACTGGTGCCCATTTTGCCCCGGTTCCGGAAAAGTGCCGGAGCATTTCG
This sequence comes from Candidatus Metaruminococcus caecorum, assembly GCA_904420045.1. GTDB lineage: Bacteria > Bacillota > Clostridia > Oscillospirales > Ruminococcaceae > Metaruminococcus > Metaruminococcus caecorum. The sequence continues at coordinate 20,043 of CAJFTY010000030.1, read as the reverse complement.
ACGTGCTCAAATATGACAACGATTTTCCCGCCCTGTCTCAGAATCCTCCTGCACCGGACGATGTGGCCACGGATTTTTACAAGGTGGCGGACTCTTACGGCAAGTGCGAGGTGATTTTGTATTCTCCCGAACACACGGTGACACTGCCGCAGCTGTCGGTTCCCCATATCACAAAACTCGTGGATCTGTGGTGTCAGCGGTTTGAGGAAATCAGCAAGGACGATAAAATCAAATATGTGTTCATTTTTGAAAACCGGGGAGATGTGGTGGGCGTGACCATGCCCCATCCTCACGGCCAGATTTACGGCTATCCCTTTGTACCGAAAAAGATCCAGCTGGAGCTCTCCTCGGCCAAGGAGTTTAAAGACGAAACCGGCGAGTGCATCTTCTGCCGGATGAAACAGGAAGAAGAGGATTTTAAACAGCGCGTGATTTTCAAAAACGAGCACTTTACCGTGTTTCTTCCATTTTTCACTGAATATCCTTACGGCGTGTACATCATCAGCAACGCCCATAAACAGAATATCTGTGAGTTTACCGAGGAAGAACGGGTGGCGCTGGCCTCCACACTCCGGCAAACCGCCGGCATGCTGGATAGCTTGTTTGGGTATCCGTTCCCCTATATGATGTGTATGCATAACGCGCCCGTCAATTATGAAGGGGAGGGGAATCCTGAAGAATTCTATCATTTTCACATCGAATTTTTCCCGCCTATGCGCAGTGCGGATAAACAAAAGTTTAACGCCTCCAGCGAAACCGGCGTTTGGGCGCACTGCAATCCCACCGCTCCAGAAGAAAAGGCCGAGGAGCTTCGAGCGGCGCACAAGCGCTTCTGCGAGGAAAATCCCGAATCGTAAAGCTGCAAAAAACGGCACGGAGATGTGCCGTTTTTTCTTCTATATCAAACCGGGAACCCATTCCGATCATTTCTGTCAAAAATATCACAAAGTTTTCGCGATATTTGGGCAAAAAAAATCAGCGAATTAATTGCAAAAAATGAGGAAATCATGTATAATAAATAAAGTTGTCATAAAGTAAACGTATTTTTTTCATAGAATTTTTTAACTGGAATGGAGCAATGCGTATGGACTGGATCTTTAATTTTTCTTTGATGTTCGTCGGCCTTTTTATTGTGTTCGTCGTACTCTGCCTGCTGATCTTTCTGGTGTGGGTATTTGGCAAGGTTATGATTGCAATCACGGCCCGAAAAGAAAAAAAGAAAAAGAAAGCGGCTGAAGAAATCAAATCGCAGGTTCCTCCGGCTCCGAAAACCGCTCCCAAGGCAGTGCCCGCAGTGGAACAAGGGATTACCGGTGATGTGGTGGCGGCGATCAGCGCCGCGGTTGCCATGATGAGCGAGGGCACGGACAAGCAGTATCGGGTCCGCAGCATTAAACGGGTAAAAGAGGGCCGTTCCGCGTGGAGCATGGCGGGGATCGCCGAAAACACCCGTCCCTTTTAATCCCAGTTTTTCATCATTGCACATAGAAAGGAAAGTGAGCCATGTTCGAAGTTTTTAAAGACACCATCTTAGGACTGGTGAATGACAGCGGCTTTATGGGAATGACGTGGCAGTCCCTGGTGATGATTGCAATCGGCTGTGTGTTAATCTATTTGGCGATTGTGAAACAGTTTGAGCCTTTGCTGCTGCTTTCCATTGCTTTTGGCGTCATTATCACCAATCTTCCCAACGCGGGATTGTTCCACATGGAATTTTTCGTCAACAAGGACATTAATTATGGGCAGGTTCTGCACGACGGGGGATTGCTGGATATTCTGTATCTAGGCGTCAAGCTGGGCATTTATCCGCCTTTGATCTTCCTGGGAATCGGCTGTATGACCGACTTTGGCCCATTGATTGCCAATCCCAAAAGCTTTTTGCTGGGCGCGGCGGCGCAGGCTGGCATTTTTGTCACCTTCCTGGGGGCTCTGCTTGTTGGCCAGCTTGGACTTGAGTTGGGGATCGAACAGCTGATGTTCACCCTGAAAGACGCGGGCGCGATTGCCATTATCGGCGGCGCAGACGGGCCAACGGCCATCTATGTGGCCAAGGAACTCGCACCGGATAAGTTGGGATCCATTGCAATCGCCGCTTATTCGTATATGGCGCTTGTTCCGGTGATCCAGCCTCCGATCATGAAGCTTTTGACCACCAAAAAAGAGCGTTCCATTGTGATGAAACAGCTCCGGCCGGTATCCAGAACTGAAAAGATCATTTTCCCCATTATGGTTACGCTGGTCGTTTCTCTGATCGTGCCTTCGGCAGCTCCTCTGATGGCGATGCTGATGCTGGGCAACCTGATGCGGGAAAGCGGCGTGGTGGAGCGTCTGGTCAAAACCGCCCAAAACGAACTGATGAACATCATCACGATCTTCCTGGGCGTCACGGTTGGCGCGACCGCCAAAGCAGAATACTTCCTGTCTCTTGGTACGGCGGCGATCATCCTGCTGGGGCTGTTCGCGTTCGGCATCGGAACAGCTGCTGGTGTGCTGTTGGGCAAGGTGATGTGCTTTGTCACCAAGGGTAAGGTTAATCCCTTGATTGGTTCCGCTGGTGTTTCTGCAGTTCCGATGGCGGCTCGAGTATCCCAGAAGGTGGGGCAAAAGGAGAATCCTTCCAACTTCCTGTTGATGCACGCAATGGGCCCCAACGTTGCGGGAGTCATTGGATCCGCAGTTGCGGCCGGTGTACTGTTAAGCGTATTGGCATAATAAAAAAGAATTTTAAAAGCTCCGGAATTTTTCCGGAGCTTTTTTGTTTGGGATATTACTGGTCGAAATTTTATCCTTTCGGTTGATCGGAACTTTTTGTTTTAGGAAGGTTCATAACCGCTGCCAATCCTGCGGCGACAGCAGAGACCAAGACACCCATAAGTGCTGTTTTAAAATAATTGATGTCACTTGTATCAGAAGATACAACATAGACTAAATTTGCCGCAAGATAACCGACAGCTGCTTGTAAAAATGTACGTCCTGAGCGAAGCAGAACTTCTTTCATTTTCGATGCCTCCTTAAATTTTTTGAACAAAATCAAGAGAAATATATCCTGCTCCTGATTTTAATTTGCCCCACAATTTGGCTCCGGTTCCTGCACGTTCTTCTATAATGGTGTATACACCCTTGTCTTTGATATTTCCAACAACTGCATAATTGGTTCCTGGGCCTTTTCGGATATTCAGCGAGTTTGCGGTTACCTTTATTAAATATGGAATAAGCGGCGTACTATCATTGGGTGAATCTGTCTTGATATCTTGCGTATTAACCCATCCGTTCACATTTGAAGTACTGTTATTAGTTGCTTTTAAATGAATCGGATGTGTCTGTAAAGCGTTCGGTTTTTCCACAATTTTTGTTACCGTTGCTTTTCCGGGCTTACAGGATTTTTTAATAGCGTTTTTATAGGAACTGGTAAAATGTTCTGTTCCTATAAAAGCAACAATATCGCCAACTTTTAAAGATTCATTCGTAGAAGCTTGATCAGATTCCTGATTATTATCTGTTTCCGTTTGACTGAATTCTTCCATATATTTTTTTACTTTTGCTTTAAATTCAGCCCAATGAGGTAAGATATACATTGGACAATATTTATAGATTCCGGGAATTTTATAGGTGTTCATCGTATCGACAGACCCATTAATTCCTTGGCTTTTATTGATAAAATAGGTATGCGTATAAAGCTGATCAATGGATAAATTATTCTGGGCAAGCAAATAAGCGGCAAGGCGGGCCGTGTTATCTTCAGCAGTTAAATCATCTTTGGCGGTGCCATTTTTCATAATACATTCAATTGAAATCGTAGTTCCATTTCCCATACCAGTGTTGCCATCCCCAGAATGCCAGCCAACTTCTGCGCTTCCTTTGGGATCATTTGCGCTTAGCCCAGTGCCGGCTTTTAAATTTTGCCACGCTCCTTTTTCGTCAACATAGTAGTGTACGCGTACGCTTCCCATATTTTCGTTATAGGTAGCACGGGTGTATTGTTCTGCATCATCCTCTACATTCGTTAAGTCGTCCGTATTGTGAATGGTTACTCCTTGTACTTTTCCAGTTCCATTTGATAATTTATGACATCGTTTGTATTTTTCACCCTGGCTGAATCCAGCTTTTACAGCCTTGTTTTTATCTTTCCAAACTGTATTATCCGGGATTATTTTTTCGTTGATTAAGACGCTGTTAATTTTATATGTAGTATTTGGTTTTAACATTTTTTTACTCCTTATTTTATTTGTTTCTGCGTAATTCATCAATTCTATGATGAGCTTGCTTGGCAGATTCTTCTACGGCAGTAAGCCTCGTTACCACTTTCAAATGTTGCTGTTCCTGTTTGTCTTGTTTTCGTTTAATATCATCTACGCCTGATTTGATGTAACCTAGTTCTGTCAAAACGACTCCATCTTGTTTAGCGTCAGAGTGATCGTCAATCGTTTTATTTCTACGAAATGTTAGATAACCAAAAAGAATCGCGCATATTGTACCAATAATTCCGATTCCAGTTACAGTAGCGGAAAATATATCCAATTTATATCACCTCCTTTCTGAACTGCAATTCATTACGATAAATAATAAATAGCTCTTGTAAGCAGTACCAGAGAAAACATTGAAATTGCATATGTGATACCGTAAAGCGATAAATCCAGATGACCATTAACTTGATTGGTTAATACGCCGATGGAGGGCGTACTGGTCATTCCACCGCATATCATGCTTAAAGAGTCAACAGTAGAAAATTTTAGAAAATATTTTGTAAAAAAGTATCCTGCGATCATTGAGGATAAAGTCATGATAGTACCTATAACAAAATATTCTAATTTTATACAATGAATAAAATTTAGACCTCCAGTAATACCGGAACCTATAAAAAAGAATATAAGTCCTAGTGTTCGAATCAATACGAGTACCTCTTGTGTAATTGTAACTTTTATAACATCTTTTTCTTTGGCATATCCCGCAAGCATGCCAATTAATAAGATGCCACCGGAACTTCCAAGCGTAATATTGGTATTAGGAATATGTAGTGAGCCAATCAGCATTCCAATTAACATAACACCTGTGAAAAAAAACAGTGTATGTGCATAATTTGTACAGTTGCGTATGGTTGTATTTTTGGAGGACAGATGATTGTAATCATGATTTTTTGGAATTAAAAATTGAACAAAAACTACGGCCCCAATTACTCCGAATAAATAGGCGATTCCATATCCTGCAGTAGCATCTTCTAAGCGTATGCCGGGAAGATCCTTGACAGAAGACAGGGCAGGGGTGGAAGTCATAGCACCGCAGATAATCCCCAGTAGAGTCGAGGTTTCGGTGCTTCTGTTATGCAAAAGTATGAAACCAATTAAAATCGGGACAGTGGACATCAGGATACCTGTAATAACACATTGGACCTTTTTACTATTGCAGCAGTAAGACAATGTTTCACCAGATGAAACAGATATAGCGGAAACAAATAAAACAGTACCAACCGAGGAAAGAAAATCAAGATTCGATTTTACTGTAATATCATATAAGACAACGGTTGTCCCACTTAGTTTTAAAACTGGAAAATAACTTACCAAAATTCCAAAAAAAATAGCAACGATAAATATTCCGGAAAGATCGAGTGAAATATTCAGAATCCGAATTCTTCCTACTGCATAGCCGAAAATTGTGATCATAACAATTAGAAAAACAGTTGTCAGTAAAGAGTCTAAATTCGAAGACACCCAATCACTCATAAGAATCACTTCCCAAAATTTGAATATCGTGGTACATGATCCGAAGTTTTTCGATGCATTTATCCGTGTGGTAATGTCCGGCATACCATTTTTGATACTGTGTGCGTTCTTCAATTTTATCCAACCATTTTTCAAGATCTTTATTAATATCTGGTTCAAAATTCAGATTGCTTGTTCGATTTCTAATACGGTTTCCCCAAATATGTTTCTTTTTCTTTTGCTGCGAAAGAAACATTTCGACAGGTTCATATTTAAGGGGAACTGTATGGGTTAAAATATAATCAATTTGATTGTCTCGATTTTGTAACGCGGTTACAAATTCTTTTTTTACTTCAGTGGTGGGAATCTCATCCTCCCACCATGGCAAATTATTATTAATCCTGAAGTTTTTATCAACGCTATGCGCTCCACCTAAAACAATGGCAGATTTTCCATCAAATTCATAAACCCCGCCATCATGAGCAAATAAAAGATTGGGATACTTTTTTTCATAATAAACATAATCGTTGTGAAAGATTTTCGTTTCATATGTATCTATGTTTTGCGGCCGGTTTTCTTTATTTCCATGAATACAAAACAATGTCACCCTACATCTGGACAACTTATCTTTGAGCTTTTCATCCCGCCGATCTCCATAATAATTGAAGCCTGCATCACCTAGGATAATGAGTATATCCTCAAATGTTGTTTTATTTTGATGACAAAATTGAATGACCGATTTGTAATTACGATGTTTATCACCTGTAATAAAAATTTGTGAACGCTGGATTTTTCTCATTTAGGATACTCCTTTCTGATCAGAAGCTATTTTATCATTTAACAGTGACAATAATTAACCGCATTACATTTTTAAAAGTATTTTCTTCATTCTTTTTTATTTTTTACAGTGAATTTAATTGAAAATTGTAAAATGGATAAAAAGTCTTGTCGATTGGATAAAAAATACTTACGAATTGAAACCTTTTATAATTTATACTGTGGTATGATATTTATAAATATTTTTTTAAGCTGGCAAAAAATAAAACCGATTTTTTTGATTTTATATTTGTTTTGCAACAGTTCACTAAATGGACAATAGAAAAATAAGCCTTTATAATGTCCTTTTTGTAAAACTACAACAAAGGACATTTTTATTTGACAGTATTTTTTTCCTAAAATTTATGATTTAACTAATTTGTCATCAGTAATATACAGTTACTGTGCGGTAATTTTTCAGTATTTTGGAGCACTGTGTCAGGGCGCTTTAGATTGAATGGTCATGGGCGTATTACGTTCTCATGGCCATTTTTGTTAAGTAATCTATGCACTAAAAATATTTACTTCCGGCAGTTGCCTTAAAATGCGTGTAAGAAAATGATTTCTTATTTAATGCTTATAAAAATTTATTTTAAAACCGGAAAAATATTGACAGGTTTAGACGATAAAATACAAAAACAGAAGGGGGATGGTATAAATTGGAGTAGCACAACGTCGAAATCAAATTATGAAAATGCTGTGTCAGAAACGACATACAACAGTTACAGAGTTTGCAGAATATTTTCATGTTTCTGAAAGAACCATTCGAAGGGACATTGAAATACTCAGTTTAACAGAACCAATTTATACTAAAGCTGGGCGGTATTTAGGTGGTATTTATGTAGTGGATGGATATTACATGAATAAAGACTACTTTACTGAACAGCAAAAACAAGTTATGACTCGAGTTATAACATTGGCTGAAAGAAGAGAAATCTGTCAAATTAGTAATTCTGAACTCTCTGTTTTAAAAGAAATTCTATTGAAATACACGAAGCCTGCATAATTAAATTAGAGGTGCTTTTATGCAAAATAAAGAGAAAAATTTATTTTTAAATCTGTGTTCATTTAAACATAATAATCAGCACGAACTTGAACTGCTTCTGCAACAGGGAGCTGCGACACCTTGCGTACTTGGATACATATTTAGTAACCGCATGCCAGCAGTTGCATATGGCGTTTTGAAGAACCACCACCTGCTTACATATTTGGATCGAGAGTTTAAAAACTCTTTGAAAAACGCATATTTACAAAATATTCAGAAAAATGAAAGCTTTTTTAAAAGTCTTTATTGGTTATCCGATCTACTGCAAACGCATAAAGGGAAATATGCATTTTTAAAAGGCGCCTGGTTATGTCAATGGTATCCCAAAGGATACCGTACTTCCAACGATGTTGATATCTTAGTCGCCGCTAATGACGTTACCGATATTGGTATTACCCTTTCCAAAGCAGGATTTAAGCAAGGATACCTTAAAAACGAAAATTTCGTACCTGCTACCAGAGCTGAAATAATAGCGTCTAAAATGCTGCGTGGGGAAACGGTTCCTTATATAAAGCAAGTTGATCTACCATTTATGAAATACTTTGAGGTGGATATTAATTTTTCTTTAGATTATAAAACATCCGATCCTAATACGGTTTCCGAACTTCTGTATAGAGCAGTAGAAGTACAAAATGCAAAAGCTCCCATTGTAACACTTGATCGCTATGATTTTTTGATACATCTTTGCAGTCATTTATATAAAGAGGCAACAACGTATCCATGGGTGGAAATGCATCGAGATATGACGCTGTATAAATTTTGCGATCTTTATGCGTTGTTGTCTGAATTTGAAGAACAAGACTATTTTTCGCTCTTTAAACGCGCAGAAGAAATGGATATGCAAAATATTTGTTATTTTGCGCTGTATATGACGAAGGAGCTGTTTGATATACATTCGGAGCCTTTGGCACGCTGTTTAAAGTACATGTGTACAGATCCTAAAATTTTGGATCTTGTTATTAACCCTTCTGAAAAAAAACGATATAGCTATCAGGAAAAAAACATAAAAAATCGTTTCTTTTCTGAAGATCGAAAATCTTTATTAAAGGAAGTGTAACGGTTTATGAGTAGACTGGAAATGAAAAAAAATACTGAAAAAGGAATGCTAATTACATTTTGCGGATTAGATGGATGTGGAAAAACAACCATGATCCAAAGAACTCAACAGTGGCTTAAAGACGTAGGACAAGACTTATTTATTACAAAACAGCCAACTGATTTTGTCCGCCAGTCAAACATTTTTCGTACTTATATGGATCAGCCTGACCACGAGGCTTACGATTACCGAAGCCTGTCATTACTGGCGGCAAGCGATCGCGTCCAACATTGTAACAAGGTCATTCTTCCGCAGCTTAAAATGGGCAAAATGGTACTCAGCGATCGATATTATTATTCCTGTCTTGCTAATCTGCGGGCCCGAGGATACATGTCCGATCGATGGATTTACGAAGTTGCACAGTCTGTTATTAAACCGGATCTTGCATTTTTCATAGATGTTCCAGTTGAGACCGCGATTGGACGTGTAAGAAGTCGGGAAGAAGAAAAGAACCGGTATATCGATGTTGGGCTGCAGTATCGACTGCGAGAAGAATATCTAAATATTGCCAAAGAAAATTATGGACATGTCTTATCATCGGTAGAATCAGAAGATGTTCTGTTTGAAAAAATCAAACAGACGATTACCCATTTTCAGGAGGCTAAAAATGACCACAGAATCCAAAGTGATTGAATTGCTTCATGAACTAAACGACTTTGACAAAGTAAATCAAGACAGCAGCCTTTCTAAGGATGTTGGTCTTGATAGCCTAGGGATGGTAACATTGCTTATTTTATTGGAAGATCAGCTTGGGGTTACGCTCAATGAATCAGATATGGACCCATCCCGCTTACAAACTGTCGGAGATGTTGTTACCCTTGTGGATCAATATTTGGAGGATCAAAATGAAAAATAAGGTTCTGTTGCCCACACGCGTGCCAATTTACAGCACATATCATTATCAAATGATTCCCGGGGTAGTCGCAGGCGAAACAACTCAAATGATGAACTGGTACTATAACAACTGCATCATGCTGTCTTGTATCCGTGATTTTTTAAAGAAAGAAGGAGATTTTGCCGTTCGCGTTGAAGTTGAAAATACCAACCGTATGGACAATCCTCATTTTGAAAGAATTGAATACAATCTTCGATTTATGAAATCCCATGTGCACCAAGTCATTAAAAACATGCTGAACGAAGGCTTTTATGTGGATTTTAACGAAATCGATGATTATTATATCCAAGGAAAAAGCTGGTATGGACAACGCCATTTCATGCATGACGGACTAATTTGCGGATATGACGACGAGGATCGAACATATAGCATTATGGCGTACGACTCTAGTTGGCTTTGCAGGCTTTTTAAATCTCCTCAACGATGTTTGGAAGAAGGAATGAATTCTTTTGTTGAAAATGGAAACTATGGAATAATTTCTGCGGTTAAAGTAATTCCTTTTACAGAACAACTGAATCTGAAAAAAATAAAAGAAAAATTAAAAGCTTATTTGTGTACGCAGATGGATATGTTTCCATTAAATGAATATTGGCCGGATGTATTTGGAATCGCAGTTCATCAGTTTATTGGTATTTATCTTGATATGTTGTACCACGGAGACATTCCTTATAATAAAAAGGACCGGCGCATCTTTCGCTTAATTTGGGAACATAAAAAGTGTATGTATGAACGAATTAAAGCCATTGAAAATGCGCTGCAGCAGCCTGGAAATATCAGCAGCCAGTATTTATCTGTCGTTCAAATAAGCGATCAAATCCGGTTTATGTATGCCAAGTTTTTTTTAAAACAGGATAACGAAGTACTCCGTATTATGAGAGCTAAGCTCCTGGATATGTCGGACCTCGAAGAGAAAATTTTGAAAAAGCTTGTCGATTTATTGGAAAGCGGGGGATATTAGTTGCTTTGGGACTATCTAAAAGAAAAAATGCTTCTGTATCCACAAAAGCACATTTCTGAATGTAATGCAAAACTTACGTTTGAAGAAACAGTTGTATTTGCTCAAGAATTTGCCAAACAGCTTACGGCTTCCTGCTATGCAATATTATGTCAATCAGAGCTTGCCACAGCGCTTGCAATACTTAGCTGCTTTGCTGCAAATGTAACAGCGGTTCCCATGTCTTATAAATATGGAGAAACACACTGTAAACGTATATTACAAAAAATTCATCCGCCGTTTATTATCACCGATATTGGAGGTGAACTCCATGTTGTTGACGTAGACACTGGCGAATTTGTGCCACGTCAGGATCCCCCCTCGCTTATTATGTGCACATCGGGAACGACCGGAATGCCCAAAGGTGTTATGCTGAGTGAAGAAAATATACTGACAAATATTTTAGATATTGACAAGTATTTTCAACTGAATTCTCAAGATCAGATTTTAATTGCGAGGCCATTGTATCACAGCGCTGTATTGAGCGGGGAATTCCTATTTTCCTTGACAAAAGGATTGGAGATCCTGTTTTATTCGGGCGATTTTCATCCCTTAGAACTCTCTAAGCTGATTAAACAACACAAAATTACCGTTATGTGTGGAACGCCGACGATGTTCCAAATATTAAGCCGCTTTTCCAAAGAAAAAAATGTGAACCTCAAAAAGATTGCATTGAGCGGAGAATGTCTATCGGCGGATACGGCGAAACATATTCAACAAGCATTTTCAGACGCGAAAATTTATCATGTTTATGGACTTACAGAAGCTTCACCACGTGTCTCATATTTACCGCCTGAACTTTTCTATAAGCATCCTACGTCCGTAGGATTTCCGTTGCGTTCAGTAGAAATAAAAGTTGTGGATAAAAATGGGCGACCACAGTGCGTAAATCGGGTAGGGGAGCTATGGGTAAAAGGAAAAAATATCATGCTAGGTTATTACAATGAGCCAGAAAGAACACAGGCTGTTTTACAGGACGGATGGCTGTGTACAGGCGATCTTGCTTTTCTTGATCAAAACGGCCTGCTTTATATTAAATGCCGGAAAGATGATATGATTATTCGGGCAGGAATGAATATTTATCCGCAGGAAATTGAAATGATTTTAAAAGAAGATCCGCGAGTAGAAGAAGTGCTGGCATATGGTATTTACAACAAATTTAGCGGCGAAGCTGTTGGACTACAAATAAAAGGAAAATTTAATCATATCGATGATATTTTGCGTTTGTGCAAAGAAAAACTCCCTCCATATGAACAGCCTGTAAAAGTTAAAATTGTTGAAGAAATCCCGAAAAACGGTTCCGGAAAAATGATACGGAGGAAATATTATGAATGAATTTGAATATAGATGCAGTTTAAATAAAAACCAGTACGAGCTGGTACATGAGATGATAAATAAGGACTTCGTTGAAAAGCTTCAAATTAATTATTATTACGATACACCAGACCTGTTTTTTGACCAGCAGAATACGACTGTTCGTATTCGACAGATTGAAGGCCTTTTAAAAGGGACCATTAAAGTCCATGATACAGACAATGCGTCCAGAAGTATTGAAGAATCCTTTGGTGTGGAAACATTGCCCAATGTAATCCGCTGCGGTTCTAAAAAGTTGGTTTGTTACGGTCAGATGATTACCGAACGAAAAACATGGAATATGCATAAAGGGATTACTCTTATGCTGGATAAAAATTATTATCTTGGAACAGTGGACTACATATTGGAATTAGAATATCCACAGATATTTCAGGAAGATGCTGATAAGATTATAAAAAAACTGACAAAGGAATTGGGAATTTGTTTTACCAAAGATAACAAATCAAAACGTTTTTTTCATCTGTTAAAACATATTCAAGAAGGTAGTCGCAATGGAATCGATATTAAATACATTGAAAAACATTAGAAATAGCGGGGATTTCTCAATTAATCCTCAAAACAGCAATCGTTATAGAATTGTTGTTTGGGAAAACGACGGTTCACAAACAGCGTATTACTTTAGTGCGCCGATCTATGAGCAAGATACGCTCAAGCTGGTAAAACCTAGTTTTTTTTCGAGTGCAGAAGGTTATACCGCAAAGGGAAGCAATTCGTCAATCAGCATTGATAAAGATGGCGTGTGTTTTTCTTCTCCTGCTGGAATGGCTCGAATTATACATGATCTCCCCAATTTTCAAATTGAAAATGGAAAATTAATAGCAAACCGGTTAAAGGTTTTGCCCACTATAAATGGCGCCGTATTTTTGTGCGATGTATCAGGGAAAAAAGGAATTACTTTTCACGTACATACAGATCAATCTTTTTTAGGGACCCGATCCAACAGCAAATATTTTGCTTTGATGCATGAGGAATTTAGACCTTTCTTTCTTGTTTCTTCCATCGGCACGTACAATCAACACGATCAATTGGTTGAACCAGCTCTCGTTGCTTACCAAATGCTTGATGACAAACAATATTTGGTTCATATTTATCCATCGAATTCAGATAATGACGTAAAAGTTATGTTTGAATGCAATATGTATGAAGAAAAACTATTTCAGGATACTACGGTCGAAAGCAAAAATCCTGATGAAAATAATGCGTTTGGAGGAGTTGGGTTTATTGGCAACAGCGATGCTTTTGGAGAGCAGTGGCTTTACTCGCGATTAAATTACAACAAACTATCCGAGCTTTTTGGCCGAATTATTGGAAAAGCGGTATTGCATATTCCAAAATTTAATAATGGCGTACCGCTTATAGGAGTTGGAATTCAACAGCGTTTTTGCAGTTTTGGATCCAACTGGAATAATAAAATTAACGACTCCTACACTGTTTCTGAAACCACAGAAAACAATGGTTTTTATAAAATTTCGATTACAGATTTGCTGATTAATCGGCACACTAGGAACTTTAATATGTCAGAAGGATTAATTTTAAAAACCAAGGCTAAGGAAAGCGGCTTTTCCGCAATTGCTACAGGCGATAATTATTATGCACCACAGGTTTTGGAAATTAACTTCAGATAAAAATGGTTACTTTTTAACCGTTATCTCGCATCCGCCTGCTTCATTGGTCGGATGCAATTCAGTTGCAAATGGCGCTGGGGCGTTCTTAGCCCCCTAATAACCATTTTGTAGATTGTAGAACCGTCTACAAAATGGTTTAGCTTAAATTCAGGCCATTTGCTTCTTCTTATATAATTTTAATCTAAATCAAGAGAGGTTTTGTAAAATATGAGTAAGACCCATTCGGCCGCGTCGGAAAATGATCTTGTCCTGGTCAATCAAGAACATTTGGAAGAACCTGCGCTGGCTCAAGATGATGAAATCATTTTAAAAAAAGAAAACGACAATACTACGTATATCATGCACGAAGAGCTGGATCTGCGCAGCAGCTTGTCAAAAGTTTTTCGTATGAGTAATGGATTAAAAAAAGAAGTTTTTTATTCCAGTCCCATTCATTTCTATAATCCAGTAGAAAATCGCTTTGATGATATTGACAACTCACTCAGCTTTGAGGAAGATAAAAAAATATATTGTAATAAAAATGGAATGTTTTCTGCTGAATTCAGTGGTGTTATTGACAACAACAAAATATTTGATATTCAAAAAGATCAATATAAATTATCCGTCTCGCTTAAAGCTAGTACAAGGAAGCAAAATTCGGAAAAAGCAGGACAACTGATTTCCAAAAACGCTTTGAACGCAAAAGATAAACGTAAAAATACGGTAGTGTATGAAAACGCACTTCCCAACACCGACTTGGAATACAGGGTTTTGGGTGATCGTGTCAAGGAAGACTTAATTATCAAACGGCGTAAAAAAGCATATCGATATTCGTTTGATATAACCACTGAGAACCTGGCGATGCATGTAAACGAATCGGACAATACAGTTTCGTTTTGTTCAATTGATACTCAGGAGGAGATTTTTCATATCCCGTCTCCGTTTATGATGGATGCAAACGGTGTCGTTTCTTCCGGCGTTTTTTATGAAATTGTACAAGCGCGCTCGAATAAAATGACGCTTTCCATGATTGCTGACAGCGACTGGATCAATGCCCAAGACCGTGCGATGCCTGTTACCATCGATCCTCAAGTAATTTTAAGCAATTCGTCCTATCTGACCACCTACAGTTGGACAGATGGAAAAATGATGGAATCCTCCCTACATGATGTTGGAAGAAGAAAGTGTGGCAACGATTGTACGTCCAATCGGATGTATATGAAGCTAAATACAAGCCGGCTTCCCCAAAATGCCGTTATTAACAAAGCGGTTCTTACGATTTATCAGGAAGCCGGGCGGCATAATTGCAGCGCCGCGCCTAAAATTGGCTTGTATCAGGTGACACAGCCGATTTGTACAGGGAACTGTACGCCGGTCAACGAGGCTGATTTGATTGATTACGCAATGATGAAGCCCGGTCATGTTGAAAACAATTATATCATTGAGTATAACTTTGATGTGACCTCTTTATTGGATCGTATTAGCCGTAGTGACACGACTTGCCCGAATCTTGTTTTTAAATTGGTGGATAACTGCGACTGTGAAAGCTATGTTTCGTGGTATGGCGCTACCGGAACGTATTCTCCTAAGCTTTCCATTACTTACAATACAGATCTGACGATTGAAAGCACTTCTTCTACTCACAAGCATAATTTAGGCCGATTAGGAACAGGGATTATCAATCTTCGCAACGGCAACCTTATGTTTGATATGCAGGATTTTAACTGGGGCGGAAACCGTATGCCGGTTAGCTTAAAACATTACTATACTTCCGCGCTTGCAAATCACTTTTATTCTGCCAACAGCGCTATTGGTCTTAATACCGCGTCGTTTAGCAGCATGAAAGTAGGACGTGGATGGAAGCTTAATTATATGCAAAGCATGGTTCAAAAAACATTTGTGTATAACGGAAAAACTGAGTTTGGTTATGTTTATGTAGGAGAAAATGGAGAAGAAACCTATTTTAAAGAATCAAAACGATGCTGTTCCTGTAACGATGGTTCTAAGTATTGCAGTTATTATCTCTATGAAGATGTTAACAATTCTGACACGACCTACGACCCATGTAGAAAAGAGATGCAGAAAAACGGATTGACCTATCGGTTTGATTCGTATGGAAAATTGATTCAGATCATGGATGCTAATCAGAACTCTTTGTCCATTCATTATACTTCTGGAAAAATCACCTCCATTTTGGATGGGGCCGGAAGAGTATTTTCGCTCAACTACAATTCATCCGGTTATTTAACGTCGATTGAAGCTCCGGCTGAAAGCGAGAATGATCCAGCAGAGAATGTGTCGATTAGTTTTTCGTATGATTCGAATGGATGCCTAACCAATATTGTATACCCAGATAATAAAAAGGCTGTTCTTGAGTATTCTTCGATGAAACCAGTTTCTGTTTTGCTTAAAGACAGTTCGGGAAAAGAGGAATACAAAGTCGATTACACCTATTCAAACAATCGAATCAGCAGTGTAACAGAATACGGTTTTGATGAAAATAATGTGGAGGTAAAAGGCCAACAGGCTGATTATCGTTATTCCATTGCGGCTAAACGTACTACGGTTACTACAACCGAACAAGCAGATGACGATCAGCCGGAAAATATTATTACCGCCGTCTATACTTTTAATGATTACGATTCAATTATCAGCCAGTACGCCTATACTACCGATAGTGAAAAAGGTACAATCGGAGAGGGCTCAGGCGTGAATCCGTACGGAGTAGGCGGTAGTACCGATGTTGTCAGCAACATTAATAATTTGCTGCTCAACCATAACTTTGAAACCTTATATGATTGGAACAGAATGCCCTGCAACGATCATTGCTGTTCCATTTCGGCAACGGGACAGAGCAATGCGCTGTTTGGAACGTCTGCACTTCAAATGTCTATAAACTGTGGCGGCGGGGAAGAAAACGGGATTTATCAGATGACCGACGCCCTGCCGGAAGGAAGCTATAGCTTTTCTGTATATGTTAGACCCTATCGCATCTCGAAAGACACAACAAATATTGCCAATCCAGGAGCATACATCCGCGTGACTACAGCCAACGGAAAGCTTTTAGGGGAGAGCGAACGAATTTTTACTACGCACAACGAGTTTGTTCGATTGGTTGTTCCTTTTGAGCTTGAAAGCAAGCAGCCGGTAAAAGTAAGCATTCTGATGGATGGGGAACTTTCCATGTATGTAGATGGTGCTCAGCTGGAGAACTGTGCGTATGCCAACGCGTATAATATGCTTGTCAATGGAAACTTTGAAAAATCTATCTGCCATGGTTGGACCAATAACACGGTTGACGCCAGAATTGTCACAGATACCAAATTTAATATGAGCAGTTCCTTGAGATTGACTGGTAACCTGGACGCTCTGCGCTATGCGGCACAAAAAGTAAATGTTAAAACTAGTAAAAATATTCGAGAGACTTTTACTCTTTCTGGATGGGCAAAAGCCAACAGCATTCCTCAGCATGCGCGGGATTATGCACAGGACGCGCTGTTCCGGTTGCGTGCCCGCATTACTTACGGTGATGGAAAGACGGAAGATTTTGCAGCATTTTTTGCGCCCTGTACCGATGAATGGCAGTTTGCCAGCGTACAAGTTGTAAAGCAACAGTTTAAAGAAGTACGCAATATTACCGTTTACTGTGAGTATGGGTTTAATACCGGCTATGCATATTTTGACGATATCCAGTTAGTTCGTAATAATTATGAAACAGGATTAACAAGCGCTGATTTTACTGTTTCAAGTGATGGCGCAACTGGCGGCACCACGAACGTATCACAGTTTGAGGAAGCCAAGGACCGATATGGAAACCTCTTGACAGAGACGACCTTTGCAGACGGTGAATTCGGAACGATGTACCGATCTTTCAAATATAACGACGACGATCCCGACACCATCGCAGACGATGCCGGAAATAATATGATCCGCATTACCGACGAACGGGGAAATGATACTGTTTTTGAAGTGGACAGGGATACCTCCCAAAACATGCGGATTACAGACAGAAACGGCGTGACGACCGAATATCAATACGATGATGACGGAAAAATGAAAAAAACTTCTGTCAAAAATGACCATGGAGACGAGCTTTCCAGTGTATCCTATCAATATGACGTTTTTGATCAGTTGGCTGAAATTACCCGCGGAGACAATCTAAAATACAGTTTTGCTTATAACGCATTTCATGTCATGGATCATGTCAAATTAGACTGTGCTGAAACACCTTTGTATCAATTTGGATATAAAAAGGGTACGAGTAAAGTTAAATCGATCCTATATGCAAATGGCGATAAACTAAATGTTACATATACGAGTTTTGGTCAGCCCATGGTAGAAAAATGGTATAATTCGTCGAATAATCTCGTCATTCATAACAAATATGTATATGACAGAGCGGGGAATCTTGTGCGAAGTATTGACTTGTTCGCCCTGAAAGAGTATAATTATTACTATTCTATGGGCAATGTCTGCCGTGCAACTGAAAGCGATATTACGATTGATGAAAACGATATGGTTGTGGGAAGAAAGCTGATCAACACTATTTTCTACACCTATGATACCAAAAAACAGTTGGTTAAAAAACGTATGTTAGGTGCGGATGGCAGTGATTTTACGCATTATTACACAAACAGCCAGAATGAAACTCCCGTGACCTCGTTTACCATTAAAGGTCAAAAGATCATCAGCCATTCTAAAAACGACTCCTTTGGCAGAAAGGTTTTTGATGAACTTCAGCTTGGCACTGGCTTTGTATCCCGTCAATTTACCTACCATACCGGCGAGGTGACGAAGGAACACAAAGAGCATAAAAAATTGAAATCTTCGCCCACTACAAAGTTGATTAAATCAATCTCGTTTGCCGACGGCAGGACGATTTCTTATGAATACGACAAAGAAGAACGTATTACGCAGATTGTGGACAAAGTCGACGAAACGGCAACGAACACCTATGCGTATACCTATGACGAACTGGGACAGCTGACGAGTGAAACCGTAAACGGACAGACAGTCAATGTCACATACGATCATTATGGCAATATTCTTACGAAAGGAAGTGATACGTTTACTTATAGCAACACCGCGTGGCGGGATCAGCTGACCGCCATTAATGGGCAGCCGATCACCTACGATGCCGGCGGCAATCCTTTGTCCTACCGAGGATACACCTTTGAATGGGAAAAAGGGCGACAGCTTAAACGCGTGTCAAGCAACACGTTTGAAGCCTATTACGAATATAACGCCAGTGGCTTTAGAACGCACAAAACCGTGCATGGCGTAAAACATGCTTATTGTCTGGAAGGTTCTAAAATTTTGAAGGAAACCTATGAGGATCATACACTGATTCCTTTGTACGACAATGCGGACAGCGTCTGTGGCCTGTTGTATGATAATACGCCGTATTATTTTAATAAAAACCAGCAGGGGGATATTCTCTCGATTGTGGATGAAAATGCCAGCCAGGTGGCACGATATTCGTATGACGCCTGGGGTGTTTGCAGAATTGACTCCGACACAAGTGGTGTTGGAATCGCCGATGTAAACCCGTTCCGTTATCGGGGATATTACTATGACACTGAAACCGGATTTTATTATTTGGAAAGCCGGTATTATGATCCTGGTACAGGACGGTTTTTAAATGCCGATGAAATTATGTACCTTGGTGCTGGAAATGCGGTTCTTGGATATAACATTTACGCATATTGTGTAAATAATCCAATCAATAACATTGACCCCACCGGACATTGTTCGTCTAATTGTCCTGGCGATTCAAATTGCCCGCCTTGTGGGGGCGGGGATCCTGACCCTGACCCTGAACCGAAACCAGATCCCGATCCCGATCCTACGCCGGACCCCGATCCGAAACCTGATCCTGATCCTACCCCCGACCCTAACCCGAAGCCCAATCCTAATCCGGGCGGTGGTATCACAGGTGGCGGAGGATCGTTTGGCGGTAATGGCTCCAGCGGTAGCTTTGCAAAACCGTATGGAATTAGACCGGATGGATCATTATTTGTAAATTTAAATGATGTAAAGGATGAATCATGGGTCGCGGGTTTTTTCAGTAATTTTGTGTCATATGTAGATACTGAAAAAAAGAAATTATGGGAATTTGATAAAGCGGGTATAAAGGTTCATATTGATGGGTATGTAAAATTTAATTCAAATGTAAATAGCCTATTTACTGTTAGTGAAGATTCGCTTTCTTTGAATTTTGGTTCGGGATTTATTTCAGCTGGAAAAGACGGTTTAGGACTTACTGTTACTGTTTCTAAGTTTCTTGCTACTGCTCAAGGATTTGTAAAGGTAAACCTCCTTACTTTATCATTTGGCATGGATGTTTCACAAGGCATTACAATAAAGAATAATAAATTTTCAATAGGTATTAGACTAACCTGTGAAGTAAGCATGTTTTATATTTATGGTATCTCTTTAGCATTTGCAACACTCATCTGAATCACACACAGGCAAAACGGATGTGACAGCTCCGGTTTCCTGTGTGTTTTCTATGTATCCGGTT
>CAJFTY010000029.1 GCA_904420045.1 Candidatus Metaruminococcus caecorum | reverse complement strand
TCGAACACGCTACCGAAAAACACTTGTCGGGTCACCGACCCGACTGCCCGTAGGGCACCAGTGTTTTTCATCTCCCGGGCTCGGTTGATGACGATGGACGTGTTCGGGTCGAACACACCTTACAAAAATACCTGCCAGGCCAACGGCCCGGCTGCCTAAAGGCATCGGTATTTTTATCCCCCAAGCCCTGTTGATAGCAATGCAGGTGTTCAGTTCGAACACACCTTACATGCAAAAACAGCGGCTGGTCTTGACTGCGCTGGAAAATTATGCAAGTATAAAATCAATTGAATGAATCTGTAAGTAAAGGCTGATTGAGTATGAGTAACGCACAAAAAAAAGGAATTGCAATCGTGGGATACGGCGGCATGGGTTCCCACCACGGCCGGATGATCGAGCCGGTGGAGGAAGTGTACGTCTGCGGCACCTATGATATCAAAGAGGATCGCCAGCAGGCCGCCAAAGAGGCGGGGCTGACCCCCTATCCCAGTTTTGAGGCGGTGCTGAAAGCGCCCGAGGTGGACATCGTGCTGATCGCCACCCCCAACGACCTCCACAAGGAGATCGCCATCGCCGCCATGAATGCGGGCAAGCATGTGATCTGCGAAAAGCCAGTGACCATGCACGCCGTGGACCTGCAGGAGATGCTCGACTGCGCCGAAAAAAACGGCGTGGTGTTCTCGGTGCATCAAAACCGCCGGTGGGACGAGGATTTCCGCACCATGGAGCATGTGATCGGCACCGGCGTGCTGGGCAAGGTGTTCCGGCTGGAGTCCAGAGTGCACGGCTGTCGGGGAATTCCCGGAGACTGGCGGCAGAGAAAGGCCCAGGGCGGCGGCATGCTGCTGGACTGGGGCGTCCACATCATCGACCAGATGCTTTTGATGATCCCGGAAAAAATCACCCATGTGTCCTGCCGGTTCGACCACATCACCAACGACGAGGTGGACGACGGATTCGAATGCACCCTGTGGTTTGAAAGCGGCGTCACCGCCTATTTGCAGGTGGGCACCAGCAACTTCATCAACCTCCCCCGGTGGTATGTGCAGGGCCACAACGGAACCGCGGTAATCGAGGACTGGAACCAGCCCTGCAAAGCGGTGTACGCCACCGGCGCTCCCCAGGGGGACGCTACCCCCATCGTCACCGCCGCGGGCCTCACCAAGACCATGGCTCCCCGGGAGGATGAAAACATCCGCCGGGAGGAATATCCCATCGTCCGGTGCGACGTGCGGGATTTTTACCGCAACTTCGCGGCTGCTGTGGACGGCAAAGAGCCTCAGGCCGTTCCCAACAATCAGGTGATGCGGGTGCTGAGGCTGCTGGAAAAGCTGCATGAATCCGATGAAAAACGGCAAATTTTACCGTTTGAAAAATAAACAAAACAACAAATGAAAAAACCAGGAACCGTTCTTATGCGGCTCCTGGTCTGAGCGTGTCGACAAAGTCGACAACGCTCTGGAAGAGGGGGAACCCCCTCTTCCAACAACTCCCCGCAAATCCCATTGTCATGGGATTTGCCGTCGGCAAAACCGCCGCACATGTCGCCGGTTTTGCAATTTTTATCCTCTTTACCTTCGTTTGTCTACAGTCAAAAAAACCAGGAACCGTTCCTATGCGGCTCCTGGTTTTTTGTGCGGCTCGCTGTTCTTTCAACCTTTCACCAGCAAAAAAGTTGAAAACTTCCAGCCGGTCTATAGCCGGATGTATACGATATCGCCATTTGAAGAGGTAATGTTCACAAGTTCCCAGCCTTTATGCCGGCGTTTATAAGCTTTTATCGCGCGTGCCAGTTCCACGATCTGCCCGGCGGTGAGATCCACAGACAGCGCGCTCTTTAACGCTTTGACGGCGATAAACGCAGTCAGGCGGTTGAGAAGCAGTCCGGTGGGAAACAAAATCCGAATGGTCCGGTTTTCGGATCGAACTAAAATTTTCATGGCTATTCCACCACAACATGGACGATATCCCCGTCCGCGCTTTCCACATCCACCAAATTCCCGATGACGCCGCTTTCGATCAAAGTAAGAATCTGTTCAAAATCCAGGTATTTCATGTACTCATTGTTGGCGACCTGTGGAATTTTCGTGCCGATCTGAATCGCGGCCTTGACCAGCTCGATGGGGAGATTCACACGCACCTTGTCGCCTTGGCTGGAATCCACAATCACCTTTAACGTCAGGTCCTTGACGTTTTTTCGCTCGTCCTCCGGCAGCAGCTGCACGCTACCCACCGGTTCAGCGCTTAGAAGCTCATCGGTGGTGATGTGAAAGATCTTTGCCAGCGGCACAAGAAGCTGAATGTCCGGGCAGGCCACATCGTTTTCCCATTTGGAGACTGCCTGGGCGGAAACGCCCAGGCGCTGCGCAAGCTCCTCCTGCGTCATCCCTTTTGCTTTTCTGTAAAATGAAATTTTTGATCCGATGCTGTTCATGTTGTTGCCTCCTTTTCCTTTCTGCCTCCATTGTATAAAATTTGCGCCCATTTTGAAACAACGCATTCGTTGTTTTTTCTAAACCATCTGTTTAGAAAGTTGTAAACCGATGGTTTACTATGCGGTACAAAGCCCGTTGCCACCGGGGTTTCTGTTTACAAACGGAACCCGCCCTGTCTGGGACGGACAGGGCGGGTTCTTTATGGATTGGGATTGGAAATCAACCATGCAACGGAAAAGAATGCGCTCAGCAGGCGCCCTTGATCTGCAAACGGAGTTTGTCCGCGATCATGGCGATGAATTCCGAGTTGGTCGGCTTGCCACGGGAGTTGTGGATGGTGTATCCAAAATAGGAATTCAGGGTATCCAGATCGCCCCGATCCCAAGCGACTTCAATCGCGTGGCGGATGGCGCGCTCCACTCTGGAGGGAGTCGTCTCAAATTTTTTCGCCACCGTCGGATATAAAAGCTTGGTGACCGAATTAATCATCTCGGGATTTTCCACCGACAAAATAATGGATTCCCGCAGATAATGATATCCTTTGATATGGGCGGGAACACCGATTTGATGAATCACCTCGGTGACCATCACTTCTAAGCTCTGGCCGGGCGTGGGTGCAATCGACGCAGGCTTGGCCGCATTTTTCGCCGCAAAACCGGTGAGCTGTAAAATCCGCTGTGCCAGGACGTTGACGTCAAACGGCTGAAGCACAATATAACTGGCGCCCTTTTCCATCACCTCAGCGGTCATAAAGGCATTGTCATACTCTGTGCTGACCACAAAAAGCGGTTTTTTCATGCCGGACTTCCGAACGGAATCCATTACGGCCAAACAATCCATCGTGGACATAAACGCATCCATAATGACGACCTCCGGGCTTTCCTGACGGATCTTTTCCAGTACCGCCGAACCGTCTTTGTGACAGATGGTTACCGAAAACCCGTATGTTTCCAATACCGAACCGCATGCCCTGCCGTATTCTGCTGTGTCATCCCCAATTAATACTTTGATCTTTTGCATCATATTGCGAAACCTCCGTGTTTTTTCTATGACACTATATTACCATATTTTGGAAGAATTGGCAATATAATTGCTGGAAGTTTTTGTAAAATCAGAAAGTTCCATAATTTTCCATTTGCCTTTTTGTGAATGAATGCAGAAAGGCAGTGTCGAAAAATAAAAAAACTGCTCCTATTTTGTTATATTTTACCATATTCTATAAAAAACAACAACTAGGAGGCCGACTTTTTTTCACTGTTTTGCTGGGAATTGCTGGTATTCACCATGTTTTCGATAAAAATCCCATATCCTCGTGTAGGATCGTTTACAAACACATGGGTGACAGCGCCGATCAGTTTACCATTTTGGACGATGGGGCTTCCGCTCATTCCCTGGACAATGCCACCGGTTTTATTGAGCAGTTCAGGATCGGTGATTTTGATGACCATATTCTTGGTGGCGTGGTTGCTGTTCAGGCTGATTTTGTCGATTTCCACACTGTATTCTTTGGGCTCAGAACCTTCGATGGTGGTGATCATTTTTGCGCTGCCTTCTTTGATATCCTGTTTCAGCGCGATGGGGACCGCCTGGCGGCTGCTTGGATTTTGATACAGCTCCCCAAAGATGCCGGTTTCGGTGTTCATGGTGACGCTGCCCTTGGCCTTGCTGGAAGAAAAGCTGCCCTTGAGCTCCCCGGGGGTTCCGCTTTGGCCTTTGGTGACGCCGTTGATGTTGACGTCCACAATTTCACCGGAGTGAATCGGCATGATCTGACCGGTGTCCACATCGCAGATCGCATGTCCCAGACCGCCAAACGCAGAGGTGGTTGGGTTGTAAAAGGTAACGGTGCCGATTCCGGCCGAGCTGTCCCGCACCCAGATGCCCGCTTTATATTTTCCGTCGGTGGAGCAGACCACAGGTTTTAAGCTGACATGCAGGGGGACATCCTCCCGCAGCAGGGAAAAGGACAGGGGCTTTCCGGCGCTTTTTTCCACAATGGCAGCCACATCCTCGTTGGTTTTTACCTTTTCATTGTTAACGGATAGGATCACATCTCCCAGTTTGATCCCGCAGGCTTTTGCAGGGTTGGCGGTACCGGAAGCGGTGGGAATTTCATTGATTCCCACCACCAGCACTCCCTCGGTGCACAGCTTGACGCCAAAAGGCGTCCCGCAGGGAACCAGCATGGTTTCGCTGACCTCCTGGACGCGGGTGGTCTTGATGGGAATCACCCCAAACAGCCGAAGCTCCACATTTCCAGCCGCCACATTGTTTTGGGAGGCGCTGCGCACATTCCCGGCGGATTGTTCGGATAGTTTACTTGACGTGATGTTCACTTTTGATTTAATATGAAGTTGCTGCCCTTCCAATACGTAAAAATTTTCCGGAAGGCTGTATTCCAAATATGCGGTGGTGCCCATCAGCAGTGCGGTCAAAACAGAAATTGTTCCGCAGGCCCATCGTATCGCTTTTCTCATCATGGGAATCACTCTCCTCTCTCGAAATGATGCCTTATTACTATCTGAAGTTTCAGAGAGAATATCATAG
Organism: Candidatus Metaruminococcus caecorum; assembly: GCA_904420045.1. Lineage (GTDB taxonomy): Bacteria > Bacillota > Clostridia > Oscillospirales > Ruminococcaceae > Metaruminococcus > Metaruminococcus caecorum. The sequence continues at coordinate 17,911 of CAJFTY010000029.1, read as the reverse complement.
GGAAATTCACACGCATGAATTTGCCAAAACCATATTTTTTATAGAAAGAAAACGCAAGGAAAAAGGGTGGATGACAAATGAAAGTAGCGGTAATCGGCTCACGCTGTGCCGATGTGGAGCCAAATCGCATCCTGCAAGAACTGCCAGAAGAATGCACCTGCATCATCAGCGGAGGCGCCCGGGGCGTGGATGCCGCAGCGTCCCGCTGCGCCAGGGAATACGGATTCAGGCTGGAAGAAATACCTCCGGATTATGATACATATGGACGGCAGGCTCCGCTGGTGCGCAACAAAGAGATTGTGCGGCGGGCAGACTATGTACTGGCGTTTTGGGATTATCGGTCCTCCGGCACGCGAAACACCATATTGGAGTGTTTAAAACAGCGCAAACGGTTTAAAATTATTCTTGTTACCAAATCCGTTTGATTCGACATAAAAATTTTTTATATTTGTTTCCGTTTTGAGATGGTATTATGATGCTTTCTATGCTATAATTTTATACAATGTAAAAATCGTCATTGCGCAGTGCTCTCCGCATAGCGCCGCTTTTAACGCCTTTGGGATTGCTGGTAAGGATGAAACAAGGCGCAGGCCATGTTTGTCTTTCTTTCCATTTGTTCCCGGGTTGCTTTGCCAGAGGATTTTCATTGGCGGACGGTTTTTCCATCCGCTTGAGCGAAAAAATAAAAAAGGACGGGTGAAAGCCTTTGAGAATTGCATATAAATCCATGCGCATCTTCTTGTATTTAGCCATGACAGTCAGCGGCTTTCTGAACCTTTTGACAGCGGCCGGGCTTTTGCTGCGCGGCAACATGGTTGGCTTTGCGTGGATTTTGATCGCCACCATCGTTGTAGGGTTTGCTTTGATAACCGCCCTGTGCATAAAACGAAAATGGCTGTGGGCCGGTTTTACAGGCCTTGCCTGCACGGTTTCCATCATGGTGGGTTACACGATCTTTGTGCACAAGATGACCATCGTGTTTTACACTGGCCACCTGCACATCGTCCTGGTTCCGCTGTTTGCTTTTTTAACCGCACTGTTTTACAGAAAAGTCCACCGTTCCTCCAAAAAACGGGAAGAAGAACGTCCTCTGCGGGACGAAGAATCCCTTTTGGGCGGACAACCTCTTTAAACAAAATTTGATCGCATTAGAAAGGTTTGGGTACTCGCAATGAACAACAAAGTCAACCGGTACCGCAGGTACCGCCGCCCTCAGCGGAACACAAAACTAATGACATTGGCAGTGATTGCAGGCGTGCTGGTCGTGATTGCAGCCATTGTCCTGATTCTAACTTTAAAGCCCAAAAAACCGGCGCAGACATCTTCGAATGGGTCTTCCCAGACGATGAGCTCCCAGACGGCGTCCCAAAACGTTTCGTCCACCCTTTCCTCTTCGTCCGCACCGGCGGGAAGTTCATCCAGCGCGGCGGCGGGGAGCTCGTCCCAGCAAGCTGCCAGCAGCAAGCCCGCAGTAACCGAATACACCGCCTACGTTCCCGGAAAGCCCGTTCCGGAAAGCCCTCCGGTGGACGCCAACTATTTTAAGGACGCCGTATTCGTGGGGAATTCCCGTACCGAGGGCCTGATGCTCTACACAGGATTAAGCGCGTACACCACCGCTTTTGCGGACAAAGGCCTGACTGTGAAAACCGTTTTCACCAAAGAGCTTGTCAAAAAAGGCGACAAAAAAATTACCGTCAGCGAAGCGCTGAAAACCACCGACTACAAAAAATGTTACATCATGCTGGGGATCAACGAGCTCGGCTGGCCGCACGACGATGTGTTTATTTCCAACTATGAAAAGATTATCGACGAGGTCAAGAGCTCCCATCCCGACGCAAAAATTTACGTCCAGTCCATCCTTCCGGTGAGCGCTTCCAAATCCGCGAAAAACCAAAACGGCATTAGCAACGAGCGGATTAACACCTATAATAAGCTGCTGCTGGATATGACCGTGAAGAAAAACGTGTACTATCTGGACAGCGCCGCTTCGGTCAAAGGCGCGGACGGCACCTTGCCGGAGGCCGCCACCAGTGACGGCGTGCACCTGGACAAACAGTTCTGCACCCAGTGGCTGGATTATCTGAAAACCCACACCGTAAAATAAAAAGAACAAAGAGAGGGAACGATCATGAAACAGTGGATGAAAAAAATCGGAGCCTTGCTGTTCGCAGGTTCTTTGACTGCCTGCCTGCTTGCGGGCTGCGCCAAAGAAGTGGTGCTGGACGTGGACAAATTGGCGGAGGAACTGCGCAACACCGTTGCGTTCACCGACGACATCACCAAGATTGACGACTCCGGCATGAGCATGCTGTACAAGGAATTGGACACCAGCAAAGTGGAAAAATCGGCGGTATACGCCAGCAGCGGCGCCTCCACCGAGGAAATCGGCGTATTTGAGGCTAAGACCAAAGACGACGTTCAGGCTGTAAAAGACGCGGTTCAAAAACGGATCGACGCCCAGATCGAAGGCTACTCCGATTACGGCCCGGATCAGGTGCCCCGCTTAAACGATGTGGTGCTGGAAACCGCCGGCAAATATGTAATCTTTGTGGCGTCCGACCACAACGATCAGGCCAAAACCGTGATTGAAAAGTACACAAAATAAACGTATATGCAAAAGGAAGGGAGCGCTTGATGGCGCTCCCTTCCTTTTGCATAGATGGTTCACAGTTTGTTATTCCAAATATTCCCCCGCATGTTTCACCTGTAACCAGCGCATTCCATACGGAGAGGTTTCGTCGCGTATGTTTAATCCGCCTTCTCCTAAACCGCCCGATTTTATATGCCAGATTTCAAGTGTTCTTCCATTTTTATAGGAAAATATCATCCGATTGTTTAAGCCGCTCATCTGATCATAGTTGACCGTACAGTCGTCTGTAATCTCCATATCGTTAAAGGCGTTCACAATGTCTTGAATATCCTCCGCCTTGGTAAACTGCTGCGCCGGGATGTTCAACTGCGGAACACCTTTGTACTCGATTTTGCTGAGATCCTCTGTTTTTAAATCGAGCTTAATCGGTTCCCTTGTTTGTGCGCTACTAAACGCGTTTGCAGATGCTGCAGGCTGAGTGTCCATTGCGCCGGAAGATGACCGGCCCATTCCCTCATGCGACGAAATATTCGAGGATGGCTCACACCCATTGTCTGTAATTGTCTTCCCTATATCGGTTTTGTTGCATGCCGTTAGAACAAAACAAATGACGGCTGCGCCTAGAATCGCCGCAATTCTTTGGTCCATCAATCCCTTGTTCATTGTTTATCCTCCTAAATCGTCAACCCATTTGTCCATATATGTCCCACTAAGCCTGTTCTGCAATTGGAAGTGATTTCTATTTTCCAAATTTATAATAGCATATCCGTTCTATACGTTCAATAAACCGTCTTTACAATACAGCCTGTTAAAAGCAATGCTTCCTATTGCAAATACAGCGCACAACAAACCTCCTTCCAGGACTTGCTGGGAGGAGGTTTTCCGCTACTTATGTTTCATCCGGCCGTTGCGGTCGATGACATAATTTTCCTTGATGAGCAGGTCGCTGGCGGTGCCTATGGCATACCCCTGTTTGGTAAGTTCCGGCAGGATTTTTTGCAGAGCCTGTGGGGTACACTTTGGCTTTGCATCTACGTGGAACAGCAGAATCGACCCCGGCCCTGTTTTTTCCACCACGTTTCCCACAATGGTGTCCACCGTGGCGGAGGGCTGCCAGTCCCGGGAATCCACATCCCACTGCACCACCGTGTACCCCTCCTGGGTGAGGGCCGCCAGCATCTCATTGTCGTACTCCCCGTAGGGGGCCCGGTACAGGGTGGGCTTTTTCCCGGTCAGGGGTGTGAGCGCCTGCTCGCACGCCCGGGTGTCCAGCATTAAGCTTCCTCCGTCGATGCTGGCGACATGAGGATGCCGGTCGGAGTGGTTTTGCACCTCGTTCCCCGCCGCCAGGATTTTTTTCACCCCGTCGGGATACCGCCGGGCCCAGTCGCCGGTGACAAAAAAAGTGGCTTTTGCTTTGTTCTCCTGTAAAATGGTCAAGATCTGATTTAGGTCGGAATCCTCCCAGGCCACGTCAAAGGTCAAGGCCACCTGCTTTTTGGGAGTTTCCACCGAGTACACCGGGAGCATGCGCTCCTTGGCGGAGACAAACAGCACCCCTACCCCGTAAATAACGCTGACCGCCACCAGGAGGATTGCCGTTATAAAAGAAATCTTGACTTGTTTTTTCGTAATATACCATACTTTCAACGCTCAAGCGCCCCTTACTCTGCAAGATAGTAATCGATATGCAGGCAAAGGTTGTACACATGAGTAAAACATAGAAAAGGCAGAAAAACCGCTTTTCGTCTTTATACGGAAAGCGGTTTTATCCGTAGATGGATTAATACCCCCGTTTGCCGGTTAAACTGTCGTCGTCCTCAATCCAGGAAGAGACGTTGATGGTGGTAAACTGTTCGGGAGAGTTGCGGATGATCACCGTGGAGATCCCCGCGTTGATAATCATGCGCTTGCACATGGCACAGGGGTTGGCGTCGGGCACAAGCTCTCCGGTGGCGTATTCCCGGCCCACTAGATATAAGGTGGCGCCGATCATATCGTTGCGGGAGGCGGCGATGATGGCGTTTGCCTCGGCGTGAACGCTGCGGCAGAGCTCATACCGCTCCCCCCGGGGGACGTTGAGCTTCATCCTGGTGCAATAGCCGAGATCGGTGCAGTTGGCACGGCCCCGGGGCGCTCCCACATAACCCGTAGAGATGATCTGGTCGTTTTTGACAATGATTGCGCCAAAGTTCCGCCGCAGGCAGGTGCCCCGCTCCAGCACGGTCTGGGCGATATCCAAATAGTAATTGATTTTATCCCGTCTGCTCATGCTTATGACCAATCCTTTCCCAAAACAATTTAAGTTTTATGTGCACGCCTTAAAGGGCGCTTTTCTCGCAGATATGTATGGGGTTAGTATACCGCATCGGTGGACAAATTGCAACAAAAAACGCGGATTTTCTCACCAGTGGGCACAATTGCCGGGTTTGGAAAAGTATGCTATAATAGGCTTAAATTCCATATGGATATTCGTATGCTTGCCGCCACCCGCAAGGGTGGCGTGGATTGAAATTTCTCCTCCTCGGGGGCTTCGTATCAGAGGTAGCCGGTCGCTGTCCCGGTTCGGACAGCGAGGACCAAAAACACATCGCCATCAACGGCAGGGCGGCCTGTGTCCGCATACACGGGTGCAGCCGCGATTTTAAGAAAAAATTTTGACAGGGGTGATCGGATGCGTTCAGGGTTTTATATCAGCGAAGCCGTCCTGTCAAAGCCGGTGGAACCCCGTTCTTATCTGTCCCGCCTGCCTGCAGTAGAGCACATCGCCCGGCACTCCTTGACGTTCACCCATCCCGTCACCTTTTTTGTGGGGGAAAACGGCACCGGAAAATCCACCCTGCTGGAGGCCATCGCCGCCGCGTACGGCTTTAATCCGGAGGGCGGGTCCAAAAATTTCCGGTTTTCCACCGCCCGCACCCACTCCGGCCTGTGGGAGCACCTGACCCTTATCAAAAACCGGTTTCCCAAGGATGGCTTCTTTTTGCGGGCGGAAAGCTTTTACAACCTGGCCACCAACATCGACGAGCTGGATCAAATACCCGCGTTTTCCGGCCCAATCATCGCCGGGTACGGAGGGGTGTCCCTCCATAAACAGTCCCACGGGGAAAGCTTTTTGGCGCTTTTGCAAAACCGTTTTCGCGGACAGGGGCTCTACCTGCTGGACGAACCGGAGGCCGCGCTTTCCCCGATGCGGCTGCTGACCCTGCTGGCGGAATTTGACCGGCTGGTCAAACAGGACTCCCAGCTCATCGTCGCCACCCACTCGCCCATCCTCATGGCGTTTCCCGGGGCGCAGATCTATGAGTTCACCCCGCAGGGCATCGCGCCCGCCTCTTATCGGGACACGCAGCACTATCAGCTGACCCGGCGTTTTTTGGAAAACCCTGACAAGATGCTCCGGGCATTGTTGGAGGACGGACAGGCAGAGTAATACCGCACCGAGCGGACTACCATATCATTTTAAACGGCTCTTTTTGGGGAGCCGTAGGAGGCGTTTTTTCTGGAAAAGCTGTCAAACATTTCAACGATCAAGGATCTGCTGACTCGCCACGGGTTTTCGTTTTCCAAGTCCCTGGGCCAAAATTTTTTGGTCAACCCGTCGGTCTGTCCCAGGATCGCCGAGCTGGGCAACGCCGCCCCCGGCTGGGGCGTGATCGAAATCGGAACTGGAATCGGGGTGCTCACCTGCGAGCTGGCCCGCCGGGCCGACAAGGTGACTGCCATTGAAATCGACACCCGCCTGATGCCGGTTTTACAGGAAACCCTGGCGGAGTTTGACAACATCCGCATTGTCAACGAGGACGTGCTCAAGGTGGATCTGCACCGGCTGATCCAGGAGGATTTTCCCGGTATGCCCGTGGCGGTGTGCGCCAACCTGCCCTATTACATCACCTCCCCCATCCTCATGATGCTGCTGGAGTCCCGGCTGCCCATCCGTTCCATCACCGTGATGGTTCAAAAGGAGGCCGCCGCCCGCATCTGCGCGCTGCCCGGCACCCGGGATGTGGGCGCGGTGAGCATCGCCGTGCGGTATTTTTCCGAACCCAAACTGCTGTTTTCCGTCTCCCGTGGAAGCTTTATGCCCGCGCCCAACGTGGACTCGGCGGTGATCCGGCTGGACGTGCGGGAGCAAACTCCCCCGGGCGTTGAGGATGAACGGTTTTTCTTCCGGGTGGTCAAGGCGGCCTTTTCCCAGCGGCGCAAAGCGCTGGGAAATCCTCTGTCCGCAGGGCTTTGTCTGCCAAAAGACCAGGTGCTCGCCTGCATGGAGCGGGCGGAGGTTCCTTTTTCCGCCCGGGCGGAGCAGCTTTCCATGGAGCAGTTCGTCCGGCTCGCGAACGAACTGTACAATTGTCCCTTGTCGAAAAAATAGAGGTTGACAAAGTGGCCGCAGGGTGCTATACTATTTAAGCACAAGTTAATCGGCTTCTTATTTTACGTTTGCTCGCGGAAGGATACTAGTTGCATTCGCGGGTGGTAAAACAATGATCACTGTGCAACGAGCGCCAGTAGCTTAGTTGGATAAAGTATTCGGCTACGAACCGAAAGAGCGGGGGTTCGAGTCCCTCCTGGCGTGCCAACAAACCGGCTTGGATCAAAATCCAAGCCGGTTTGTTTTTTGATAGGTCATTCTATTTTTTATACAGAGGTGAAGAACAACATGAACCAGGAACAAAGAATGCTGGCAGGGCTTCCCTATCAGGCATATCGGGATGGGCTGCCTGAAAAACGGCTGCGGTGTAAAAAGCTGCTGAAAAAGCTCAACGCCTGCCCGCCGGACAACCGGAAAAAACAGGACCGGCTGCTGCGGCAGATTTTGGGGAAGGCGGGGAGCAACATCGAATTTTTCACCCCGTTTTTCTGCGATTACGGAACCAACATCCAGGTAGGTGACAATTTTTTTGCCAGCTATAACTTTACAGTGGTGGACTGCGGACCAGTCAAAATCGGCGACAACACCATGATCGCCGCCAATGTGACCATTACCTCCGCCGGACACCCGATCCATCCAGTGCCCCGCACGGCAGGCTGGGAATACGGAATCGAAGTGACCATCGGCGACAACGTGTGGATCGGTGCGAACGTGGTGGTCAACCCCGGGGTTCACATTGGGAGCAATGTGGTCATCGGCTCCGGCAGCGTAGTCACACACGACATTCCGGACAATGTGGTGGCCGTAGGAGTGCCCTGCCGGGTGCTCCGCCCGGTTACCGAGGAGGACCGGGCGTATTACTACAAAAACCGAACATTCGACATTCCGGTTGAATGGTAGGCGGCCCGTTCCCCCGCATAAAATTCTCGCCTTCACGCATATGGATGAACCAGACCGGGCCACGCCCTAAGAAAGGATGGATCATCTCGATGCCTTTTGACACCTACCCCTATGAGCTCATGCCGCTGCCATATCCCTATGACGCCCTGGAGCCGTACCTGGACGCTGAAACCCTGCACTATCACCACGACAAGCATTTTGGGGCCTATGTAAATGGTTTGAACGCGGCGCTCAAACCCTATCCAAAGCTGCAAACCCTTACCCTGAAACAGCTGCTGTCCCGGCCCGAACGGCTTCCCCAAAAGGCCCGAACAGCCATCTTGCGCAACGGCGGAGGGGTGTACAACCACACCCTGTACTTTGTGGGCCTTTCTCCCGCAGATCAAGGCCCGCATGAGCCCCAGGGCGTTTTGTTCAATAAGATCAACCGAACGTTTTCTTCCTTTGCAAATTTTAAACGGCTGTTTAACCAATCCGCCCTGGATGTGTTCGGCTCCGGCTGGACAGGGCTGTTCCTGTCCCCCGATGGAAGCCTGCAAATCCGCAACCTGAAAAACCAGGACACTCTGCTGGGCACCGGGATGCGCCCCCTGCTGTACGTGGACGTATGGGAACACGCCTATTATCTGCAATACAAAAACCTGCGGGCGGAGTATCTGCAAAACATTTGGAACATCCTGCAATTTCCCACCCTGTAAGGTTTATACCGAAGGACGACTCACTTTCCACACAGTGTTTGCAATCAGCCCGACCGCGCCCCTTTGCGCCAAATGAATTGGATCTTCTTTCCTAAAAAGCCGCGCCGCCCCAAAAGGCAGCGCGGCTTTTTGTATGGCTGCTCTCCCCGGGCTTAGGCAAAAAACTACAAGGAACTACACCACCTTGCGGATGTCGTACAGCGCGGCCAGCAGCGCCCAGTTCTGCGCAAAGGGGCGCATGGCATTCCAATACCCCGCCCCCCGGAGCAGAAATTCTTCCAGCAGCTCCAGCTTGGCCTGGATACTGCGCACATCTTCAAACCAAACCACGTGGTTCAGCCCGTTTCGACTGTAGATAAAATATGGGGACTGGGACGTTTGATCGAACTGGATTTCGGCGTTGTTGCGGGCGGCGATCTCCACCGCGTATTGGTTCCCGATGGCAGTGGCTCTGGTCACGCCCCGCTCAAAGGGCAGAATCCAGTCGTATCCGTAGTTGGGAATGCCCAGCATAATTTTTTCATTGGGGATTTCGGTGACCGCATACGCCACGACTTCCCGCACTTTGTCGATGGGCGCCACCGCCATAGGCGGACCATAGGTGTATCCCCATTCGTAGGTCATCAGCAGAACCGTGTCCGCCGCGGCGCCCAGCGCCGCATAATCGTGACCCTCATACAAAAGCCCTGCCTGGGCGGAAGAATTTTTCGGCGCCAGATCCACGTTTACAAAAAAACCGTACTGGTGCATCCGGTCGGCGGCGTTTTGCACAAACCGGGTGAACGGCTCCCGGTCATCGGCGTTGATGTACTCAAAATCAATATCCAGCCCCACATAGCCCTTTTCCAGCATGACCTCCACTACGTTGTCCAGCACCTTGTTTTGAAGCTGCAAATCCCGGAACAAAAGGCTGGCCCGCTCGCCGCTGAAATTCCCCTCCTCGGTGATGGAGGAAAGCAGCATCACCGGGGCCGTCTGATATTCATACGCCAGATTGATGAGCTCCGCGTCGTCCGCGGGGATCAGTTCCCCCTGCGCGGTAAACCCATAGCCAAAAATGGTCAGATAGGTTAAATACGGCAGCGCCCTGCGAAGAACATCCCGCTGGATGTCCGGGTACGCATAGGCGTTGACCGGGATCTCCCTGCGCTTTGGATCCTTAAACCGGATGACAATGGTCTGGCCAGGGTACACCGTCCGGGAGAAGATCAGCGAGGGGTTGTTTTGCAGCAGCACCGATACGGTGGTTCCAAACTGTTCTGCGATGGCGCCCAGCGTGTCCCCCGGCCGGACGGTATACGCTGTTTCGGGGAAAAGGATCAGCAACGCCTGCCCCACTACCAGCGTCTGCGTCCGAGCAATCCCGTTGTCTGTCAAAATCCGCTGGGGAGATACGCCGTACTGCTGTGCAATCAAGGCAACGGTGTCCCCAGGCTGTACCACATGAATCGTCATTCTTTGCACCGCCTTTTTTCAGTCGTTCCCCCCATACTATGCGCGACGAAATCGGTTGGTTCGTTGAAAAATACTCCTTTGCAGCTTGATTTTTAAGAAGAACTGAATTTTTTTTGCAAAAATTCCCTTTTTTACCGTAAGCCGCCGGCGCTGGGAGGAATTGCGCCGGCTTCTAACATTTGGCCTATGGCCTTTTTGCCGGTTTGATGGTATTCTGTTTTCAGACGCTCAAGCCCGCCGAAGATGCGGGCCGTCTCATCCGTTCAAAAAGCCGTATGACTTTTACGAAAGGAAGGAAACGTGAACGTGAACAAAACCATTAAAAACCGAATGAATAAATGTTTCGCCGTGGTGGTCGCCGCCGCGATCAGCCTAGGAGTTTTCTCTCTGACCGGTTCTGCCGCCGCCGCGAACAGCAATGTGTCCGCAGGAGTGGTTTCCACCGCCAGCGGCCGGTTAAATGTGCGCAGCGGCCCATCCTCCACAGCGGGGGTGCTCACCTCCATTGACAAGGGGAGCTATGTGACCCTGCTTTCCAAGTCCGGCAGCTGGTGGCAGGTGGAGTACGCCGACGGCAAGACCGGCTGGTGCCATGGGGACTATATCTCCCAGGGATCGAAAACCACAGCCACGGTGAACACATCGTCCACCAACCTGAATGTGCGCAGCGGTCGGGGAACCGGATACAGCGTAATTGGATCTCTTCCCAAGGGAGAGACCGTCGTGGTGCTGTCTGAGTCCAGCGGCTGGAGCAAAATCCTGTTTGCAGGTTCCCGCACCGGTTACGCCAGCAGCAGCTACCTGAAAAAAACGTCTGCTTATGCGCCGATCTCTTTAAACATCCCTGACTTTAAACAGACTGACCCCCGTTGGGCCAACGTGATCATTGGGAACTCCGGCAAAACCATTGCCCGGATCGGCTGTACCACCACCGCAATCGCCATGATGGAAACCCATCGGACCGGCAAGACAATTTACCCGGACGCCATGTCCAAAAAACTCAGCTATTCTTCCTCCGGCGATCTGTACTGGCCCTCCGATTATGTCAACGATCTGAACAGCTCCGGATATCTGGAGAAAATTTACAACCTTCTCAAGCAGGGCAAGCCTGTTCTGGTGGGCGCGAAAACCTCCGCCGGCAAACAGCACTGGGTGCTGGTAACTGGATACAACGGCGGGGGCACGCTGACCGCTTCCGGGTTTACCGTCAACGACCCCGGATCGAAATCCCGGGTGAATTTGCAGCACCTGTTTAACGAGTACCCCGTTTACTACAAGCTGGTGTACTATCGGTAACTTTTAAACGCACAAAGGGCGCGAAGCAAGTTTGCTTCGCGCCCTTTGATTTATGTGAAAGCGGTGCAGGAACTGTTATTTATGATAATTATAAACATCCATTTGGATATCCGCATCAATTCGGTCCTGCGTGGTCAGGCTGAAGGAAGGCATATACCGATTGTATTCCGGCCGCTCATTATACACCATCAGATAGGTGTCCTCTCCAAAATGATTGGTATCCGGATGAATTGCAAAGGAGGTCGATTTGACCACCCATGTGTTCTGGAAGGAAAAGTTCACGGTTCCCACCATGGATTGTCCGGTATAAGAAGAGGGGTTGACCTTTGCCCGCAGCACAAACAGCAGATAGGAGTCCTCTTCATCCGCGAAGAATTCATCACCCACCGAGGCTCCGTTGTAGCACAGATAGCTGCCGGAATAAATCAACCGGCCCCGGGTTAGGGTCTGGCCGTTATATTCCATCTGCAAGGGCGGAACGCTTTTTGCCTGCGCGGCTGAAGCCGGTGCTGTCAGCAGCAGGCTGCATAAAATGGACAAGATCAACATGACAGGGATCAATCGTTTTGCACTTGACATGATGTATTGCTCCTTCCGTTTTACCATTTTTGTTTATACATCCTCTTGTTCCGTTAATTCCGACCCATTGGATTCCCCTCCTCGCTTCGAAAAGCATCGGCTTGTCCAAATCGACGCGTTTTTTAGCAGCCGCGATTTTCGTTTCTCTTATCCACTATAATCCAATACTTCCAGATTCTGTGACAAATGTAAATAAAATTACACATATATTTTTGTTTGCACAACGGCGGATTCACCCCTGTGAACCCGCTATTTTAGATACATATTGTATATTTTAGAATTATTTTTACAATTTGTTGGAACTATCCCTCCAAAGACAACCGTTTTTCCGTGAAAACCGCCTGAAATCCTGACGGGACAGCCTCGTTCGATACTTTTTTCAGGTTTGGTTTCATACACTTTACCAAACCTGACACAGATGATCTGTGTATACGCAATTGCGCCGTTCACGACCGGGCGCAGAAAGGATGGATGTTGACAATGGCCGATCGAAATCAGTTTCAAGGTTCTTCCCTGGAGGAAGTGGCCAAACGGTATGCGGAGGAGCTCATGCGCTTAAACCGACGGGCTGGCCACAAGCCGCCGCCCAAGCCAATGGAGCCGCCTAAGCCCCCTGCCGAGCCTAAGCCCCCCGCCCCTCCAATGCCCGCTCCTCCGCCGGAACCCATGCCGCCTATGCCGCCAAAGCCGCCTGCTCCGCCCTGCCCGCCCAAACCCCGCATGTCCAACGCGGAGTACTTCCGGGCGGCTTATGAAGAAATGGCGCCCAAGGACAAAGTCCCGGAGGAGCAGGTACTCCAGGTGCTGACCCGGGGCGCTCCGGACGTGCGGGAGACGCTGGCAGACCAAGGACAGCACACGGAAAACCACCAGGATTCCAATCAAATGGATGCGGGGCAGCTCAATCCCACCGAACGCCCCACTGTACCTCAAAAAGAAGCCTGGCCTCCCGAAAGCCTTCCCCCGGTCCGGGAGGAGCTGGAGGCCCCTGTTCCAACACCGCTTCCCACCGTTCCACCGTCCAGCGATCCTTCGGGCACATCGGATATCCAGCGGCCGCCGAATGCTACCGAAACCGAATATAACGACCAGGCACCGGTGGCGGAAGGCCCGCCTGTTGGTGAGGATGAGCTTCCCTTCAAAGACAACCCGGCCGCCAATGAAAACACTGAATCCACTGGTGATGACGGCTCGGATACGCCCTATCAGGACACCGCCTATTTAAGGATACAGGTCAGCGCGGCGGGACGCGCGATCCCCATTCCCTTTGCCACCGTGACGGTATCCCGGGAGGAAAACGGCCAGCAGGTATTTCATCGGGTGCTGGAAACCGGCGCCAACGGACAGACCCAGACCATCCCGCTTCCAGCTCCCAGCCGCGCTTTATCCGAACGCCCAGGGCCGGATAATCCTTATGCGCTGTACCAAGTCACGGTGGAGGCCGACGGCTTTTATCCCCAAAACAACCTGACCGCACAGATGTTTTCTGGTACGGTGTCCATTGTCCCGGTACAGCTTATTCCCCTGCCGGATCAAAACCCGGAAAATGTAAACCAGGTGGCCAACGACCAGCCCTGACCCAGTATCACTAATGCGGCTGTTTAATCCCAACGATGAACAAGGAGGCGATGACTTTTTATGCCATCTTCTTTACCCGTTATCCCCCAGAACATCACAGTTCACCTGGGAAGGCCGGACGCAAACGTGGCCAACGTAACCGTTCCGTTCCCGGATTACATCAAAAATGTGGCGTCCAGCGAAATCTATCCCACCTGGCCGGAAAGCGCCCTGCGCGCCAATATTTACGCGCAGATCTCCTTTGCCCTCAACCGGGTGTATACCGAATGGTACCCCAGCCGGGGATATAGCTTTGACATCACCAATTCCACCCAGTATGACCAGGCATATACGCCGGGGCGGGACGTCTTTGAAAACATCAGCCAAATTGTGGACGATATCTTCAACAACTATGTCAAACGCTATGGTACAGTGGAGCCCTATTTTACCCAGTTCTGCAACGGGACCACCGTTACCTGCGACGGATTGTCCCAATGGGGAACGGTGGAACTGGCCAACCAGGGGATGACTCCCTATGAAATCTTACAGTATTACTACGGAGACGATATTGAAATTGTCCGCAACGCCCCCATTCAAAACATTCAGGAGTCTTATCCCGGCATTCCCCTGCGGCTAGGCAGCGTGGGAAACGACGTGCAAGCGATCCAGATCCGGCTCAACCGGATTTCCCAAAACTATCCGCTGATTCCCAAAATCAACCCGGTCAATGGCGTGTTTGACGAAAATACCGAAAACGCCGTCCGGCAATTTCAGCAGATTTTTAACCTGGCGCAGGACGGTATTGTCGGCAAGTCCACCTGGTATAAAATCCAGTTTATTTATGTCAATGTCAAACGCCTGGCAGAATTGGAAAGCGAGGGAATCTCTCTGCAGGAAATCTCCAAACAGTTTGAGACCTCTCTGCAGGAGGGGATGTCCGGTGAATCGGTACGGGTGCTGCAATACTACCTGGCGGTGCTCAACCTGTCCAACCCGGAGATCCCCCCGGTGGAGGTAGACGGCATCTTCGGCCCCACCACCAAAAATGCGGTCATTGCGTTCCAGCGAATCAACGGGCTTACCCAGGACGGTATTGTAGGCCGAAACACCTGGAACCTTTTGTACAACGATTACCTGGGATATGTCCGCTCTCTGCCCAACACCGATCCCAGAATCGCGCCCTATATCTTCCCCGGGGATACGCTGACCCTGGGCTCCCGCGGGCCGTATGTGGAATACCTGCAGACCTACCTGACCTATATCTCCCAGTTTTATCCCATTCCTCCGGTCCCTGTCACCGGGTATTTCGGGACCCAGACGCAAGCTTCCGTTCGGGCGTTTCAACAGGAATTCGGGCTCAATCCTACCGGAAACGTAGGCCCCACCACCTGGAACCGCATCGCCAGCCTGTACTCCGACCTGCTCAGCGCCGAAACCGCCCAGGTGGGACAATATCCCGGATACACCCTCCAGGAGGGAAGCTGACAACGCTTTTGGGGAATGAGGAAAGGAACGAACGCTGCCTATGAACATTATCAATATTCTCGAATCCAACACCACCAACACACCCTTGTCCATCACAGGAGGGCAAAGCGCGGTGTACCAGATCCAGACCTTTCTGCGGGAGCTGGCCCTGGTTCACCAGGAGATTCCACTGATCCTGGCGGACGGCATTTTTGGTCCACAGACCACCCAGGCGGTGGTGCAGTTCCAGCTGCTGCACGGACTCCCGCCTACCGGGGTGGTGGATTACCGGACCTGGACCATGCTGGCCGCCGAATATGTCGCCGTTTTACAGCTTCAGCGCAAACCCCTGTCCTGTTCGATGTTTCCCAGCGGGGTGGAATCAATCACCCTGGGAGATCAGGGCGACACAATCTATTTTATTCAGATCATGCTGCAAACTCTCTCCCGGCATTTTGACAATCTGCCCCGAGTGGAAATCACCGGCGTCTACGATGAACAGACGCGGGATGCGGTGACCCATTTTCAGGAGCTGGAGCGGTTGGAATCCACCGGGGATGTAAACAAAGCCACCTGGGACCGGCTGGTTCTGGTGTTTTCCGTCAAGCACTCGCTGGAGGATTTAATTTTCCGGCCCCAAGTGCCCGCACAGGCATAGCGCCGCCGGGCCGCTTCCACTTAAAAACCGGGCAAAGACTGAGTCTTTGCCCGGTTTTTCTGGTTGTGGGTTCGTCTGCACCCCATTTCATTTCCAAAGATATACGGTTGAATTGCCGTATGAAATATGATAGACTTATTACTGCAAATTATGTCGTTTTTTAAATGTTTACGGAGGAATCAAATGACGAAAAAACAAATAGGGGCATTTGTCCTGGCATCCGCTTTGACTTTGACGGCCCTCTCGGGGTGCAGCCGGGTGGAACAGCCTACGACGGGAACATTGGGGTCGTTCCCCGCCGCGTCTGGGACAAGCTCCGCGCTTTCGTCCTCTGAATTGGAGGAGTCAAGCGCGCTGTCCAGCTCTTTGGCTTCCTCTGTGACAGCTTCTGCACCGGCTCCCGCAGTGGAACAGCCCATCACCGGGAAGGTCACTGAGGACCCTCAGTTCAAGCCCACCGAAAAGGATGAGGAGGAAGACCCTCAGCGCGGGGACAA
Organism: Candidatus Metaruminococcus caecorum; assembly: GCA_904420045.1. GTDB lineage: Bacteria > Bacillota > Clostridia > Oscillospirales > Ruminococcaceae > Metaruminococcus > Metaruminococcus caecorum. The sequence goes on along the minus strand of CAJFTY010000029.1, from coordinate 1,839 downwards.
CGACCACAGCGCCGGCAGGGACGACGAGGACAAGGGCTCAGGCGGCACTATTACCGTGCCGGATCTTCCCCCGTCGGGTGGAGGAACCTCCTCTGCCCCGGGGACATCCTCCACCGTCACCTCGTCGGTGTCCAGCAAGCCCGGCAGTTCTTCTTCTCCAGCGGGCTCTTCTTCCAAGCCGTCTTCCAGTTCGTCGGCGCCGGCTTCATCCAGCTCGCAGCCATCCTCTTCCGGGACCAGCTCGTCGGCCCCCGCGCCCACCTGGCCCACAGACAAAAACTACACCGGCTGGTGGGAAACCGCAGGAAAGAGGTATTGCTTTGTGAACGGCAAAAAGCTCACCGGCTGGCAAAACGTCAACAACGTAGGATACTATTTTGACAGCGAGGGCGCGGTTTCCTCCAAGTGCGGCATTGACGTTTCCAAATATCAGGGAACGATTGACTGGAAAAAAGTCAAAGCGGACGGCATTGACTTTGTGTTCGTCCGCGCGGGCTATCGGGGATATGAAACCGGTAAAATCGTCATTGACACCAAGTTTGTGGAGAACGTCAAGGGCGCTCATGACGCCGGGCTGGAGGTAGGCGTATACTTTTTCTCCCAGGCCATCAACGCGGCGGAGGGAAAAGCCGAGGCGGAGTGGACTCTCAACGCCGTACAGGACTTCCCCTACATTCAGTACCTGGCCATCGATACGGAAAATGCCACCGGCACCCCCGGCCAGGGACGGGCGGACAACATCTCCAAAGAGGCCCGCACCGACGCGATGGAGGCATTCTGCCGCGAGGTGGAAAGCAAGGGCAAAAAATCCATGATTTACGCCAGCCAGTCCTGGTTTGAAAACAAGCTGATCCTTTCCAGACTGACCATGGCGGAAAAATGGGTGGCCAGATGGGCTTCCTCCATCACCTGGAGCCAGCCGTTCAGCGTGTGGCAGAGCTGCTCGGATGGAAAAGTCAACGGCATCAGCGGCAATGTGGACCGCAACGCCTGGAAAATGGATTAGTTCTTTTCGGTAAAAACCCCCGCTTCCGGATTCAATTCCGGAAGCGGGGGTTTTCAATTTATCATGGTTTTCAAAAAATGCGACAATCCTTCTAAAAATAGAAAAACCCTTGAAGTCCGGCTGCTGCCATTCTTTTAGGGTTCATGCCTGCACGCTTTAAAACCGTGCTCCAGAAAGAAAGTCGTCGATGATTTCGCGCAGATGGATCGGGTCTGCCTGACTGCTGTTACACTCCCGGACAATACTCTCCACCAACTCTGGATCGTCCGAAAGATCCGGGACCCAATCAACGGGAGTGCTGTGGGTCCCGCCGGTTTCAAAGACACAAATTCCGTATGTGTCGTATTCCCCAACGTCGGGAAGCCAGCGACACTCATGAAATTTTTCAAATTTGATAGCCAATTTGTTCCTCCTTATAATCCCTCGTCGAAATAAGACAGGCGCCCAGCGTTTGTCTCTTTTTTCTTTGCAGATCGCCTTTCCGGGTATTTATTATAATAAATTCGATGTTTTATCACAATGAAGCGCGCTTCCGGTTTTGCAAGAATTTTAAAATTTTTCCATTTTTGGTAATAATATCCTGTTTTTCTTGAAAAAAATACTCCCCGGCTGTCCCAAACCCTGTTTGCAAACAGGCTCTAAGACAGCCGGGGAGATTCCTACCGATCTGTTAAAAAAGGGTTATCCGCGCACGCGTTTCCGAAACAGGAAAAACGCGGCCGCTCCGGCTATCGCCGCACAGAGCATAGCGATTCCCATCCCCAGCATAGGCAATGCGCCGGTCTGTGGGGAACTGGCGCCGCCTTCCGGCCGGCTGCTGCCGGACGGAAGGG
>CAJFTY010000028.1 GCA_904420045.1 Candidatus Metaruminococcus caecorum | reverse complement strand
TTTTCGGAATGCGGCTCACCGCACTTCTAATTCTCCGCTAAGTCTATGCCGCATTCTGGACAGGGCTTTTTTAAATGAAATCCAGGAAGCTGGGCCGGGTAAATCTGTTTTTTACTTGTGGCATTGGAGAAGCTTCTGCACAAAAACAATCGGCCCGTCCGATGGACGGGCCGATTGTTTTTGTTGTTTAATAAATGCTGCGCGCCACGTATTTGGTATGGAGAATCTCGTGGGCCTTGTGGCTTCCGGGTTTTTCCAGGAATTCGTCATATAACGTTTTGATGACCGGGCTCTCATGGGATTTACGCAGAGGAAGATCTTTATCCTCCTCATACAGTGCGGCCGCGCGCTTTGCCTTTAGGTCCACAAAGTTGCGAACCGAGGCGGGCTGAGTGGGCTGTCCGCCGCCGTTGACGCATCCGCCGGGGCAGGCCATCACTTCGATGAAGTGGTAATTCTTTTTACCAGCCTTTACGTCATCCAGCAGCTTTCTGGCGTTGGCAAGTCCCGAAACCACCGCCACGTTGACATCCATGCCGGCCACGTTATAAGTGGCCTCTTTGATGTCCGCAGTACCCCGGACTTCCATAAAGTCGGGCTTTTCCAGCTCCTTGCCGGTGAGGGTTTCCACCGCCGTACGCAAAGCGGCTTCCATCACGCCGCCGGTGGCTCCAAAGATCGCCGCGGCGCCGGTGGAATCGCCCAGAGGAGAATCGAACTCCTCGTCGGGGAGCTCGTTAAACAGGATCCCCGCCCGATTGATCATCCGGGCAAGCTCCCGGGTGGTCAGGGCTACGTCCACGTCGGGCACGCCCGCCGCGTCCTGGAAATCCCGCTGCACTTCGAATTTTTTCGCGGTGCAGGGCATGATGCTCACGCAGAAGATATCCTTGGGGTCAATCCCCATCTTCTGGGCGTAGTAGGTTTTGATAATCGCGCCGGACATCTGCTGGGGGGATTTGCAGGAGGACATGTTGTCCAGCAGATCCGGGTAATAATGTTCGCAGAATTTGACCCATCCGGGGGAGCAGGAGGTAATCATGGGAAGCTTTCCGCCGTTTTGCACCCGCTCGATGAATTCGTTGGCTTCCTCCATGATGGTCAGATCCGCACCGAAATCGGTGTCAAACACCTTGTCAAAGCCCAGGCGGCGCAGCGCAGCCACCATTTTTCCCTTGACGTTGGTGCCAACGGGGTTTCCGAAAGCCTCACCCAAGGTGGCGCGGATGGAGGGTGCGGTGTGGACCACCACGTGCTTGCTGGGATCGTGGAGGGCGTCCCAAACCGGCTGGGTGTCGTCCTTTTCAGACAACGCGCCGGTGGGGCAGGCCACAATGCACTGGCCGCAGGACACGCAGCTGGTGTCCGCCAGGTCTTTTTCGAACGCGCAGCCGATGTGGGTGTTAAAGCCCCGCTCGTTGGCGTCGATCACGCCGATGCCCTGCAGCTTGGAGCAGGCGGCTACGCAGCGGCGGCAGAGGATACATTTGTTGTTGTCCCGGTACATGTGCAGCGCCGAGTCGTCGATTTCATAGTGGTGTTTTTCACCCTCGAAGTAGGTTTCGTCATCCACCTGATACTCGTAGCAGAGCTTTTGCAGCTCGCAGCTGCCCGAGCGCACGCAGGACAGACATTTGCGCTCATGGGTGGAGAGGATGAGCTCCAGCGTGAGCTTGCGGGATTTGAGCACTGCGGGGGTGTTGGTGAACACTTCCATCCCCTCGTTGACCGGGTAAACGCAGGCGGTCACCAGGCTTCTGGCCCCTTTGACTTCCACCACGCAGATGCGGCAGGCGCCGATCTCGTTGATCTCCTTGAGGTAGCACAGGGTGGGAATATCAATGCCGGCTGAACGTGCCGCTTCTAAAATCGTATAATTTTTAGGCACAGTCAGGGGCATACCATTGATTTTGATGTTTACAGTTTCCATTCGGTACACTCCTCTTCTTATTTCTTCTCAATTGCGCCGAAGCGGCATTTTTCCATGCAGGCGCCGCACTTGATACATTTGGTCTTATCGATGTGGTGCGGGTTTTTCACGTCCCCTGTGATTGCGCCCACCGGGCAAACCCGGGCACACAGAGTACAGCCTTTGCATTTGTCTTCATCGATTTCATAGCTGAGGAGCGCTTTACAGACCCCGGCGGGACATTTTTTATCCACCACGTGGGCGATGTATTCGTCTCGGAAGTATTTCAGGGTGGACAGCACCGGATTGGGAGCGGTCTGGCCCAGTCCGCACAGGGAGTTCTGCTTGATGTGGTAGCACAGCTCTTCCAGTTTGTCCAGATCCTCCATGGTGGCGTTGCCGTGGGTGATCTTGGTGAGAAGCTCCAGCATCCGCTTGGTGCCCACCCGGCAGGGGGTGCACTTGCCGCAGCTTTCATCCACGGTGAACTCCAGGAAGAACTTGGCGATATCCACCATACAGGTGTCTTCATCCATGACGATCAGACCACCAGAGCCCATCATCGAGCCGATGGAGATCAGGTTGTCGTAGTCGATGGGAATGTCAAAATGCTCCGCGGGGATGCATCCGCCGGAGGGGCCTCCGGTCTGGGCGGCTTTAAACTTCTTGCCGTCGGGGATGCCGCCGCCGATTTCTTCCACGATCTCCCGCAGGGTGGTGCCCATGGGGACCTCCACCAGGCCGGTGTTGTGGATTTTTCCGCCCAGGGCGAACACCTTGGTGCCCTTGGACTTTTCGGTGCCCATCGAGGCAAACCAGTCCGCGCCTTTCAGGATGATCTGGGGGATGTTGGCATAGGTTTCCACATTGTTTAAAATGGTGGGTTTCTGCCACAGGCCCTTCTGGGCAGGGAAGGGAGGACGGGGACGGGGCTCGCCCCGGTGGCCTTCAATGGAGGTCATCAGCGCGGTTTCCTCGCCGCAGACAAACGCGCCGGCGCCCAGGCGCAGGCCGATGTCAAAGTCAAAGCCGGAGTCAAAGATGTTTTTACCCAGCAGGCCGTACTCCCGGGCCTGGGCGATGGCGATCTCCAGCCGTTTGACCGCGATGGGATACTCCGCCCGGACGTAGATGTAGCCCTGGGTCGCGCCGATGGCGTAACCGGCGATGGCCATGGCCTCCAGCACGGCGTGGGGGTCGCCCTCCAGGATGGAGCGGTCCATAAACGCGCCCGGGTCGCCCTCGTCGGCGTTGCAGCAGACGTATTTTTGATCCGCGTCGTTCATGCGGGCCAGGCTCCATTTAAGGCCGGTGGAGAATCCGCCGCCGCCCCGGCCCCGCAGACCGGAATCCTTAATGACCTGGATGACCTGCTCGGGGGTATATTCGGTCAGCACCTTGCCCAGCGCCTCATAGCCGTCGAACGCTATGTACTCTTCGATGTTCTCCGGGTTGATAACGCCGCAATTGCGCAGGGCCACCCGGTGCTGTTTTTTATAAAAGGTGGTGTCGTTGAGGGATTTGACGCCGTCATCGGTGACGGTCTCAGAGTAGAGCAGCCGCTTGACAATCCGGCCTTTTAACAGATGCTCGGACACAATTTCCGGGATGTCGTCGGGTTTGACCCGGGAGTAAAAGCTCCCCTCGGGATAGACGATCATAATAGGGCCCAACGCGCACAGGCCGAAACAGCCGGTCTTGATGACCTTGACTTCCTGATCCAGGCCCTGCTTGCTGATTTCCTCTTCCAAGACGTTGATGATCTGCTGACTGCCCGAGGAGGTACATCCGGTACCACCACAGACAAGTACGTGAGAACGATACATGCAAAAATCCTCCTTACTTTGTGTTGGCGCCGATGGTGTACTCGGTCACAACGTTGCCGTTGACAATGTGGTCGGCAACCACCCGGGCAACCTTTTCCGCAGTCATTTTGACATAGGTGGTTTTTTGTCCGTCGGGGGTGAAAATCTCCACCACAGGCTCATACTGGCAGATGCCGATGCAGCCAGTCTGGGTGATCGAGACGTTTTGCAGTTCCCGCTTTGCCACTTCCTCGGTGAAGGCGTTTAAAACGGGCCGCGCGCCGGCAGCGATCCCGCAGGTGGCCATGCCCACGACCACGCGGATCGCGTCTCCGTCCTCTTCCCGGACATTGACGCTGTGTTTGACTTTATCCCGGATCGCCTTGAGCTCTTCCAGACTTTTCATACAAGTGTTCCTTCCTTTCGAACGGCCTGCGCGCAGCCCGTGGGCCGTTTATGTGCAAGCCAGATTTGATACCGCTTTATTCCGGTTGATCGATTGCTTGTTGATGTTCGCTTATAAAATCCTTGATAAACAGCAGAACTTCGTTTGAATGAATGGGAACGCCCTCTAAAACCGCTTTGATCTCCCGGGTGTCCAAGACAAATTCCCGGCCGTCCACTCGGCTTGTATAGACAAATTCCAAATCCGGGTTGACTGAAATCAGGGTGGTGATGGTGGCGGTCATATCGCCCACCGGTAGCATGTCGATATGGTCGGTGTGATAAAAAGCCCGCACGGTCGTTCCTTTGCCGGGCTGTGAGCGGATGGAAAAGCTTCCACCGGTCATTTCCGCCGTCATTTTAAAAAAGGGAACTCCAAGGCCCACTTTGCGGGTGGTCCGCGTGGTATAGAATGGGTCCATTACATGGGCGACCTGCGCTTCATCCATGCCGCAGCCGTCGTCGCTGATCTCAATGGACATAGTCTGATCCCGCCGGGAGCGGTCCAGGGTAATCCCGACCAGAGAGGCGCCCGCCTTGATGGAGTTCTGCACGATGTCCAGGACGTTGAGCGACAGTTCCTGCATGGCCTATTCCGCGTATTTCGCCAGGATGTCGTCGATTTCATCGGCTTCCAGGCGGCCGTAAACATCGTCGTTTACCGTGATAACAGGAGCCAGTCCGCACGCGCCGATGCAGCGGCAGGCTTCCAGGGAGAACTTCCCGTCCGGGGTACATTCGCCGCCCTTGATGCCAAGCTTTTGCTCCAGGCGGTTGTACACCGCGCCAGACCCTTTGACGTAGCAGGCGGTGCCAAGACATACGGAAATTTTGTATTTTCCCTTGGGATTTAAAGAGAACTGGGAGTAAAAGGTCACAACACCGTAAATTTCAGCCATGGGAATCCCGGTTTCGCCGGAGATTTTTTCCAAAACCTCCTCCGGCAGATAGCCGTAAATTTCCTGGGCCTGCTGAAGAATGGGCATCAACGCGCCTTTTTCTTCCTTGTGCTCATGGATGACGCGCATCAGTTCCTTTTCCTGTTCGGGCGTGCCCGTAAAAGGAATTGCGCATTTTTTGTTTGCCATACGAAAGAAGCCTCCTTAAACTATTAAAGTGCAGGACATCGGTCACAATCGGTGATGTACAAAAGGTGTAGTACATGAAAAAAGTACGACAGGGTGCCAAGCCGCACATTTATTAAATTATAACATTGCGCCGTGACAAAATCCAGATAGGACAGTGAATAAATATTGGTGTTTTTTTTGTCTACTTTTGACAGAAATAAAAAGAGTTTCTTGCCTGAAGTTGCTATTCCCATATACAACATATATAATAATGATGATGGTTCATATGATAAAATATATGAAGGAAGCCAGGGGCAAATACAAAAAAGGGCGCGCCTGTCCCGGCGGGAAACCGACTGCCAATCATCCGGAAAGGAAGGAAGAAACGTTTATGACCATACGAAACGCCCAGGAGATTTTAGACTGCCAGGTAGTCTGCGGCCAGGAGCATCTGGACAAGGAGATCCACACCGCCTGCGGCTCGGATATGATGAGCGATGTGCTGGCGTTTGTCAAGGACCAGTCGATTCTGCTGACGGGCCTTGTCAACCCACAGGTGATCCGCACGGCGGATATGATGGATATGCTGTGCATCGTGTTCGTCCGGGGTAAACAGCCGGACCAGGCCATGATCGACCTGGCGAACCAGCGGGAGATTGTTTTGATGACCACCGGGCACCGGATGTTCACTGCCTGCGGGCTGCTGTGGGAAAACGGGCTGAGGGGAGGCAACTGACCTCTCATGGAAAACGTGTTGAAATTGCGGTACGAGGTGGACGGCGACGACTTCACCCGGGCGGGGGAGGCCTCTGCCGCCGTGAAAAAGACCCTCAAGCAGATGGGGGTCCCTCCCGAGGCGGTGCGCAAGGTGGCCATCGCCCTGTATGAAGGGGAGATCAACATGGTCATCCACGCCCAGGGCGGCGTAATCACCGTGGAGGTCACGCCCCAGGAAATCCGCATGGAGCTCGCCGACCGGGGCAAGGGCATTGAGAACATCGAACTCGCCATGCAGGAAGGATATTCCACCGCCCCGGACGAGGTGCGCTCGCTGGGGTTCGGCGCGGGTATGGGGCTGCCCAATATGAAAAAGTGCTCCGATGAAATGGATATTCAAAGCACAGTGGGGGTGGGAACCATTGTGCGCATGACCGTGCAGATTCATTGAGCGGGGCCCTCCCGCGCTCCCACGGATTACGTCAAAGAAAGGGGGCAGTGCCGGTGGAGGAGTTTTTCCACTCGGTTACGCTTGACAAAGACAAGTGCATGGGCTGCACCAACTGCATCAAGCGCTGTCCTACCGAGGCCATTCGGGTCCGGAACAAAAAAGCCTTTATTATCAAGGAGCGGTGCATCGACTGCGGGGAATGCATCCGGGTCTGTCCGCACCACGCCAAAAAGCCCATTTACGATCATTTGGAGGATGTGCTTGGCCGGTATGAATACTGCGTCGCCCTGCCGGCTCCTGCGCTGTACGCCCAGTTTAACAACCTGGATGACGTGGACATCGTCTTAAACGCCCTTATCATGCTGGGATTCGACGATGTGTATGAGGTGGCACGGGCGGCGGAGATGGTGTCCGACAGCACCCGCCGGCTGATGGCCCAGGGAAATTTAAAAAAGCCGATCATCAGTTCGGCCTGTCCGGCGGTGACAAGGCTCATCCGGGTGCGGTTTCCGGGGCTTGTGGACAACGTGCTGCCCTTAAACGCCCCGGTGGAAGTGGCCGCCCGGCTGGCCAAGCGGGAGGCGGCGGAAAAGACAGGGCTTTCCCCCGAAAAGATCGGGGCGGTGTTTATCTCCCCATGCGCCGCCAAGGTGACGGCTTCCAAAATGCCCCTGGGCACAGGGGAATCTCAGGTGTCCGCCGTGGTGGCCATCAGCGAGGTGTATCCAAAGCTTCTGCACCATATGAAGCAGGTCAAAGAACCCAAAGAGCTTTCTTCGGCGGGAAAAATCGGCGTCAACTGGGGCAGCAGCACCGGGGAGGCCTCCGCTCTTTTAAACGACAACTACCTGGCGGCGGACGGGATCGAAAACGTCATCAAGGTGTTGGAAGATCTGGAGGATGAAAAGTTCGGCAATCTGGACTTTATCGAGCTAAACGCCTGCAACGCGGGTTGCGTGGGCGGGGTGCTCACGGTGGAGAACCCGTACATCGCCCGCACTAAGCTTAAACGCCTGCGAAAGTATCTGCCGGTGTCCTTAAACCACGTGGAGGACATTCCCCCTGAGGCCCGGTGGGATGTTCCGCTGGAATACGCCCCGGTGCTCAAATTAGACCCGGATATGGGCCGGGCGCTTTCCAAACTAGAGCAGATGGAGGAGATCGAACGTTCTCTGCCCGGACTGGACTGTGGATCCTGCGGCGCGCCTTCCTGCAAAGCGCTGGCGGAGGATGTGGTGCGGGGCAGCGCCTCGCCGGACGACTGCATTTTTAAATTCAAGGAAAATATGACCTCGCTGTTCAGCGAGCTCCACCGGCTGGAGGGCTTGATCCCGCCCTCTTATTTGAAAAACAGCGCCGGCGGGGAAAAGGAGGATTCCGATGACGCCGATTGAGATGGCCGGTAAACTGGGGTTTAAAGTTGTTCATGAAGGGGAGGGCGCTTCCCGGGAAATCGCGGGGATCTACTGCTGCGATCTTTTAAGCATTGTCATGGGCCGGGCCAAGGCGGACGACTGCTGGATCACCGTGATGGCCAATGTGAACACGGTGGCGGTAGCGGTGCTGGCGGACGTGGCCTGCGTGGTGCTGTCCGAGGGAATGAGCTTAGATGACACCGCTCTGGAAAAGGCCCGGGCGCAAAACGTCTGTGTGCTGAAAACCGACCGGCCTACTTTTGAAACCGCCCTGGCGGTGCAAAAGCAGATGGAGCAGTCATGAAACTGTTTTATGATTTGCACATTCATTCCTGCCTGTCCCCCTGTGGGGATATGGACATGACCCCTAACAACATCGTGAACATGGCGAAGCTTTTGGAGCTGGACGCCATCGCGGTCAGCGATCACAACTCCGCCAAAAATCTCCCGGCGACGGCGAAGCTGGCGGAACAAAACGGGCTGCTGCTTGTTCCCGCCATCGAGGCTTGCTCCGCGGAGGAGGTCCACCTGCTCTGCCTGTTCCAGACGCTGGAGGGCGCTTTGTCCTGCTCGGAGTTGTTGGAATCCCACCTGCCGGACATCCCCAACGATCCGGAGATTTTTGGCCGCCAGGTGATCCTGGACGAGGAGGACCATCCAATCGGGGAGGAAAAAAAGCTTCTCATCAACGCCCTGGATTTGGGCATCGACAGGCTGCTTCCCCTGGTGCGGGAATGCGGAGGTCTTGTGATCCCCGCCCATGTGGATAAAAACGCCTATTCCATCCTCTCCAACCTGGGCTATATTCCTCCGGAGTACGGCTTTTCCTGCATCGAAGTGAAACATCCGCCCTTTGACTGCGGGTTTCAGGGGAAAACGATTACCAACTCCGACGCCCACTATCTGGAGCACATTCACGAGCGGGAATATGCGCTGGAAGTAAAAACTCCCACCGTGTCCGGAATCCTGGACGCTCTGGGGGAATAAACGGGCATTGCCGCACGTTCATTCGGCACACAAAAAACCTCCCCGGCTATGCCGGGGAGGTTTTTGCTTACTATCTATTCGTGCTTTAGCATCAGCTTGGCAGCTTTGTAAATGTCGCCGCAGCCCAGGGTAATCACAAGATCGCCTTCTTCGGCCCTTGCCATCACATAATCGCTAATCTCCTGGAAGGTGTCAAACCACACGCAGCCGTCGATTTTGTCCGCCAGATCCCGGGAGTAGATGTTGTAGGTGTTTTTCTCCCGGGAGCCCATAATTTCGCTGAGCACCACCCGGTCGGCGATGGACAGGGCCTTCGCAAAGTCGTCCAGCAGCATGGCGGTGCGGGAGTAGGTGAACGGCTGGAATACCGCCCAGACTTTCTTGAACCCCATGTTTGTGGCGGCGGTCAGGGTGGCGGTTAATTCTGCCGGGTGGTGGGCGTAGTCGTCCGCGATGGTCACGCCCCCCACGTTGCCCAAAATCTCAAACCGGCGTCCCGCCCCGGTAAACTGGGGGATGGACGCGGCGATCTGCTCCGGCGAAGCCCCCGCCTTGATGGCGGCGGCGCAGGCCGCCACTGCGTTTAAGATATTGTGGTCACCAGGGATATTCAGGGTAATTCCGGCGAGTTTTTCTCCCCGATGCATCAGGTCAAAGGTGGTCTGCGCACCGCCCTGGTGCCGGATATTCGCGGGGTAGTAGTCGTTGGACGATCCCAGGCCGAAGGTGATGAGCTCTTTTTGCTGGCCCTCCACCGCCTTCATGGAGTTTTTGTCGTCTCCGTTGACAATGATGCACTTGGTGGTCATATCGCAGAACTTGCGGAAGGATTTAATAATATTGTCCACCGTTTTAAAGTAGTCCAGATGATCCGCATCGATGTTTAAGATCACCGAGATATCCGGCGCCAGCTTTAAAAAAGTGTCCACAAATTCGCAGGCCTCGCAGACCATGAGCTCAGTTTTGCCCACCCGGCCGTTGCCGCCGATTTTTTTTAGCTTGCCGCCGATGACGGCAGTGGGATCCATCTTTGCGTCCAGCAGAATCTGGGTGAGCATGGCGCTGACGGTGGTTTTCCCGTGGGTGCCGCTCACACAGATGCAGTCGGAATATTCCCGGGTGATGATCCCCAGCATCTCGCTGCGCTCCAGCACAGGAACACCGGATGCTCTGGCGGCGATCAGCTCCGGGTTGTCGTCCATGATGGCGGCGGTGTGAACGATTAAATCCGCGCCTTTAATATTTTCGGCGGCCTGTCCCAAGGTGACGGGGATGCCCAGTTTCCGCACCAAGGCAAGGGTATCGGTTTCGTTGTTGTCGCTTCCAGTCAGATAATATCCTTCCTCGTGGAGGATCTGGGCCAGCGGAAACATTCCCGACCCGCCGATGCCGATAAAATGGATGTGTTTTTTATCTTTTAAAAGATCATCGGATAAAACAGCCGTCATATGCTTGATGTCCTTTCACAATAAAAATAGGGGAGCAAATTGTTTCGTTTAAAATTCCATATACTTCTATTATATTGCATTTTGTCAAGAAAATAAACAGGTTTTCCGTTTTGTGAAAGAATACGGGCAGTCTTTTCCGCTTTTGGGCGTTTTTTTCAGGGGAATTTTGAAAAAACAATTGCTCTGTTTTCAAAAAAATGGTACAATAACACTGTAAACCAATGCGGTTTTTTACAGAAAAAAGAAACGATGCAGCGCCCGTCCGGCGAATCGCGGGGAGCTGCAAAAAAGGGGAACATCCTATGAATTGTCCGTTTTGCGGCGCCAGTGAAAGCAAGGTTGTGGACTCTCGTCCAGCGGAACGTGAAAAGATCCGCCGCAGAAGAGAATGCCTGACCTGCCAGCGGCGTTTTACCACCTACGAAATTATTGAAACCACCCCTCTTATGGTCATCAAAAAAGACCGTTCCCGTCAGCCGTTCGACCGTGAAAAGCTTTTAAACGGCCTTCTGCGGGCCTGTAAAAAGCGTCCGGTTTCCATTGAAACCTTAGAAAAAACCGTGGACGAGATCGAATACGCATTTGCCAACAGCTTTGAAAAGGAAGTGGAGTCCACCCGGATCGGTGAAATGGCCATGCAAAAGCTGCGGGACATCGACCTGGTGGCGTATGTTCGATTCACCTCGGTGTACCGGGATTTCCGCAGCCTGGACGAGTTTATGAACGAGCTGAAATACCTGCAAAAAAAACGATAAAACCACCTACTGCCCACCGTCAAAAGAAATTTTTGACGGTGGGCAGTTCGCTTTCATAAATATGCCGGATCAAAGACGCCGCCTTGTCTGCCGACGCGCAGAACATGGCGGCGTCTTTTTGCTCGGCGTAATCTTTTAGCTCCGCCACCACCTCAGTCATTTCGTCTAGGTCATTGTGGCGGACAAAAATACTCAGATAGGTTTCATGGTGTTCCCATTTTTCCTGCGTCTGTTCTGCAAGCTTTGCAGCATGGGAAAAGTCCCCCTGCTCCACCGACTGGCAGGAGGCGTTTAAAAGTCCGGATATTTCCGCGTCCACCTGTTTTAAATATAGCAGGCTGCCGACGCTCAGGGCGATGATCCCGGCCAGGATCACAAGAATGGTGATGGAACGTTTCAAAGACAATTGCCTCCTTTCCGGCTGCCGCTGGGATCATGCCTTGGCGGATTTGGGGACTAGATAGGTCTGCCCGTTTTTATCCGCCGTCATTAAAAACAGGTCTTTGATCTGATATCCTTGCTCTTCCACTGTTTTGTACAGCCAGTCTTTTCCCAGATGATAGGCGTTTAACGAGTCCTCGATCACCACTCCGTCGCTGATTACCACCACTGGCGGAGCTTCATTCTGCCCTTTTAAATCCAGCATTTTAGGGGTGACCGGCTGGGAGTGGAATTTTTGCAGCACGCTGACCTGGCCAGTGGTTTCCACTACGGCGTAGTGGACCTCCCGGATATCAAAAATCCCGTTTTCCCGCAGGGCTTCCATTAAATCGTCGATGGAAAACCGCAGGCGTTTTAATTCCTTCTGGTCGATTTCTCCCTCCCGTACTACGATGACGGGATTTCCGGATATCACCTTGCGAAGCCGTTTGCTTTTTAAAGTTGCGGCGGAAAGCAAAAGCTCAAATCCCACCAGCGCCAGAATGGGGATGGCGCCCATCAGCATGGGGATGTTGCTGTCCTCAATGGGCAGAGTCGCCATGTTGGAGATCAAAATGGTGATGGAAAGCTCCGACGGCTGGAGCTCGCCAATCTGGCGCTTGCCCATCAGCCGCAGGGCAAAGATGATTAAAAGATACAGCAAAATGGCGCGGATAAAGACGATCAGCATAGCGTCACCCCTGTTCGTGGAATTTAAAACAACGAAACAATAAAAGCATGCGTTTGAAGGGCGGTTTTCTTTTATTTTTGCTAGTATTTGCGGGACACCGACAGAATATCCACTGTGAGCCGGCAAAAGGACTGCCTTTTCAAATGCTGTGAATTTTTGCTGAACGTTCCGGCAATAATTTGGGTAAACCCGATTACCGGAAAGGATGGTTGCAGCGTTGGGAAAAGGAATGTACCATTACTTTAAAAATAAAATGTCCGCCGCGTTTGGCGCGAACGCAGAGGAACCGCCCGAAGAGGCCGAAACCGCCAAAAAACTGTCGGACAACCTTTTGGACAACATGGTCACCCTGCGGGAAAAATGCCGCAACACGTCGGACTTTATGGCCAGGGAGGTGACCTTTGCCTCCATCCCCATGAGCATGATGGCCATGGAGGGCCTGATCAGCCTTGCCACCCTGTCCAAAATGATCCTGCCGCCTTTGTCCGAAGCGGCAAACCGGGGGGTGAAAACCCCTCAGGAGATGTATGACTATATCCGCACCCAGACCGTCATTGGCATGGACGTAAACGACGTGTACACCACCGACGAAATTTTTACATTTTTGATGTCCGGCTTTGCGGTCATCCTCATAGATGGGATGGACAAGGGCGTAGCCATCGGTGTGCAGGGGTTTTCGTTCCGGTCGGTGTCTGAACCCTCCAACGAGGTCAACGTCCGGGGTTCCCGGGAGGGATTCACCGAGCCCATCCGCATCAACCTGTCCATGGTGCGGCGCAGGATCAAATCCCCCAAGCTGAAATTCGAGCTGTTTCAGCTTGGGAGCGAAAGCCGCACCGACGTGTGCATGGTGTATATGACCGACATTGTGGATCCCAAGCTTTTGCGGGATATCCGCCGTAAGCTCAAGCAGATCAAGCTGGACGTGGTGCTGGAGTCCGGGTATATCCAGCCGTTTTTGGAGGGAAAGCCGTTGTCGCTGTTTTCCGACGTGGGCACCACCGAGCGGCCGGATACCCTGTGCGCCAAGATCAACGAGGGCCGGATCGCCGTGTTGGTGGACGGAACTCCTTTTGCGCTGATCGTTCCCTACCTGTTCAGCGAGAATTTTCAGAGCCTGGACGACTACTGCCACCGGCCCTATTACACCACGTTTATCCGGATTTTAAAGTATGTCTCGTTTTTCTTCACCATCCTGCTTCCCGGGGTATATGTGGGGGTGGGCACCTTCCATCCAGAGCTGTTTCCCCATGCGCTTTTGTACAACATCGCCTCGGCGGAGGAGACTACTCCGCTTCCTTTAGTATTGGAAGCCCTTTTGATACACTTTATCTATGAAGTCATGCGGGAGGCGGGGCTGCGGCTGCCCCGTCCAATCGGACACGCGGTGAGTATTGTAGGCGCTCTGGTCATCGGAGACGCAGCGGTGACTGCGGGGCTCATCGGCGCGCCCATGGTGATGGTGGTGGCGCTGACCGCCATCAGCTCTTTTGTGGTGCCCTCAATTTACGAGCCGGTGGCGATCCTGCGGTTTGCTTTTATCATCCTTGGGGGAACCACAGGGCTGTACGGCATCACGCTGGGGCTTACCTTGGTGTTGTTTAACATGACGAGGCTTAATAACTTTGGGGTGCCATACACCGCGCCCATATCGCCGTTCAGCCTTCGCGCACAGCGAGATGTATTTTACCGGGCCGGATGGAAAAAGCTTGGAAAACGCAGCGCGAAAATCCAACATTTAAGCGGTGTGGACATCCATGAAAATCTGGATCAATAAGCCGCTTCCGGCGAAGGAAGGAGACCCAACATGCAAAAACAAATCAGTGTCTGGCAGTTTGTGCTGCTGCTTTACATCTGCCGGATATTTTCCACCATGACCTACGCCCCTGCGATGGGGGTGGGTTCGGGAGGCGTGTCCGTGCTGATCTCCTGGGTGCTTTCGCTGGGGATCGGGATTCTGGTGCTGCTGCCTGCGCTATGGCTTCACTCCATGAGCGGGGACAAAAACGTGGTGATGTTGTCGTTAAGCGTGTGGAGGCGGCTGGGCGTGGGGATCGCGCTGTGCTATTTTGTATACACCATGATGACGGCGGTTAGCACCTTTGCCCACTTTGAGTTTTTTATGACCAACGCGATTTTTCCCCAGTCGTCTACGTTGTTTTTTATCATCACAATGTGGATTGCGGCGGTCTACGCCTCCAGTATGGGCCTGGAGGCAATCGCCCGGACAGGAGCGGTGGTGTTCGCAGCGTTTCTTGTCTCGTTTGGATTCATTGTGTTTGCCTCACTGGGTCAGGTGGATCTGGTGGAGCTGAAGCTCCCACTGGACAACATCTGGAAAGAGGTGGGGGCCTCGGCCTACGAGGCATTTTCCCGCAACGCCGAGTTTGTGGTGGTGCTTCTTTTGCTGCCCCATATCAAGGGAAATTTGAAAAAAGGGGTGTTGGCGTTTTTGTGTATGCTGGTGGTCACATCGGAGATCATCGCTTTTTTGATTCTCACCGTGCTGGGGGATTACTCCGCCACCCAGACGCTCCCGTATTATACCCTGTCCTCAGCCGCGGAGTTTTCCATTTTTCAGAGGCTGGACGCGCTGCATATGACGGTGTGGGTAGCCATTGCGTTGGTTAAAATTGCCCTGTATCTGTTCTTAAGCGTGGAGTGTCTGCAAATGCTGTTTCCGGAAAAACACAAAAAAGCAGTGTCGGTGGGCTGCTGTCTGCTTCTGTTTGTGCTGGTGCTGCCGTTTTGTTACAGCAGGACGGCTTTTGACGGGCTGTTCCGGGCGTTTTCCTCCGGAATTCCATCGATTCTGTTGGTGATCGTGTTCCCATTGCTGATTGGGGCTGCAATGAAAATAAAGAAAGGACGGGCCGAGCATGAAACGACCAAACACACTTCGGTTGGCGCTGCTTCTGCTGCTGATCTTCGGAACTAGCACCCTGTGCGGGTGTTTAAAATCCGTAGAGTTAAACGAGCGGGCGATTGTTCAGGCAATCGGCATCGACTATGATGAAAAAGAGGATTCGTTTCAGGTTTCACTGCAAATCTATAGCCCAGATGGAAGCGGCGGGCAGTCCTTAGTGGAAGGCAGCCTTCAAAATGCCAAAATCATCGAGAGCCAGGGAAAAACCATGACCGAGGCGGTGCAAAACGCCACCCTGAAACAAGGGAAAACCATCTTTTACGGCCACAACCGGGTGGTGATCGTGGGGGAGTCCGCTGCGCGCAGCGGATTAAAGCGGATTGTGAGCTTTTTTAATTCCAACAACCAGGCGCGCCTGACCACTGGGATGCTGGTGGCAAAGGGGAGCGCATCGGAGATTTTGAAAACCCGAATTAATCAGGGAATCCTCCCGGCGGAGGCGCTGGAAAAAATGCTGGACAACTCCCGGGAAAATGGGAAGATCAGCGAAGTCAGCTATCTGGATATCGTAAAGGCGCTGGAAAATCAAACCGACGACGTGGTAATTCCTGCCATTGCCATTAACCCGGAAAAGGAGCAGAGCGGGTCTGGGGAAGAACAGCAGGGCGGGCCCGCCGGAGGAGGCGAGCAGGGGGAAACCGAGCAGGTGCAGTCGATTGAGATGAGCGGCACCGCCGTATTCCGGGACGGCAAGCTCGCCGGTTACCTAGACGAAGAAGAAACCCGGGGCCTGATGTGGCTGCGGGGCGACGTGAACAAAACGGTGATGGTGGCTTCCACCGACCGGATTCGCTCGTTTTCTGTGGAGGTCTACAAAGTCAAAACCGATCTCGCCTGCCGGACGGTGCAGGCGCCGTACACCTTCGAGCTTCGCTCTCATTTAAGCGCGGCGATCCGGGATGTGGAACTAATGGATGATTCGGTGATTTTAAATGAGAACGACTACCAGGCGATGGAACAAATGCTCTGCCGGATTGTGGAGCAGGAATGCAACAAGGCCGTATCCAAGGCCGTATATGAATATGGGGCGGATGTGGCGCATTTCGGGAACCTGATCTGGCAGAAAGACGCCGCCGCCTGGAAAAGGAACCGCAGCCGTTTTTCGGATCAGCTCAGCCAGGTGACGGTCAACAGCATCGTCACGGCAAACATCGACCGGATCGGGCTGGAAACCCGGGAACAGGGAAAAGAATAGAACAAAAATTTTTGCTCCTGTCCTATTTTAGGACAGGAGCAGGCTTTGAATGCGATACACTGAGACTGTCTCAATTTCAGACAGGGAGGTTGACCAATGTCCGATTCGTATCGTTTATCCAAAGATCCGATTGAAGAACAGGGGCCTGTCAATCTTGTAGGCAATACCATTCGCGCCCTTCGTCTTCAAAAGAATCTAAGCCAGCAGGAGTTATCTGCGAAATTAGAGACTCTGGCAGTTTATGTGTGCCGGGGTTCCATATCCAGAATTGAAGATAAACAGCGAAAAGTATCCGACCGGGAACTGTACGCTTTTTCGAAGATCTTTCGCGTGCCGATGGAAGATCTGATTGACAAGGAAGATTGATAACCCCTCTAGTCATTTTCAGATTTTTTTCTTTAATACACGCGAAACGCCCGTTTCACAGACGTGAGACGGGCGTTTTTTTCTACTACGGCATTTGAAAAAAGTCCTTCCGAGAGCGAACGTCTTTTACAGCCTGGATTTCAAAATGGCAGTCGATTGCTTGGGCAGGCATTTTGCAATTATCCCAGCTTTTTGGAGGACAGTATAGCCGCCTCGGTTCCCAAATAGTCCGCTCTGTTTTTGGGGCAGCTTCATAGGGATTTTGCATGCAGATCCCCTCCTTGTATGGCGTGTATTCTTATCGTCCTCAAATTGGGCGGAACTTATACATCGAACAAACGTTTTAAAAAACCACTATCAAAAATGAAAAAAATGTGCTATACTTAATCCGTTCATATAGATTTGACAGAAAGGAATCCTTTATGCCTCGGTGGAATTCACAGCAATACCTTCAGTTTCAAGCAGAGCGTACCCAGCCGGCCGTCGATCTGGCAGGGCGGATCGCGCTTTTAAATCCCGGCGCTGTTTTGGATGTGGGGTGCGGCCCTGGAAACAGCACCCAGGTGCTCGCTGAACGGTTCCCAAAAGCCCGGATCTTGGGTGTGGACAGTTCGGAAGAGATGCTCCAGACGGCCCGGGAAAGCTATCCCGCGCTGTCCTTTAGAAGGTGTGACGCGTCCAACGATCTGCCGGAACTGGGGGAAACCTTTGACGTGGTGTTTTCCAACGCCTGCCTTCAGTGGGTGCCGGATCATCCCAAGGTGTTCCGGCAGATGATGGAGCTTTTAAATCCCGGCGGCGTGCTGGCGGTGCAGGTTCCTATGAACGATCAGGAGCCTATCCATCAAATTTTGTCCCAAACCGCACAAAGCACCCGATGGCGGGAGAAAATCGCAAGTCCCAGAATTTTTTATACCCTGTCCCAGGAGGAATACTTTAACCTGCTGGGCAGCATGACGGAGGACTTCACACTGTGGCAGACCACCTATCTGCACCGGATGCCCTCCCATCAGGCGATTATGGAGTGGTACAAAGGCACGGGGATGCGCCCGTATTTGCAGGCTCTGCCTGCGGCCGAACGTCCGGCGTTTGAACAGGATGTGTATCGCCAGGTCGAACAGGCGTACCCGATCCAATCAAATGGGGAGATCATCTTTCGCTTCCCCCGCTTTTTTATGCTGGCGGTCAAACAATCGGATACAAAAACACAAATTGCGCGCTGAATGTTGGCGTTTGAATGGAAAGGAACCCATAGCATGATATTGCAACACAAAGAGGAGTTTAACCGCTTAAAACGGGCGGTGCTGGAAAAAGAGTTCAGCCGGATGAACGACATGCAGAAAAAAGCGGTGTTTCAGGTGAAGGGCCCGGTTTTGATCCTGGCGGGAGCCGGAAGCGGCAAGACCACTGTCATCGTCAACCGGATCGCCTATATGGTGGATTACGGAAACGCCTATCTGTCCGACTACCTGCCCGACCATGTGGGGGAGGAGGATCTCGCCTTTTTGCAGGACTATTTAGACGGAAAAACGGAGGATAAAGACCGGCTCAAACAGCGGATTGCCTCCTATCCAGTCAACCCCTGGAATATTCTGGCCATCACCTTTACCAACAAGGCGGCCAACGAGCTCAAGGACCGGTTGTACGCTATGCTGGGGGACCGGGCGCTGGATATTAACGCCGGCACCTTCCACTCCGCCTGCGTGCGGATTTTACGCAGGGAGATTGAACGCCTGGGCTACACCCGCAGTTTTACCATCTACGACACCGACGACAGCCAGCGGGTGCTCAAGGATGTCATCAAGGAGCTCAACATCAGCGATAAAAACTTCCCGCCCAAGGCGGTGCTGGGGGAGATCAGCCGCGCCAAGGACAAGATGATCGACCCGCAGGAATACCTGCGCACCGCTGGGGACGACTACCGCCGCCAGGTGATCGGCCGGATTTATGAGCGGTATCAAAACCGGCTTTTAAATTCCAATGCCGTGGATTTTGACGACATCATCTGCCTGACCGTCCGGCTGTTTTTGGAACATCCTGACGTGCTGGAATATTACCAAAACCGGTACCGATATGTGCTGGTGGACGAGTATCAGGACACCAACACCGCCCAGTACAAGCTGGTGAGCTTACTCTCCGCGGCGCACCAGAACCTGTGCGTGGTGGGCGACGACGACCAGAGCATCTACCGCTTCCGGGGCGCTACCATTGAAAATATCTTGAGCTTTGAGCATCAGTTCGAAAATGCGGTGGTGATCCGGTTGGAACAGAACTACCGCTCCACCCAGAATATTTTAAACGCCGCCAACGCGGTGATCCGCAACAACATCGAACGCAAGGGGAAAAATTTGTGGACCGATAACGGGGAAGGCGGAAAAATCCAGGTCTACCGGGCGTATGACGAGATGACCGAAGGGGAGTTTATCGCCGCCAAGGTGATGGAAAACGTGGCCAAGGGCCGCAAGTTTTCTGACCACGCGGTGCTTTACCGGATGAACGCTCAATCCGCCAGCATCGAGCGCTGCTTTGTGAAGATGGGCATCACCTATAAAATCGTGGGGGGCACCAAGTTCTTTGACCGCAAAGAGGTCAAGGACGTGTTGTCCTATTTGAGCGTGGTCAACAACCCCAGCGACAGCGTGCGACTCAAGCGGATTATCAACGAGCCAAAACGGGGGATCGGCGCCGCCACCCTTGCCGCCGCGGAGGAGATTGCGGACGGCATGGGAGTGAGCATCTATCAGGTGCTTAAAGAGGCCGATACCTACCCGGCGCTTCAGAAAAAAAGCAAGGCGCTCCGGGAGTTTACGGATATGATCGAATCGCTGCGCCAGCTGGCGGAGGAGGATGATCTGGAGGAGCTGTTCGACCAGCTCGTTGAGCACACAGGCTACCGGATGTATCTGGAAGCCCAGGGGGAAGAGGGCAAGACCCGCCTGGAAAACGTGAACGAATTAAAGAGCAACATCATAAAATACGTGCAGGAAAATGAAGAGCCTTCTCTGGCCGGATTTTTGGAAGAGGTCGCCCTGTACACCGATCTGGACAGTTTAAACGACGACGACGATTACGTGGTTATGATGACCATGCACGCCGCCAAGGGATTAGAATTCCCCTTTGTGTTCATCGCCGGAATGGAGGATGGGATCTTCCCGGGCTATCTGTCGCTAAACTCCCTGGAGGAAATGCAGGAGGAGCGGCGTCTGGCGTATGTGGGCATCACCCGGGCTAAGGAACAGCTTTTCATCACCAACGCCGCCCAGCGGATGATGTTCGGGCAGCAAAACCGCAACCGTCCCTCCCGCTTTATCGGGGAGATTCCCGGGGAGCTCACCGAGGTGACCGATTCCACGGTGCGCACGGTCCAGCATACTCCCACCTATACGCCGCCTGCTGCCCGCCGGGCTGCACCGGTGGAGAGCACCGTTGGCTTAAAAAAGCATCGGGAGGCCGCGGTGGTGGATTATCAGGTGGGCGATACGGTCAGCCACAAGATTTTTGGAACCGGTTTGGTGGTCAGCATGTCCCCCATGGCCAACGACATCCTGGTGGAGGTTGCCTTTGACAAGGTGGGAACCAAAAAAATTATGGCAAACTTTGCAAAACTGCAAAAAGCATAACAGAAAATCCCGAAAAAACGTCACGAAATGGAAACTTCCTCATACTATGTATTGAGGCAAACGCTTTAATAACTATTAGGAGGATTTTTCTTATGGTTGACAAAAATTGTTCACCACTGGGAAGTGCTGGAAGCAACTGCTTTAAAGAAGCGGTGTGCATCGACGCGGGCAGGATCTTTGATTCCTGCAGCGACAAAGACTGCCTGGAAGATTTACAGGTGTACTTTACCGACGCTGCCCAACCGCTGATCGACTCGGCGCTGAATGTCAAATGCCGGAAAGTCGAAGTACTTAACGTCTATATCGACACCGAGCCGGTTCCCTTTAACAAGGGCTTTTATTCGGTGGATATGACCTTCTTCTTCGAGGTGAAGGTGGAAATCTTCAGTTCCCCCATCGCGCCGCCCACCCAGGCGTCCGGGCTTGCGATCTTCAGCAAAAAGGTCATTTTGTACGGCAGCGAGGGCAGCGTGCGGGTGTTCTCTTCGGACGCCGCCGACGAATGCCTTTCTTCCAACAACCTTCCCAAGGCCAGCGTACAGGTGGTGGATCCCATCTGCCTGTCCAGCCGGGTGTGCGACTGCCCGTCTCACCGGTGCGAGCCTACGCTCAATGTCCCCGCTGCCATCGCGGAGCGGTTCGAAGGAAACTTCACCGTGACAAACCCGAGCCGTTTGATTTTGGTGACCCTGGGACTGTTCTCCATCGTTCAGCTGGAGCGCTCGGTTCAGATGATGGTCCCGGCGTACGATTACTGCGTGCCGGATAAAGAGTGCGTTTCCACCTCCGACGATCCCTGCGAGCTGTTCAAACGCATCAAATTCCCGGTCAACGAGTTCTTCCCGCCCCGCCTGTCCGAGATGGACTGCGACGACATTCCCAGCACCGACTGCTGACCCAAAATTCTGTGTTGATCCGGGGCGGAACGCTCCGCCCCGGGACAATGCGCAAAGCGGCGAAAAGGCCGCGTGGCCGACACTTTCGGCCGTTTCTCGTACGGACAAGCCTCAATTT
Source organism: Candidatus Metaruminococcus caecorum (assembly GCA_904420045.1). GTDB lineage: Bacteria > Bacillota > Clostridia > Oscillospirales > Ruminococcaceae > Metaruminococcus > Metaruminococcus caecorum. Next base: position 67,684 of record CAJFTY010000028.1, on the reverse strand, counting down.
TTCCAAAGCAAGGAAAGGAATGGAAAACCCTATGAAAGTCACGCTGCTCACGCACACCCCCAACCCGGAAAAAACCATCGCCTGCGCGGCCAAGCTGTGCTATTCCGCCAGTACCATCGACACGGTCTACGACGGGCTCACCCCCGAAAAAGCCGCCGATTTTGTGGAGATGCTGGCGGGCCTGGGCCACGAAAGCCCGGTGGAACACGTGAGCTTTACCTTTGGAATTGAGGGGGTCTCCCGGGCGTTGCTGGCCCAGATCACCCGGCACCGGATCGCCTCCTTTTCGGTGCAGAGCCAGCGGTATGTCAAGGAAAACGACTTTGAGTTCGTCACCCCGCCGGAGATCGAGGCCGTTCCCGAGGCAAAAGAGGAGTTTTTAAAGGCCATGGACAACGCACTGGCCAGCTACAACAAGCTGGCGGACATCCTGGCGGACAAGCACTACCAGGCGTTTTTGCTGGAGGGGAAATCGGACAAGCAGGCCAAAAGCATGGCGGAGAAAAAAGCCATCGAGGACGCCCGCTTTGTGCTCCCCAACGCCTGTGACACCAAGATGATCGTCACCATGAACGCCCGGAGCTTGATGAATTTCTTTAAGCACCGGTGCTGCAACCGCGCCCAGTGGGAAATCCGAGCCGTGGCGGATGAAATGCTCCGCCTGGTGTGTGAAGTAGCGCCTACCTTGTTTCAAAATGCCGGTCCCTCCTGCGTGCGGGGGGGATGCTCTGAAGGCAAGATGACCTGTGGAAAAATGGAGCAGGTGCGCGCCTATTACAAACAGCTCAAGGAGGGCGCACAATGAACAATACCCTGCTTGTGGTGGACGGTTTAGACGGCTCGGGTAAATCCACCCAGACCCAGCTTCTGGCCCAGCGGATCCAGGATACGGGCAGAAAGGTAAAGCTCATCTCCTTTCCCGATTACAAAGAACCCTCCTCCGCTCTGGTGAAAATGTACCTGGCCGGGGAGCTTTCGGAAAACCCGGAAGGGGTGAACGCCTATGCGGCTTCTACCTTTTACGCGGTGGACCGCTATGCCTCCTATAAAAAATTTTGGGAGTCCGACTATCGAGCGGGAACGGTGATTTTGGCCAGCCGGTATGTGACCTCTAACATGATGCATCAGATGAGCAAGCTGCCGGAGGATCAGTGGCCGGAGTTTTTGCGTTGGCTGCGGGATTTTGAGTATAATCGGCTGGGACTTCCGCAACCTAATAAAGTGCTTTACCTGGACATGCCCCGCCCGGTGGCGGACAAGCTGATCCTTTCCCGCTATCAGGGGGATGCGTCCAAAAAAGACCTGCACGAGCGCAACCGGGCGTACATGACCCGGTGTGAGGAAGCGGCGCGGTTTGCGGCGCGGTCCGACGGCTGGCAGGTGATCGAATGCAGCGACGGGACACAACCGCTGCCTCTTACGGCCATCGGAGAACGGCTTTGGGCGGCAGTGGAAGAATTCCTTTAACCCCAGTGGTAAAATGAAAGGACAAGATCGCCGGACGGCGCGAAATGGAGATTTTTATGCTGAGTTTTAAAGACATCGAGATCAACGACCAGGAATGGGCCAAGCCAATGATTGCAGCGGGGAATCTGCCCGCCTGCGAATACTCCTTTGGCAGTAATTTTATCTGGAGCAAGGCGTACCACGTACAGATCGCCCAAGTGGAGGGCATGTATGTGGCCAAGGCCGGAAGGGAGGAAATCTCCTTCACCTTTCCGGTAGGGGGCGGGGATTTAAAGGCCTGTGTAGACAAGCTGGCCGGATACGCCCGGGAGCAGGGCCAGCCCCTGCGGTTTCACGCAGTGGTGGAAAGCTCCCGCCAGAAGCTGGAGGAGCTGTATCCAGGACAGTTTTCTTTTACCTCCCAGCGGGATTCCTTTGACTATATTTACAATTCCCAGGATCTAATCAACCTGACAGGAAAAAAATACCATGGCAAGCGCAACCACATCAACCGGTTTCGGGAAGGCAATTGGCTGTTTGAGCCGATCACGCCGGACAACTTGTCCGAATGTATGGAGATGCAGAAGGAATGGTGCGTGTTAAACGACTGCAAAAACAACTGCAGCAAGCAGGCGGAAGCCTGCGCGGTGGAGGCTGCGTTCGCCCACTTTTTCGAGCTCGGCTTCCAGGGCGGTCTGCTGCGGCTGGATGGAAAGGTGGTCGCCTATACCATCGGGGAGCCTTTAAACTCCAACACCTATGTGGTGCACATCGAAAAGGCCTATGCTGACGTACAGGGGGCGTATCCGGCGATCAATCAGGAGTTCGCCCGGTACGCGGCGTCGGAGTATTCCTTTATCAACCGGGAGGACGACACCGGCGCCGAGGGCCTCAGAAAGGCGAAGCTTTCCTATTATCCGGCGATCCTGCTGGAAAAATTCACGGCGGTGATGGAGTAACGCTATGCTTACATTTGCGCGTCCAGACGACCGGGCGGAGCTTTTTCACATCTGGAAACAATGCTTTGGGGACGACGACCGGTACATCAACTTTTATTTTGACACGGCGTTTGCCCCAGATCAAACGCCAGTGCTGCGCCTGAATGGAACCATCGCCGCCATGATGCGGCTGTTTTCCTGCTCCCTGCGGGTGGGGGAACAGGTGTTCCCTCTGCAATATGTCTACGCGGCGGCCACCCTGCCGGAATTTCAGGGGCAGGGCTGTATGCGCCGCCTGATGGAGGAGGTCGGCCGGTACTGCGCGGCCCGGGGAGATCAGGGGATTGTGCTGATCCCCGGTTCGATGGGGCTGTTCGGGTTTTATGAAAAATTAGGGTTTTCCACCCGATTTTACCGCCGTGTGGAAAACGTTCGTCTGAACGAACAGGATTTGGATGTAGACGGAGTGCTCACAGATCTATCCTTTGCGGAATTTTTGCAGAGGCGCCGCGAGTATGCGGCCTCGTTCCCGGCTTTTGTGGAACACGGGGAGGATCTGGCGCGCTATGTATACAAAGAACTGCGTTTTTCCGGGGGAAAAATGTTAAAATTTCAGGATAAATCTGGACAATCCTATGGGGTTTGTTATATGATAGGAAAGAAGACTGCGCTAGCGGAATCCAACGCGTCCGGCGCAGCACGTGCGGCTTTTTTATCCGCTTTGCTTCGGGAAGAATCTGCACGGTCGGCACTTTCGGCGGACTATGCGCCTTCCCGCACGGAAGGCGCGCCTTACGGGATGCTGCGGTGTTTGTCCTCCAGGCTTTCCCAGGCGCTGGAGGCCTTACCCCGGGCGCCTTACATGGGATGTATGCTGGATGATTAAGATGGACAGGAGGCGAACGACAGATGGTATATGTACTGCTGGCAAACGGGTTTGAAGAGGTGGAGGCATTGACTCCTGTGGATTATCTGCGCCGCTGCGACGGGGTAAACGTCGTCATGGTGGGGATTGGCGGGAGCAGCGTCACCGGCTCTCATGGGATCACGGTGCAGTGCGACTGTTCCGATGACCAGTGCCAACTGGAGGATATGGATATGGTTGTCCTGCCCGGCGGCATGCCCGGCACCAAACACCTGGACCAGTCTCCTTTTGTGGAACGCGCTCTAAAGACCGCGGTAAAGCAGGGGGCGGTGATCGGAGCAATCTGCGCCGCGCCCTCTGTGTTGGGGCACAAGGGGCTTTTACAGGGCAAAAAGGCGACCTGTTATCCCGGTTTTGAAGGGGAGCTTACAGGCGCGCAGGTGGTGTCTGATCCGGTGTGCGTAGACGGTAGAATTGTTACAGGCAAGGGAGCAGGTGCGGCCAATTTGTTTGCCTTCGCCCTGATTGAACAGCTTTGCGGCCGGGAGCGTGCCGCAGCGATTGAGGCGGCGGTGCAATGGGAAAAGTAGACATCCGCCAGGTGAAAAAAGCTCTGCGGGATCAGTTTAAACAGCTCCGCAGGGAGATGACCTCCGCCCAAAAGCAGCAAAAGGATCAGGGCATTTTTCAGAAGGTGACCGCCCTGGAGGAATACCGGACGGCGAAGCTGTTTCTGTGCTTTGTGTCCACCCCCATCGAGGTGGACACCCACCGGTTGATTCTCCATGCGCTGGAGCAGGGAAAAAGAGTCGCTGTTCCCCGCTGCATTGACGGCACCAGCCGGATGGATTTTTACCTCATCCGCTCCATGGACGACCTGGAGCCCTGTACCTTTTCGGTGCTGGAGCCTGTCCCGGACCGATGTGAAAAACTTGCAGACTTTCGGGAGGCGTTTTGTATTGTCCCCGGCCTGGGATTTGATATGCAGGGATTTCGCCTGGGCTATGGAAAAGGATATTACGACCGCTTTTTAGCGGATTTTCCCGGAAAAACCGCTGGGATCTGCTACAATTGCTGTATGCGCAACCTACTGCCTCACGGACGGTACGACCGGGCGGTGGATATCCTGGTCACCGAAAAATACGTGAAGCGTTTTTAATCCATTGGAACGTTGCAATGCCAAAGGATCTCCAAACGGCGAAAGCGCCCCCCTGGATGAGGGAGCGCCGCCGTACGGAGGATGTGAGTCATCGAGTAAAATTTTGCTTACGAATGCGATGTATAAAGGGTTAATCACAGCAGCAAACAAAGACCAGGATCAACAGGATGATCCAAGTGCAGTTACCGCCAAAACCGTTTCCACACATTGCGTTCACCTCGTTTCAATGTTTTGCTCTATCCTATGTAAAACCGGTGTGTTTGGTTACTGTGATTGAAAAATCTTTTTATACAATGGACACTGCGGGCCGCAGCGGCCGATTGCGGACTTCGCAGCTTCATCCGGCCTGTTCCCGGGCCGGGGCCGCAAGGCTTACCTTTCCGGCGCGGCCGGAATCGGACTATATGCGAGAAAGGAGCTTTTTTCCCGAGGGGAAGGGGAGAAAAGAGCGAATGACGTGGACGAAAACCAGAAGGACAAAGACTTGAACACAAATGAACAACCCGCCGGGGAGCCGGTTCCGGAAGAACAAAGCGCAGACACCGGGCGGGAAACACCTGTGCAGGACGGGCAGGAAGAAAAGCCGAAGTTCGTCTTAAACCTGGACGAGGACGCGCTGGACGCCCCGCCGGAGGAGCCTGTCAAGCCGAAAAAAACAGCTGGGAAAAAGAAAAAGAAGAAAAAAAGCGTCGGCTGGCTGATCGCCTTTTCAGGGATCATCGTGGGCGTTTCCATCTTGTTGGCGGGCCTGATCCTCATGACCTTCAGCGACATTATGGCGCTGAATAAACCGGATAAAGACATTCAGGTAGTGGTGGAGCGCAATTCCAGCACTAAGGAAATTGCGGAGCTTTTGGAGAAAAACGGCGTAATCAACCACGCATGGCTGTTCCGGTTTGTCGCCCATATGGGCGGCGAGGACAGTAAGTTCCAGTACGGAATTTTTAACCTCAACAGCAAAATGCCCTATGAGGAAATCATTTCCGAGCTTCAACAGAATGTGGAAAAGCCCGATACAGTAAAGATTACTATCAAAGAAGGGGAAACCCTTCAGGATGCGGCAAAAGCCCTTCAAGACGCGAAAATCTGTTCCAGCGAGGACTTTATCTCCACCATTAACAAGCAGACCTTCGGCCTGACGTTTGAACAGCACGTGAGCAACAGCGCCAAAAAGTTCCACCGGATTGAAGGATTTGTGTTCCCAGACACCTATGAGTTTTATAAGGGACAGTCGCCGGAGCTGGTGGCAAAGACCATTCTTACCAACTTTGACAAAAAAATCACCTCCGACCTGTGGGGACGCATGGAGGAACTGGATATGACGCTGGAAGAAACCATCACGCTGGCCTCGATTATCCAGGCGGAGGCGGGCGACCCCGCGCAGATGAAAAAGGTGGCGGGCGTGTTCTACAACCGGTTGGATAATCCCGACAAGTTTCCCAAGCTGGAAAGCGACCCCACCCGCAAGTATGTGGAGGATTACATCAAGCCCTATGACAAGCTGGACAACCAGGAAATGTACAAGGCTTACAATACCTACGAGGGAGCGGGGCTGCCGCCGGGAGCAATCTGCAATCCCGGATTAGACGCCATCAAGGCGGCACTGTATCCCGAGGACAACGATTATTTCTACTTCTGCTCCAATTTGGACACGCGGGAATTCTTCTACGCGAAAACCTTACAGCAGCACAATAAAAACCTGCGCAAGGCAGGGCTGCGGTAAATCCGGTTTTAAATTAACAAAAAATGTATTCTAAGCGCGCAAAAGGCAATCCGGCCTGCGGGACGGACTGCCTTTTGTCCTTGTGTAACCGCCTTTTCAGGCGGAAACGTCCATCCTACAAAAGGCGGTGATCCCTTTGAACATCAAACCGGAGATCCTGGCTCCCGCAGGGGACCGGGAGCGGCTGGAGGCCGCCGTCCGCTTTGGCGCGGATGCGGTGTATTTGGGAGGAGAACGCTTTGGCATGCGGGCCTCCCCTGCGAATTTTAACCGGGAAAGTCTGCCGGGGGCAGTGGAATACGCTCACGCCCATGGTGTCAAGGTCTATCTGACCTGCAACACTCTGCCCAGGAATCAGGAGCTTTCCGAACTTCCCGAGTTTTTAATAAACGCCCGCCGGGCCGGCGTGGACGCGCTGATTCTTTCGGACATCGGGGTTCTGATGCAGGCAAAGCAAATCGTTCCGGAGTTGGAAATCCACATCTCCACCCAGGCGGGGATCGTCAACTACGCCTCGGCCAACGCTTTTTATGAACTGGGGGCAAGACGGGTGGTGCTGGCCCGGGAGTTAAGCCTTGCAGAAATCAAGGAAATCCGGGACAACACGCCCCCGGATCTTGAAATTGAAGCGTTTGTCCACGGAGCCATGTGCATGTCCTTTTCCGGGCGGTGCCTTTTGTCCAACTACATCGTGGGGCGGGACGCCAACCGGGGCGAATGCGCCCAGCCCTGCCGCTGGGGCTATCACCTGATGGAGGAAAAACGGCCCGGCCAGTTTTTCCCGGTGTACGAGGATGAAAAGGGGAGCTACATCCTCAATGCCAAGGATCTTTGCATGATTGAGCATATCGACGACCTGTGCAAAGCGGGAATTACCAGCTTTAAAATCGAGGGGAGGGCCAAGTCCTCCTATTACGTGTCGGTGGTGGTCAACGCCTACCGGTGCGCGGTGGATCACTTTCTAAGATCGGAAGGGGAGTTTGTCCTTCCATCCTGGATTCGGGAAGAGGTGGACAAGGTCAGCCACCGCCGCTACTGCACGGGATTTTTCTACGGCCCCATCGACAACGGGCAGTACTACGAAAACGGCGGATACGAACGGCGGTACGACGTGGCCGCAGTGGTTACCTCCTACCGGGATGGCAGGCTTGTCTGCTCCCAGCGAAATAAGATTGAAAAGGGTGACGTCCTGGAGGTATTAGAACCGGGCAAGCCTCCGTTTTCCCTGACAGCGCAGGCGCTTTACGACGAAGCCGGCCAGCCTATCGAAAACACCTGCCACGCGCAGATGACCTTTGAACTGGAATCTGCCCGGGAGGCAGTTCCCGGAGCGATCATCCGCAAGGAAAAAGAGCAGGGATCCCAGCGATAAAAGGAGGGAAACACCCATGCACAAACAACATACAGCACTGAAACATACGCTGATGACGGCGGCCGCGGCCTTTTTGATCCCGGCGGGAATCCTGCTGGGGATCTACGCCCTGTTCGGGATGACGCCCTTTGGGGACAAATCGGTGCTGATTATGGACATGGACGCCCAGTATGTGGACTTTTTTGCCGCCATGCGGGAGATGGTGCTGGGCAAAGACAGCCTTCTGTACTCCTGGAACATGGGGCTGGGGGGGAACTTCATCGGCGTCTTTGCCTATTATTTGTCCAGTCCTTTGTCGCTGATTACCCTGCTGTTCCCAGCGGACCAGCTCCAGCTAGCGCTGATGGTTTTAAACCTAATCAAAGTGGGGCTGTGCGGACTGACTTTTTCCCTGTATCTCGGATGGATGCACCAAAAGCGTGATCTGTCTGTGGTGATCTTTTCGGTGTTTTACGCGCTGATGTCTTACAATGTGGTGTACTCCATGTCTTTGATGTGGCTGGACGGCGTGTTTTGGCTCCCGGTGCTGCTCATCGGCGTAGAAAAAATCCTCCGGGAAAACAAGTGCGCGCTGTTTGTGACCGGGCTGTCGGTGCTGTTTGTGTCCAACTACTACATCTCTTACATGGTGGGAATTTTCTGCGCGCTGTACTTTCTGTACCGTTTTTTTGCGCTTGGCCTGTCCCGCCGGGAATTCGTCCGAAAGGGGCTTCGGTTTTTCGGCTGTGCACTGCTGGCGGCGGGGATCGCCATGGTGCTTTTACTCCCCACGTTTTTGTCCATGTTCTCGGGAAAGATCGGCGGCTCCAACTATACCGCTCCTGGAATCATCAATTTTAACTCTCCTGAGCTGATCGCCAAGCTGTTTGCGGGAAACTACGATAGCATTACAAACAGCGGGCTGCCCAGTATTTTCTGCTCGGTCGCGGTGACGCTGCTTGTTTTATTGTACTTTTTCTCCAGGGCGTTTTCCGTCCGGGAAAAAGCGTTCACCCTGGGGATATTCACGTTGTTTTTTGTAAGCTTTGTGTTCAAATGGGCGGATATGGCCTGGCATTTGTTCCAGTATCCAAACTGGTTCCCCTATCGGTATGCGTTTGTGTGCTGCTTTTTTGCCATCTCGGTGGCGTATCGTTCCTTTTTGGAGCTGAAAACTGCCGGCGCGTGGCAGGCTCTGGGGGCGCTGGCGGTTTTTGCGGTTTTAGGAACCGTCGTCAAGCTGATGGGGGAGGAGTCCCTTCTTTCTTGGGAAAGCTTTTGGGTTACCATGGCGCTGGCGGTTTTGTATACGCTTTTGTTTTTGGGTTTTCGCTACAAGGCCCGGATAGCGCCATTGCTCATGGCCGCCCTGTTTTTGATCTCCGCTGGGGAGGCCGCCTACAATGCGGACGGCATGGTGACCGGGCTGGACAAGCAGTTTCATTATAAAAAAGCGAATCAGTACACCGATTTTCAGGCGCAGCTTCAGCCGCTTCTTACGACTGCCCGGCAGGATTCCGCACCCTTTTACCGGGTGCGAAAGACCTTTGAGCGCAGCAAAAACGACGCCATGACGCTGCATTACAAAGGCATTACTCACTACAGCTCGGTGTACAACCGGGCGGTCAACGATCTGCTGGAACTGCTGGGAATGGCCCAGTACCATATGTGGTGTTCAGATTACGGCTCCACTGTGGTTACCGACAGCCTGTTTGGAATCAAATATCTTTTGACGAAATATCCCGGAAATGGGCTGTATTCTCAGCTTGACCGTCAGCAGGAGATCTCCCTTTATCAAAATCCCACCGCTCTTCCGCTGGGATACATGGCCAACACGGAGATTTTATCTCTTACACTGGGGCAGGGCGCTCTGCAAAATCAAAACGCCATGGTGCGCGCCATGACAGGGCTGGACAGCGACTGCCTGCTCCCGGTGGAGGATGTTGCAGTGGAAACCTACAACCTGGTCCAGGAGGAAAAAGACGGCAGAGTTCTCTATGAAAAAGAGGATGCCGGGCAGCCCGGAATGGTGATTTTAAAACTGACAGCTCAGAGCGACGCTCCGTATTATGTGGAATTTCCTCAGGCGGTCAAACAGCGCTGCCGCGCATGGGTCAACGGCGTAGATGTCGGGGATGTGTTCACCAACGAAACTACCTGTACGCTTCAGCTGGGATCGTTTCAGCCAGGTGAGCAGGTGGAACTGATTCTGGATCTTGCTGGAGACAGCGCGGGATTTGCCGCTCCCCTGGTGTACCAGCTCAACACCTCCGCCTGGCAGGCCGCCTATGACCGGCTGATGGAAGCTCCCCTTGAGATTTCCTCTTTCTCGGACACAAAAATCGAGGGAACCGTCGACGCGCAGAAAGACGGGGTGCTGTTTACCTCCATTGCGGCCGACAAGGGGTGGACGGTGCTGGTGGACGACGAAAAGGTGGAAACCCAAAGCTTTGCGGGAGCCTTAATGGCCATCCCTCTGACAAAAGGGAACCATCGAATCACCCTGTCCTATACGCCTCCGGGGCTGTTCACAGGGGGAATGGTCTCGCTGATTAGTCTGGGACTCGCAGCAGCGCTTCTGATCTTCTCCTGGAAGCGGCGGGCCAGCAGCGGGATTCCCGTCTCTTTGCGGGGACAGGAGGAGCCCAAAGAAAAACCATAGCAGCTGCGGTTTTAAGGGAAAAAGAAAAGGCCCCCTGTGGGAGCATAAGCTCCACAGGGGGCCTTGTGCATATAGATTTTAATCGTTAAAGAAGCACAAAAACGCCTGATAGGCCATATAGGTGTCCAACTTGGAGACGATCTCGAAGGGAGAGTGCATGGACAGAACCGGCACGCCCACGTCGATCACATCCACGTTGAGGTTTGCGATATACTGAGCGACTGTTCCGCCGCCGCCCTGATCCACCTTGCCCAGCTCTCCGGTTTGCCAGACCACGTGGTTTTTGTCCAGCACCCGGCGTACTTCTGCCATAAATTCCGCGCTGGCGTCGCTGGTTCCCGACTTGCCCCGGGAGCCGGTGTATTTGGTGACCACTACGCCTTTATTGATATACGCGGCGTTGCGCTTTTCGTTGACCTCCGGGAAGGTGGGGTCAAACGCGGCGTTGACGTCGGCGGACAGGCAGGTGGAGTGGGACAGCACCGTGCGTCCCTGCTGGCCGAAGGTGGCGGCAAGGTCCGCGATAAAGTACTTGAGATACGCGGAGTGAAGGCCGGTGTTTCCGTCGCTGCCGGTTTCTTCCTTGTCGGTGAGGATGGTGACCACGGTGGCCTCGGGAACCGGTTTGCAGTCCAGGGTAGCTTTCAGCGCGGTGTAGGCGCACACCCGGTCGTCCTGGCCGTAAGAGCCGATCATGCTCCGGTCAAAACCGATGTCCCGGGCTTTGTACGCGGGGACTGCTTCTAACTCTGCAGACAAAAAGTCCTTTTCCACAATGCCGTATTTTTCGTGGAGAATGTTCATGATGTTGAGCTTGACCTTTTCGCTGGCTTCGTCGTCCAAAAACGGCCGGGAGCCGATGACGATGTTGAGTTCTTCGCCCTTGACGCCCTCGTTGAGGGTACGCTTCATCTGGTCGCCCGCCAGGTGGGGAAGCAGGTCGGTGACGCAGAACACCGGGTCGTTGTCGTCCTCACCAATGTTTACCTGCACCTTTTGTCCGTCACCCTTGATGATTACACCGTGGAGGGACAGAGGCATGGCGGGCCACTGGTATTTTTTGATTCCGCCGTAGTAGTGGGTTTTAAACAGGGCGATCTGGTTGTCCTCGTACAGGGGATTGGGCTTTAAATCCAGACGGGGGGAGTCAATGTGGGCCGCCGCGATCCGCACGCCCTGCTCGATGGGTCTAGAGCCGATCACCGCCAGGATGATCGCCTTGTCCCGGTTGTTTAGGTACACCCGGTCGCCCGGCACATAAGATTTTTTCGGATCAAAGGGCTGATAGCCCAGCTTTTCAATCTGGTTAAGGACGGTGCAGACCGCCTCCCGTTCGGTTTTGGCGCTGTCTAAAAACGCCCGATATCCTTCGCAGAACTGATCGGCGTCTTTGACCTGCTGCTCGCTGAGCAATTCGGACGCGTGCTTCTGGGTGTAAAAGAGTTCTTCCTGCAATTTGCTGCCTTCGCTTTTCATACGATGACCATTCCTTTCTTAAAGCTTTTTCTATTGTTCCCCATAAAGGGCCTGATATATCTTTTTTGTGTGCTCGACTTTTTTGACATATGCGTCGGTATCCTGAAAGGGAATCGTATCAATATCGGTTCCGTTTTGAGACTTTTCCGGGTCTGCCAGCCATTTTTTGACGTTTCCCCATCCGGCGTGATAAGCGGCCACAGCGGTATCCTGGGTTTTAAACTCCTCCAGCAGAAGGGACAGGATATAGGTCCCGTACTGGATGTTAAGCTCTTCGTCGTACATATCGTCATAGGTGACGTCCCGCTTATCCTTCATGCGGAATTTAGCCCACTCGTAGGTTTCGTCCATAATCTGCATCAGTCCCCGGGCGTCCTTGTGGGATTCCGCTTCGGGATTAAATCCGCTCTCGGTGCGGATAACGGCATAGACCAGATTTTTGTCTACGTTGTACTGATCGGCGTATTTTTCCACCAGTTCGCTGTATTTTTGAGGATATGCACTTTGATAATACCGCTGGATTCCGTAGCGGGCCGCGAAAAAGCCCACGGTCAGCACCAGCAGAATTGCCGCCGTCAAAAGAATCGTTTTTACAGGATGCTTGCCGTTTTTCATAAGAACGATCCTTTCAACAGTCAGAATCCGCAGTGGCCTCGCGGCTGCCCTCGGCCGCTTCAATGATCATGGAGGCAATGGCGCCGGCCTGTTCCGCTAACGCAGACAGGTCGCCGTAATTTTCGATCACATAGCTGGAGCGTTTGCGGTAAAACGCCTCTTCGTGCTGAGCGGAAATCCGGGCCGCCGCCTGTTCTTGGGTGAGCTTGTCGCGCTGGCAGATCCGATGGAGCCGCAAAGGCTCCGGTGCCACCACGCTGACGATGTAATCGCACAGGGAATCCGCGCCAGCCTCAAACAGGGTGGGAGCGTCCAGCAGGATATACGGCCGGCCCTGCCGGGTGAATTCTTGGATCCGGTCCTGGATCCGGGAGGTGATATACGGAAAAATCGTCCGGTTTAAAAGATCCAGCTGTTTTTGGGAGTGAAACACGATGTCCGCCAGCTTTTTTCGGTCAAGGGCTCCTATAGGGTCAACAATCCCGGAACCAAACGCCCCGGCGAGCTTTTTCAGACAGTCGGAACCAGGCTCCACCACCTCCCGGGCAATTTGATCCGCGTCGATGACTGCGTAGCCGTTTTGTTCAAAATATGCGCTGACCGTGGACTTGCCCGCGCCGGTCTGGCCGGTGAGTCCTACGATTACAGTATTTTCATTCATGGATGGTCAACCCTTTCTTTGATAAGGTGTGTCAAAGGGAGACGACCCGGAAGGCCGCCGCCCGCAGCAGGCGGTTGTAAACCGCCAGCCCCACGCCCTCCCGGGAAGGGGAACGGACGAACACCGTCTGAGCGCCCAAATCGTCCAGGCGGCGCAGGCAGTCAAACAGCTCTCTGGCCTGGGCGCGTTGATCGTCCTTCGAACCGTAGGTGATACAGGGGAGCGGGGCGTTTCGCTCCTCCCCGTCGAATACCATACAATAGGTGACGCTCTCTTGGTGAGCAGCGGCGTACTGGTAAAACGCGGAGAGGTTTCCCTCTACAATCGTGACCTGCGCCTTGGGGGCGTAGTGTTTATACTTCATGCCTGGTGAGGCGGCAACCCGTCCGGCCTCCAGCTGATGGAGCACTGCGCCGTCCACCTCCACCCGACTGGCTACGGTCAGAAGATCGTCCACCGTGATGCCGCCTGGGCGCAGCACCCGCACCAGATCTTCCGAGACGGAAACAACAGTAGATTCAAGGCCCACCTGGCATTCGCCCCCGTCCAGGATCATGGGAATTCTTCCCACCATGTCCCGGAGCACATGCTCCGCCCGGGTGGGACTGGGGCTTCCGGACAGGTTGGCGGAAGGCGCCGCAATGGGGCATCCGCTTAACGCAATCAGCCGCTGTGCCACCGGATGGGAAGGAAAGCGAACCGCCACTGTGCCGATCCCGGCGGTGACGGTGTCCGAAACCTGTTGCGATTTCGGCAGAATCATCGTCAGGGGCCCGGGCCAAAATGCCTCCGCCAGCCTTCGGGCGATTTCGGGCACCGATTCGGCCAGTTTTTCCAGCATGTCAAGGCTGCTGATGTGGACGATCAGGGGATTGTCCTGGGGCCGGCCCTTGGCGGTGAAGATCGCTTTGACCGCTTGCTCGTTTCCCGCATCGGCAGCAAGGCCGTACACCGTCTCAGTGGGCATTCCTACCAGTAGTCCCTGTTTGATGAATTGAGCCGCCCGGGCGAGATTTTCCTCGGTGGGCGGCGCGAGAATGGTTTTCATTGTTGTCACAGACCTTTGCTTTGGTAATCGTGCTTTTCTATTTTTCCTGATTGATAAAAATTGTGATGCCGCTGTTGCGGCAGTTGACACATTGTGTCAACAACAATTTTTCTAATGGACTTTTGGACCCCAAAAGTCTAATTTGCACAAAGCATGGGAACTGAAAAACGTAGGTGCCGCTATGCGGCAGCTGGGTTGTTAACCCAGCAGACGTTTTTCCAATGGACTTTTGGACCCCAAAAGTCCTATTCTTCGGCTTGTGCCGCCAGTTTCGCGGCCTGGTCGGCAGTGACCAGCGCGTCGATGATCTCATCGATGTTGCCGTTTAAGTTGTCCTCCAAATGGTACAGGGTCAGGCCGATCCGGTGGTCGGTCAGCCGCCCCTGGGGGAAGTTATAGGTGCGGATGCGCTCGCTGCGGTCGCCGGTGCCCACCTGGGATTTCCGCTGAGCGGCGATCTTGTCGTTTTCCTCCCGCATCTTTTCTTCATATAGCTTGGAGCGCAGAATCTTCATCGCCTTGTCCTTGTTTTTAAACTGGCTGCGCTCGTCCTGGCATTCCACCACCACGCCGGTGGGGATATGGGTGATCCGGATGGCGGATTCGGTCTTGTTGATGTGCTGGCCGCCGGCTCCACTGGCCCGGAAGGTGTCGATCTGCAAATCCGCAGGGTTGATCTGGAATTCCACTTCCTCCGCCTCGGGGAGCACCGCCACCGTGACGGTGGAGGTGTGAATCCGCCCGGAGGTCTCGGTCTCGGGCACCCGTTGCACCCGGTGGACGCCGCTTTCAAACTTTAAGCGGGAATAGGCGCCTTCGCCTTCGATCATAAAACTGACCTCTTTAAAGCCGCCCAGCTCGGTTTCGTTGGCGTTGACGATCTCAGTTTTCCAGCCCTTGGATTCCGCGTACATGGAGTACATCCGGTACAGGGAATAGGCGAACAAAGCGGCCTCCTCCCCGCCGGCGCCGCCCCGGATTTCCACAATGACGTTTTTGTCGTCGTTGGGATCGGTGGGAAGCAGCAGGATTTTGAGCTCCTCCGACAAGGTTTCCACTTTTTCTTTGTTTTCTTCCAGCTCCGCCTGGACCAATTCTTTAAAGTCTTTTTCCAGGCCGCCGGCGTCCAAAAGCTCCTTGGCTTCGTCCAGCGCCTGCTGGGCGGCGGCGTACTCCCGGTATTTTTCCACCACAGGGGTGAGCTTTTTGTACTCCTTCATCAGGTTTTTGTACTGGTCGTTGTCGCTGATGACCGCCGGGTCGGTGAGCTTTTCTCCCACTTCTTCATAGTGTTGTTCGGTGAGCTTGAGTTTTTCAAACATATGCAGTGATTCCTTTGTAATAGATTATTTTTTGTTTGTATCGCTGCCTTCGGTTTCCCGCAGGACTTTTTTAATGTTTTTTTCAATTTTTTGCCGGGGAGCCATGATTTCCCTCCCGCATTTGACGCAGCGGATTTTAAAATCCATGCCCACCCTCAGCACGGCGAAGATCGTTTCGCCGCAGGGATGCTGTTTCTTCATCTGAAGAAGATCTCCTACTCGAATATCCGTCGCTGCTCCCTCCTGCCGCCAAACCGCTTTATGGGCGGCCTGCTTTTTAAGATATACAACATTTATTATAGCACGCAGTACAGGGAATTGGCAAATATTTTCTATGATAGTTTTTCCCTGTCAGCAGAAAATAAAAACGTGAAAGAAAAAATAAATGAAATGGTGGGAGAAATCACGTATGAGCAAGCTGATCACGGGGGTTTTTCAGAACATTGACTTGGCGGAGTTCGCGGCCAGGGCGCTTCACGACCGGGTTCCCGGTGTATTGGAAATTAAAATCCGCTATAAAACCGGGGATCACTATGATCTTCCCAGAGAAATTAACCACGTGATGTTCGCTCCGGTATTGGGAATGGACCGATCGTTTTTCGGGGGCGTATTCGACCCGTATCACTTAGTCCCGGCAGACGGCGGGGCGGTTAAAAACGACGGAGAAGGGGAATTCCCGGAGGGGGAGCCCGGACGGGGGGTTCGAACCGACCCCCGCAAAGCGCTGATGGAGGCGTCGGTATCCGACGACCACGCGGTCAAGGCGGAGGAGCTCATGCGCAATTTAGGTGGAATGGACGTTCGGACCATGTGACAAGCGTGTTTGGCCGTTCAGGGTCATTGAAAATAGTAGGAACAGGGCGCGCAAAGCTTTGTGCGCCCTGTTCCTTTTTTACAAAGAAAACACGCATATCCGCGCCTTGTCCACGCATATAGATGGACTACACAGCAAAAACAAAGGAGGCCAATTAAATGACGAGTTTTCACCCAGAGGGGGTGTTGATGGATACCCCGGAAAACCGCGGGAACCGAAAGAGCCTAATTACTTTGCAGGACAGCCTTGCCAACGATAAAATTTTAGAGGCCAGGGCCGTGGTATGCGACGGCGATCATAACCTGATCGTGGATCTGGGGTGTATCCGCGGAGTGATCCCTAGAGAAGAAGGCGCACTGGGAATCCGAGAGGGAATCACCAGGGACATTGCAATCATCAGCCGGGTAAACAAGCCGGTTTGCTTTAAAGTCATGGGGTTTGCCAAGGACAAGGACGGAAAACCCTGCGCTGTGCTCTCCCGAAAGGCGGCACAGCAGCAGTGCATGGAAGAATATATCCGGCGCCTTTCGCCGGGCGATGTGATCCCCGCAAAGGTGACCCACTTTGAACCTTTTGGCTGCTTTGTGGACATTGGCTGTGGAATCCCTTCCTTGATCCCCATCGACGCGATTTCAGTGTCCAGAATTTCTCACCCTGCGGATCGGTTCCAGATCGGTCAGGAGATCAAAGCGGTGGTGAAATCGGTGGAGGATTCCGGCAAGGTGTGCCTGTCCCACAAGGAGCTTTTGGGCACCTGGGAGCAAAACGCGGCAAACTTTCACCCGGGCGAGACGGTGGCCGGAGTCGTCCGGTCCATTGAAAACTACGGTGTTTTTGTGGAACTGACCCCCAATCTGGCCGGCCTCGCGGAGCTTCGGGAAAACGTGCGGGTGGGGCAGAGCGCCAGTGTATACATAAAAAGCCTGATTCCGGAGAAAATGAAGGTCAAGCTGATTATTGTGGACTCGTTTGACACAGACTACGACGCGGGGCAGCTTCAGTACTATTTTGAAGGCTCTCACATGGACCGGTGGAAATACTCTCCGGACTGTTGTGAAAAGGTCATCGGCACGCAGTTTTAAGTGCTTTTTCTACAATCAACAATTCTTGTTGTCACAGCCCTGCGGGCCGCCGATCCGGCGGCCCGTTTTTTCCTTGCTTTTTTTCCTGTATCTGGGTATAATATGGAAAGGTCGATAGACACTTCATGCGTATATTCAGCAAATTTGGAGGATTTTTTATGCCGCAGATCGATGTTCAAAAGCAGTATCTTTGGTTTCCTGTCCGTCAGGGCGGGGAGCGCAAGCCTTTGTTTATCTACGACGGTGATACCCGAATTTTTGAGTTTGCCGTGGCGCCTGGGAACGATGCCCCGGATTTTTACGCTGCGCTCAACATAAACGATTGGATGGGAAAAACCCTTGCGCTGTCCGGAGAGTTTCCGGATGCGTTTTTTGAAAATATCCGTCAGGAGGATCAAAAGCCCGCGGGTACCTCCCGGCGGCCCCGGCTGCACTTTGCGCCGGAAATCGGCTGGATGAACGACCCCAACGGACTGGTTTATCAGGACGGGGAATACCATATGTGCTTTCAGTACAACCCCTTTGACACCGAGTGGGGCAACATGACCTGGGGGTACGCAAAAAGTGCCGATTTAATCCATTGGCAGGAACTGGACCCCGTGCTGTATCCCGACGAGACCGGCACCATGTTTTCCGGGTGTGCATACATCGACCGAGAAAACGCCGCCGGATTCGGCAAAGACGCTCGGCTGTACTACTACACTGCGGCGGGCAATAACGGCGAATGGTCCAAGGGAAAGCCTTCTACTCAGCACCTGGCGGTGACCACCGACGGAGGCAGGACTGTGGAGAAGAAAGGCATGGTGCTGGATACCGTGGAGCGGGACAACCGGGACCCAAAGGTGTACTATCATGCGCCCTCCAAGGGATATTTTATGGTGCTGTTTTTAGTGGACAATGACTTTGCGGTGTTCAGAAGCGAAAACCTGAAAGACTGGAGCATGACCCAGCGCATCACCCTGCCCGGCGCGGCAGAGTGCCCCGACCTGTTTGAGCTTCCGGTGGACGGGGATCAATCCAATACCAAGTGGATTTACTGGAGCGCCGACAGCTGCTATTATGTGGGGAGCTTTGACGGCTACACCTTTACGCCTGAGCAGGAAAAACGCTATGCCTACTGCAACAAGATCGCCTATGCGGCCCAGACGGTGTACGGAGCGCCGGACAGGCTGATTACCATCCCCTGGCTGCGCACCGGCCAGCGGGAGCTGAACGGTAAAAAGACCACGTATCACGGTCTAATGGGTGTTCCCGCCGTATTAAGCCTTACAAAGGACGAAACCGGCTACCGCCTGCGCCAAAATCCGGTGGAGGAACTGGACCGCATAATTACCAGTTCGGTGGAGCGTAAAAATCTATTGAGCGGCTGTGAAGAAACCGTTGCTGCGGTGGAGGACGCTCCCTTTGAGATCAAAGCGTCTTTTCCGGCGGGCCTGACGGGGACAGCCTCCATCGGTTTTGCAGAAGGCTTGACGGCGACGGTGGATTTTGCAAAGGGACTGTTTCAGCTTGGCAAGGAAGAGGTTCCCTTTGGCGCGAACAAAGAACTGGACATCCGTCTGATTGTGGACGACGATGTCATAGAGCTTTTTGCAGACAACGGCGCGTTGTATACCGTGTGCGAGCATACGGCGAACACCCTTGCCGGAGAGATCCGCGTCGCCCTTGAAGGGGATGTGAAACTGGACAGCATAACGGTTTGTGTTTTTGGGAACAACTAAAGGCAGAAAGGGCCTTTTGCCAACTTAGTAAACGTAAATTCCAAGCGGCGCGGTAAACTTTGCGGCGCCGCTTTTTAACAACAGGAAAGAAGGCGAACAAAATGGCTGACTTACTTTCCCTGGGGGAACTGCTTATTGATTTTACCCCCGTGGGAACTTCTGAAAACAACAATCCGATCTTTGAGCGCAATCCTGGCGGCGGCCCCGCCAACATGGCCTGCGCCTATGCAAAGCTGGGCGGTTCGGCGGCGTTTGTGGGCAAAGTGGGGGATGACAATTTCGGCCGGGCGCTAAAAGCCGTGCTGGAGCAAAACCGCGTGGATGCGGGGAATCTGGTGCTCTCCAAAGACTATCAGACTACCCTGGCCTTTGTCCACCTGGACGACCAGGGCGACCGCTCCTTCAGCTTTTACCGCCGGCAGGGGGCGGACACCATGCTCTCATTTGAAGAAATTGATCTTGAAAAGCTTCGGCAGGCAAAATTTTTGTTCTTTTCCTCGGTGCTCATGACAGAAGGGCCTTCTCGGGAGACCTCGTTTCAGTTGGCGGAATACGCCTGCGAGCAGAAAAAATCCACCGGGCTTCAGGTGGTGTTTGACCCCAACCTGCGCCTGAATCTGTGGAACAGCGAGGAGGATGCCCGGCAGTGCGCCCTGCGGGCCATGCGGTATGCGGACATTGTGAAAATCTCGGAAGAGGAACTCACGTTCCTCACTGGGGAGAAGGATCTTCACAGGGCGGCTAAAACGCTGCTGGAAACCTACCCTGTCAAGCTTTTGCTGGCGACGCTGGGGAAAAAGGGGTGCTTTGCCATGACCGGGAGCCGCACGGTTTCCCACGAGGGCTTCCCCGAGGTAAAGACCATCGACACCACTGCAGCGGGGGATTCCTTTACCGGGGGATTTTTATATGCCTTGACCCAGATGGGGAAAGACGCCGCACTGCTGGATAAGGACGAATTGACCAGCTGCATCGAGTTTGCAAACGCCGTGGGATCGCTGACCACCACCAAAAAAGGCGCCATTTGTGCGCTGCCCACCCTTTCGGAAGTAGAGGCGCTGATCGCATCCCGCCGTTAAATTCGTTTTGTTCGCTATACCTATTATAAGCAGCAGGGACTGCCGGGGAGTACATACCAGAAAAGGAGGATGATCCCCATGGCAATTTTCATTGACGAGAAAAACGGGCTGTTTACCCTGCACACCGAACGCTCCACCTATCAGATGAAGGTGGGGCCGTTCGGTATTTTTTTGCATCTGTATTATGGAGCCAAAGCCGAGAACACGGACTTCAGCTACCGGCTCCAGATGATCGACCGGGGTTTTTCCGGGAATCCTTATCAGGCGGACAACGACCGGACGATCTCCCTGGACAGCCTGCCGCTGGAATATCCGGCGGCGGGAACCGGGGATTTTCGGGAGTCCTGCCTGGCGGTGATCCAGGCTGACGGCAGCCGGGCGGCCGATCTGCGTTACCAGTCCCATCGTCTGTTCAGCGGAAAAAAGCCGGAGCTTCCGGGCCTGCCTTCGGTGTACCACGACGACTGCCAAACCCTTGAGGTCACCCTCAAGGACACATCCACCCAGCTGACGGTGACGCTGTGCTATTCGGTGATCGAAAAGCTGGACGTGATCACCCGCAGTGCCCGGATCGTCAATGGGAACAAAGCTGCGGTCACACTGGACCGGGCGCTGAGCTGCTGCCTGGATTTCCCAGAACACCCGTATGACCTGATGACCTTTCACGGCAAGCACGCCATGGAGCGCATTCCCGAGCGAACGCCCCTGCGGTACGGAACAACCTCGGTGGACAGCGTGCGGGGAGCCTCCAGCCATCAGCAAAACCCCTTTGTCATCCTCTGCGGGCGGGATACCAGCGAGGAGCAGGGGGACTGCTATGGAGTGGCCTTTGTGTATAGCGGGAATTTTCTCGCCGGCGCCCAGGTGGATCAGATCGGCCAGACCCGCCTGTATATGGGGCTAAACCCCGAGAACTTTTCCTGGCAGCTGGAGCCGGGCGATACCTTTACCGTCCCGGAAGCCGTGCTGTGCTTTTCGGATCAGGGGCTGTCCAGGCTGTCCCATAAACTGCACAGGCTTATCCGGGAGCACGTCTGCCGGGGGGAGTATCAGCTGGCGCGGCGGCCGGTGCTCATCAACAACTGGGAGGCCACCTATTTTGACTTTGATGAGCAAAAGCTTTTGACCATCGCCAAAAACGCCGCAGAGCTTGGAATCGACATGCTGGTGATGGACGACGGCTGGTTCGGATCCCGCAACGGGGATCAGAGCGGACTGGGAGACTGGACGGTCAACGAGCAAAAATTGAAAGGCGGCCTGCGTTCCCTGGTGGAGCGGGTAAACGCCTTAGGGCTTTCCTTCGGCATCTGGTTTGAGCCCGAGATGGTCTCCGAGGACAGCGACCTGTACCGGGCCCATCCCGACTGGGCGCTTGCGATCCCCGGCCGAGAACCCGTCCGCAGCCGGTACCAACTGGTGCTGGACATGTCCCGGCCGGAGGTGGTAGAGTACCTGTACCAGTCCATGGAGGCAGTTCTCACCAGCGCCAACATCCAATACGTCAAATGGGATATGAACCGCCATTTGTCTGACGTATGGTCGTCCGCCGTCCCCGCCGGACGGCAGGGGGAGATTTCCCACCGGTATGTGCTGGGGTTGTACAGCCTGCTGGACCGGCTGCTGAAACGGTTCCCCAACGTGCTGTTTGAGGGCTGCTCCGGCGGGGGAGGGCGGTTCGACCTGGGGATGCTTTGTTATACGCCCCAGATTTGGTGCAGCGATAACACCGATGCCATCGACCGGATTTCGATCCAGTACGGAACGTCGTTTTGCTATCCCGCGTCGACTGTGGGCTCCCATGTATCGGTGTGCCCCAACCACCAGACCGGGCGGACCACTCCGCTTTCCACCCGGGGCGTGGTGGCCATGGCGGGCACCTTCGGGTATGAGCTGGACATCAGCAAAATGTCAGTTGAAGAAAAAGAAGAGGTTCGCCGCCAGGTCGCCTTTTTTAAAGAACACGCCTCCTTAATCGCACAGGGGGAGTATGACCGGCTCACCAATCCCCTGGAAAACCACCGGTATGCGGCGTGGCAGTTTGTGTCCCGGGATCAAAGGCAGGCGCTGGTCTGTTTTGTGCTTTTGCAGGCCACCTGCAATCCGGAACCCCTTTTGCTCCGGGTCAGGGGATTGGAACCCGGACGGATGTATGCCGTCAACGGCCAGGGAAACTATTCCGGCTCCGCGCTGATGCACGGCGGGATTCCGGTCCCGTTTTTATACGAGGATTTCGCCTCGCTGACGTTTGAAATTCAGGCGATTTCCTGACCGGATGGAAAAGAAAAACAAAAACAGCTGCGCAACATATTGGTTGCGCGGCTGTTTTTGCTGTTGCGCGGCAAATCTTCATGGTACGCCTTTTGGGACAGAATTCAATTCGTTCGAAAATCTTTAATTTTTTGTGAATTTCTGGCAGCCGTCTTGACTTAGAGTTCACTCAAAGGATTATACTGAAGATGGTCAGATGAAACCGAACCAAACATATATGGAAAAAAGGAGAGAAAATCATGCTCGGCAATTTTTGTTATTCCAATCCCACCAAGCTTTATTTTGGGGAAGATTCCCTGGATCAGCTTGGTGGGGAGCTGCAAAACTATGGGAAAAATGTTCTGCTCTGTTACGGGGGCGGCTCCATCAAAAAATCCGGCCTGTACGATCAGGTGGTAAGTATCCTCAAAGCAAATGGAAAGGAGATTTTTGAAGATCCGGGCGTGATGCCCAATCCTACCGTAGAAAAGCTCTACGAGGGGTGTAAGCGGGCCAAAGAGGGTAAGGTGGACCTGATTCTCGCGGTAGGTGGTGGATCGGTGTGTGATTATGCGAAGGCTGTGTCTGTTTCCACCTATTGTAAAGAGGATCCCTGGGACAAATATTACCTGCGTATGGAGGATGTGGACAATCCGATTATACCGGTGGGATGTGTGCTGACCATGGTGGGCACCGGCTCTGAAATGAACGGAGGTTCCGTCATTACCAACCATGAACAGAAACTGAAAATCGGCCATGTGTTTGGCGACAACGTGTTCCCGAAGTTTTCCATCCTCAATCCCCGGCTGACATTCACCCTGCCCAACTATCAAATGATCGCGGGCTTTTTCGATATCATGTCCCATATCCTGGAGCAGTATTTTTCGGGAGAGGACGACAACACCTCGGACTACTTGATGGAAGGCCTGCTGCGTTCGCTGATCCACAGCAGTAAAATCGCCGTACAGAACCCCACAGATTACGAGGCCAGAAGCAACATTATGTGGACGGCCACCTGGGCGCTCAACACCCTGGTGGCAAAGGGAAAATCCACCGACTGGATGGTGCATATGATCGGGCAGTCGGTGGGCGCGTACACCGACGCCACCCATGGCATGACGCTGGCAGCCGTTTCACTGCCCTATTACCGGATGATTCTGCCCTACGGGCTCGCGAAATTTAAACGGTATGCCATCAATGTGTGGAACGTATCTCCCGATGGAAAAACCGACGAAGAGATTGCCAGCGAGGGTCTTGACCGCATGGAGGCCTATATGAAAGAACTGGGCCTTGTCATGAATATCCGGGATCTGGGCGTCACCGAGGACATGCTGGACGGAATCGCCAAAGGCTCCTTCATCATGGATGGAGGCTACAAAACGCTGACCTACGAGGAAATTGTATCCGTTTTAAAAGAGAGCATGAAGGGATAAGTTCTTTGCATATCCTTTCTTTATCAAATTGTATGAAGCCGCCTGCGGGAAAAATTTCTCTTTCCCGCAGGTGGCTTGTTTATTGAAGCGGTTCTTTGGGAAGCCATAAAATTTTTAAAACCACGGTAAAATGGGTTGCTCTGCCCGGAAAAATCCAGTATGATAGATACAGGCTGCCGTCCCCTGCGTGTAAGGAAATCGGCAGTGGCATTCGGAGCAAAATTTTAAAGCTCTCCATACAAGGAGGTTCCCATGGAAAAAATATTGGATGTGCAGGATCTTCACAAATCCTATGGTTCTGTCAAGGCGGTCAACGGCATCTGCTTTTCGGTGAAAAAAGGGCAGTTGTTCGCCTTTTTAGGTCCAAACGGCGCGGGAAAATCCACCACGATTGATATGATTTGTACCTTTTTAAAGCCAGATCAGGGATCGGTTACGGTGGACGGCCATGTGCTGGGAAAAGAAGACAACGCCATCCGCAGCGTGATTGGAGCTGTGTTTCAAGACGGGCTGTTAGACAACCTCCTGACGGTGGAAGAAAACCTAAAAGTCCGGGGCGGTTTTTACGGACTGCGGGGAAAACGGCTGTCCGAGGCGGTGCAGAACACCGCACAGGCTGCCGGAATTGCCGAACTGCTCAAACGGCCCTACGGAAAATTGTCCGGTGGCCAGCGCAGGCGGTGCGACATCGCCCGGGCGCTGATTCACACACCCAAAATACTGTTTTTGGACGAACCCACCACCGGCCTGGACCCCCAGACCAGGAAAAGCGTGTGGGAAACCATTCGCAGCATCCAGCAACAAAGCGGGATGACGATCTTTCTGACCACTCATTATATGGAGGAGGCTGCTATTGCCGACTATGTGGTCGTGATCGACAACGGTGAAATCGCAGCTCAGGGCACGCCTTCCCACCTGAAGGAAACCTATGCGAACGATCAACTGACCCTGGTGTGCAAAGATCTCGAACAGGCTGCCCAAAGGCTTTTGGAACTAGGATTTCCCAGTCATGTGTCGGCGGATACCCTGCTCGTTCCCATTCCCTCTACGATGGACGCCCTGCCGATCCTTGAGTCCTGCCGGGAACTGATAACCGGCTTTGAGGTGGTCAAGGGCACCATGGACGACGCGTTTATCGCCATCACGGGAAAGGAGATTCGGGAATGATTGGATTTTGCAGCCGCAATCTGAAACTGTTTTTTAAAGATAAGTCCTCGGTGTTTTTCTCCCTGCTGGCGGTGTTTATTATCATCGGTTTGTATGCCTTGTTTTTGGGAGACGTCTTGGTAAAAAGCCTGCCAGGGATTTCCGGCGCCCGATATCTAATGGACTCCTGGATCATGGCGGGGCTTTTGTCGGTGACTTCGGTCACCACTACAATGGGGGCGTTCGGCATCATTGTGGAGGACCGAGCCAAAAAAATCACCAAGGATTTTACCTCCTCTCCCATCAGCAAAAAAAGCGTTTTGGGAGGCTATATCCTCAGCGCGGTGCTCATCGGCTTAATTATGAGTATACTCGCTTTGGTTTTGGCGGAAATTTATATTGTGTCCAGCGGCGGAAAGCTGATGGATCCTATGACTCTGCTCAAGGTGCTGGGACTTATTGTGCTGTCCACAGTCGCCAACTCCTCCTTGATGTTTTTCCTAGTTTCCTTTTTTAACAGCCTGAATGCGTTTATGACGGCGTGCACTGTCATCGGAACGCTCATCGGTTTTTTGACAGGGATTTATCTTCCCATTGGGAATTTACCAGCCGGGATTCAATGGGTGGTCAAGTGCTTCCCGGTTTCCCATTCCGCAGCGCTGTTTCGTCAGACGATGATGGCGGCTCCCATGGAGCAGAGTTTTGCAGGCGCGCCTGCTCAAGCTGTTGCCGAATTTGAACAGCAGATGGGTGTGACGTTTTCTTTTGGAGAGACGGTGCTTCCTGCGTTTGGCAGCATCTTGATCCTGATCGCGACCGGAGCGGTGTTTTATCTGCTGTCCATCTGGAATTTGTCCAGAAAAAAACGATAGCGTTTTTCGTCCTATTTTCGGAGGTTTTGTCAGCCCCGTCAAAAATCCGTTATATTTTTTCCGCTGCCGGATACAATATACTGGCAGGGGAGGAATGTGCATATGAAGTGGAATCCGACGGAGTTTGTGGCGGAAATTTATTCCATTGACGGGAAGTACGCGGGCAGCTATCTGATTGCCTATGATGAAAAGACCCATGAGGCCGTCAAGCTCAAGCAAATTACGGATGTAAAAAAGGATGAGGAAAAAACATAGAATACAAAGAGCGGGAAGCCTAACGGCTTCCCGCTCTTTGTATAACAATTCTTTTGTAAAAACCGTACGGCTCTAAAATGCATACACTATCAATAGAAATACAGTCTTATTTTTGCATAAGGAGTTATTTACGATGAAACGATGTGTGCCATTAGAGCCGGCGGCAGAAGCCGTCTGCGATGCGAATTCCATATCGCCGCTGATTTTTGAACTCCCTGTGTGCCAGGGGCGCAAACGCCTGGAGCAGGCACAGGATACGCCGGTGTATATGTATCCGGCACGGGTGGAAACCTGCCAGGCAATTGCCGGGCGCTGGGGAACCATCACGGTGTATTTTGTCATTCCAGAGGGCTGCGATCCCGGACATATGATCTATTACATCCACGGTGCCGGATGGGTATTTGGAAGCTTTCACACCCATGAAAAACTGGTGCGGGAACTGGCATACCGCACCAATTCCGTAGTGGTCTTTCCCGAGTACACCCGTGCACCTGAAGCGCGGTATCCCGTGGCTATGGAACAGTGCTACAGCGTGTTGTGTGATCTGCCAAAACTACGTTCGAAAATGGGTCTTACGTGTTGCCTTGACACCCTGACGGTGGCGGGTGACAGCGCCGGGGGAACGCTTGCCACCTCCATGACGATTTTAGCCAAGCGGAGGTGCGGCCCGCGCATCCACAAGCAGCTGCTGTACTATCCGGTCACCAATGCCTGCTTTGACACCTGTACCTATTGGAAATTTGCCGAGAATTATTATCTGTACCGCCAGGGAATGATGTGGTTTTGGGACCAATATGCACCCGATCTCCGATGCCGGTGTCCGATCACCGCTTCGCCCCTGAAAGCGGACGTTCAGCAGCTGAAAGGACTGCCCGACACAATGATTTTAAATGGTGAGGCGGACGTACTGCGTTATGAGGGCGAGGCCTACGCCCGCAAGCTTCGCAGGGCGGGCGTCAACGTGACAGCCGTACGGTTTCAAGCGATTATTCATGACTTTGTGATGCTAAACGCCCTGGATCAGACCAATGCCTGCCGGGCGGCCATGGACGCGTCCGTCCAATGGATCAACCAGAAAAACGCCGAGGGTATACGGAAAATCCAACAGAAAAAACAAGAACATTGCAAAGGAAAATAACAAACAACTGCATAAATCCACGTTTTTGTCCTGTTTTGAGGAGTTTGTTCCCCTTGAAAAATTATATTGTTTCGGTTATGATGAAAAAGATGTTTTGTCGCCGCTTTTTTTAAGCGGCGTGGATTGAAATCTGTTTTATAGCAAAACCGGTAAAAGCCGGGCAAGTCGCCGCCTGTCAGGGCGGCGTGGAATCAGTATGGAAAAAGGACTGGCGGGTTTCGCCAGTCCTTTTTCCATATGGTCCTGTTTTTGCAATGTGTGTTTCCCACTTCGAATGAATTTGACGGGGCTTGGCCAGCATGACAAATGCGTAAGCCGGTCATCCAACCTTCTCGACTGGCTGTTCCCGCCGTTTTTCCAGCACTCGTTTCATCGCTGCCAGATACACAAGGATGGAGACCAAAGGCCCCAAAAAGTCGGAAACAGGTTCCGCAAAAAAGGCGGCTTGGGCTCCCCAGATCGCCGGGAAAGCAAACAGCGCGGCAAAATAGGTGATCTTTCTCCAAAACGACAGGGGAAGAGAGTAACGCACCTGACCGATGGCGGTAAATCCATCGACAATTTCGTATTGTAACCCCAGCGGCAGCAGGGACAGAGTGCACACGCGGATCGCCCACAGCGCTTTTTCCATCACAACTGCGTCGTTTGTGAACAGACGCACAAACCACTGCCCGCAAAGCCAGGCGGCGGCAGTCATACACGCGGTGTAAATCAAACAGAGCAGAAAGATTTTCCGCTGGGCCGCTTTTACCCGGTCCACCTGGCGGGCTCCGTAATTAAATCCCAGAATTGCCTGGGTACCGCCGGTGATTCCGCCCAGCGGCATGGTGACGATCAACATGAAACTTTGGGCGATGGTGGCGCAGGTGACCAAAAGATCCCCCTGTGTATGGCCGCCGTACCGCTGAAGAATCATATTCATTGCGATAATCATCACATTATCCGCTGCGATAATGGCAAACGGCGTAAATCCGACTGCGAGGATCCTGCGCATAATCTTCCAACTGTATCCGCCAAAGCCAATGGATACCATAGGGCGCTGTCCAAAAAGAAAAGCGAGTACAAAGCAGCAGCTGGCCAGCTGGGACAATACCGTTGCAATGGCAGCGCCGGAAACTCCCAGGTGAAAAACAAAAATAAAGAGGGGATCCAACACAATATTGGAAACGGCACCTATAACAACGGAAAACATGGCGATTTTTGCAAAGCCCTGGCAGATAATAAACTGGTTCATACCAGTGGCGAGCAAAGCAAACAGCGTTCCGATCAGGTAAACGGAAAAATACTGGTTTGCAAAGGAAATCGTGGCCTGGCTCGCGCCAAAAAACAGGAGCATCGGCCGCTTGATAAAAAACAGACCGACGGTTAAAAGCAGCGAAAGCACACAGAGCATAAGAAAGGAATTGGCTAAAATCGCCTTTGCTTTTGGCAGGTTTTTTTCGCCCAACCGGATGCTCATCAGAGGAGCTCCTCCGATTCCGATCAGCGATGCCACAGAACTAATGAGTGTGATGACCGGCCCGCATACGCCCACACCGGCAAGGGCCAACTCGCCTACATCCGCAATATTTCCAATATACATTCGATCAACAATGCTGTATAACACATTTACAAATTGCGCCAGCATACTGGGGAGTGCGATCCGCACTACAAGTTTGCCAATCGGATCTTTTCCTAGGTTATTTTCCTGCCGCATAAGCTTCCTCTTTGTTTAAGAACGTTCATTTTGGCCGTCCATAGAGCATTTATTTAGATCTGCAATTGTACCGCATGTGCTATTTTATGCCCCATTTTTCGACGTGCTTTTTTATTATAATAGCCCCAAAGGAAAATGTCCATATTAAAACAGGCAACAGATATGCTCACAAAACATGTGCAGACCCTTTCAGAGAAGGCAAGCGTTCATTTTGGGCAACCCTATTTTAATACAGCGACTGTTGCTGGATTAATGAGGATGATGGTAAAAGAAATAGCCAGGGAACTGAAGGTGGAGGTTCCAATTCACGATTAAACCAGGCATATGGATCCCACGTCATTCTGGCATGTAAATGATTGGTTCCCCTTTTCAGAAATGCAAAGCTTCTTGTGAGAAAAGTTTGCAGAAGGGAAAAAGGCGCCCCGAAAAGCCAACGGTTTTTCGGGGCGCCTTTCAAATGATAATTTAAATTACCTGAGAAACATTGTTTTTCTGTTTTTAGATGTTATTCTTTGTCTGGAAGTTCTGTTTGTAAGTCGTAAATGCTAATGTCAAACATTTTATAAATCCGGATCAAAGTGTCCGGAACGGGAATACACACACCTCTTTCGATGTTACCGAATTGTCGGACGCTGATCTTGCTGAGTTCCGCCGCTGTTTGCTGACTAAGACCTCTCTTTTTTCTAGCATGCTTTAATCGTTTGCCAATTTCATTTTTTAGTTCCATAAAAATTCTCCCCTCCTTTTTATTACTATAAAACAGGAAATAAAATTATAAATAATTAAGATTTGATGTTCACAAAGAAAACAAATAGTTGTGACAATCCATATTCAAAAAATGCTATAATCCTATAAAATATGATTCAACAGAATTAAGTTTTGTGACAACAATATTAAAAAGTATTGTTGAGGATACCTGTAATTTCAAACAGCGTTCAGTTCATAACGTTGTTTATATTCATCACAAAAAAGCCCTTCCGTATGGAAGGGCCTGAGGGTTATTCTTTGTCCGGGAGCTCTGCTTCGAATTCGTAAATGCTCACGCCGAACACGTTGTAGATTTGAATGATGGTGTCCATACCGGGCTTGGAAGTTCCCCGTTCGATGTTGCCATATTCCCTGACGCTGAGCTTGCAGAGCTCTGCGGCGAGCTGCTGGGTGATTCCCATCTCTTTCCTTGCTTTTTTCAGTGCTTTTGAAAATGCTTCTTCAATCGTCATATAGTTCCACCTCCTGCGAACACTGTATCGCAGGAAGCAGAGTGCTGAACAGGAAACAGATTGCACATGTTCGAATAAGGAACAATCATGTGCAGTACGAGACACAAATATGGTTCTATTCGTAAAAAATATATGGTATATAGCTATACTTTCACTATTTACAATATTAGATATTTAAAGTATAGGAGCTATAACAAAAGCCGGTGGGGTTCATCCTCACCGGCTTTTGTTGCATTTGCCTCGGTGCCCGCCCGCAAAGGGGACGCGATAGGCTTAACGGCTTGCCCTGTTTGCTTTGGGGACGCATAAAAGAAAAAGTGTGTACTTTTGCGTGTACTTAAAAAACAAAACACCGATAAACTTTTCGTTTATCGGTGTTTATCATGGTGGAGGCGGCGGGAGTCGAACCCGCGTCCGAAAATCAGTTCCGACCGTTTTCTCCGAGTGCAGTCCGTCTATTCAAATTCCCCATCCCGCCCGCCGGCTGACAGGCTGGCGAGGTGGGTAGCCTCTCGTTCCTTTTCCGCTCAGAGGCGTCGGCGGAAAATGTTCACCACTAAATAAGACGCCCGCTTAAGCCCGTGGTCCCTCTTAAGCGAACGAGCTGCTTAAACTAAGCAGCGTATGCTAAATTAGCGTTCGTGTTTTTGTTTGCGTTTAATTTTAAGTGCGACGTTTTAAGAGCTTTCGCCCGCTCTACTCGCTTGCGGCCGTTCATAATCCCCGTCGAAACCTTTACGCCCCCATAAAAATAGGGAAGGGAAGTAAAACGGTATTCGGAAAGGAACCCCACCAAAGGTTCCTTTCCAATCATTATCCATATAACTTATAAAAAGCTTTTGATCCACCGTACGGACATTGTAATCCAGTTTTGGCAATCCGTCAAGACCGGAGGCGTGATCTCGTTGGCAAGACTCATGCCGTGAGGACCGTGAGGATACAGGTGCATTTCAAATTGAATCCCGTTTTTGCGCAGGGCAGAAGCGAAGTTCATGGTGTTTTCCACGTCCACCACGTCATCGTCTACCGTATGCCACAAAAAAGCAGGCGGCGTATCCGGATTTACCAGGGTATCCAGCGAAACATTCCGGTAGTCCTCCGGATTTTGGGAATCACTGCCCATCAGGTTGGGAAACGAGAACTGAAGATGAGGAGTAAACGCCGACAGTACGGCATAGCTTAAAATCATACCGGTGGGACGGATTTGTTCCCCGGTGACGCCCAGCGCGTTTTTTACAAGTTCGGAATCCCAGAACACACCGGTGCTTCCCGCCAAATGTCCGCCGGCCGAAAAGCCGCAGACAAAAATTTTCTCCGGATCCACCCGCCATTCCTCGGCGTGCTCTCGGATCATGGCGATTGCCTTTGCCGCCTCCAGCAGGGCGCAGGGGAACTTGCCCGGCATCACGGTGTAGTGGAGCAAAAAGGTCTGGAAACCTTCCGAACAGTATTTGAGCGCGATGGGCTCGCCCTCCCGCTGGGAAACGCAGGTGTATCCGCCGCCGGGACACACCAAAACTGCGGGGCGCTTGTTCATCCAGGGCATCTCCTGGCTTTCCTCCCATAAATAGGTGGACAGGGTGGGGGAACTGCCTCCGTTGTCATAACCCAATGCTTTGTAGTCAATATTCAGGGGGATTTTTTTGCTAATCATAATGACGTCCTCCTCACCGCAGCCGTTGCCGCACGGCCCGGTCCATTTCCCGCTTGGCGTCGCGCCGGGCAGCGTCCTCGCGTTTGTCGTGTAGTTTTTTACCCTTGCAAAGCCCCACCGAAAGCTTCACACGGCTCCCTTTATAATACAGGGAAAGGGGAATTAGCGTATAGCTTTCCTGTTTGACCAGGCCAAACAGCTTGTGAATCTCCTTTTTGTGCATCAGAAGCTTGCGGACCCGCAGGGGATCTTTGTTAAAGATATTCCCTTTTTCGTAAGGGCTGATGTGCATATTCATCACAAAGATTTCTCCACCGGTGATGTTGCACCAGCTGTCTTTTAAGTTGGCGCCTCCCTGGCGGATGGATTTGATCTCGGTGCCGGACAGTTCAATGCCGGCTTCATAGGTGTCTTCCACAAAGTAATCGTGGCGCGCTTTTCGGTTTACGGCAATGGTCGCGTCCGCCATCCGTTTCATCTCCTATCTATTAAATTTCATTTCGGTTTTCCAGGGCTTTAAACAAGGTCACTTCGTCGGCGTATTCCAGATCGGCTCCCACCGGGATGCCGTACGCAAGCCTGGACACCTTGACGCCCAGCGGCTTTAACAGCCTTGCAAGATAGACCGCCGTGGCTTCGCCCTCCACTGTGGGGTTGGTGGCCATAACCACCTCTTTGACCTCGTCGCCGGCCACCCGGGTCAGCAGCTCTTTGACATAAAGCTGTTCCGGACCAATCCCATCCATGGGGGAAATCAGGCCGTGCAGTACGTGATACAGCCCGTTGTACTCCCGGGTGCGCTCGAACGCATCTACATCCTTGGGGCTTTCCACCACACAGATAATAGAACGGTCCCGGCCGGTATCTCCGCAGATCGGACAGGTTTCTTCGTCGGTGAAGTTTTGACAGATCCGGCAGTTTTTAATCGTCTCATGCGCTTTGAGCACTGCATCGGAAAACGCCTTAGCCTGCTCGTTTGTCATGCTTAACACATGATAGGCAAGCCGCTGGGCGGTTTTCATCCCGATTCCAGGCAGCGAAGCAAACTGTTCAATCAACTGCGTTAATGCAACCGCGTTATATTTCATAGTATTTAAAACAATCCGGGAATGTTCATGCCCCCGGTGATCTTGGTCATCTCGTCCGCAGAAACTTCCTCCACCTGGCGGAGCCCCTCGTTAATGGCGCTCATGATTAAGTCCTGGAGCATTTCCACATCCTCTGGATCTACGACTTCGGGTTTAATGGTGAGCTCTTTGACTTCCTTTTTGCCGGAGATTACGGCTTCTACCGCACCGCCGCCCACGCTGGTGCGAAACTCCTTCTGCTCCAGTTCTTCCTGGGCTTTCTGCATGTCTTCCTGCATTTTTTGAGCCTGCTTGAGCATGCTGCTCATATTGCTGGGGCCGCCGCCCATGCCTTTGGGTAATCTCGCTTTCATTTCAATCATCCTTCCCGGCCGGGGATTCATACCGCCGGCCGTTTTTTATTCTTTTATATTCACCTGAGCGCCGGATTCTCTGGCGGCAGCCGCCAAAGCGTCCAGCGGATCAGGCTGGGATTCTTGCTTTTGGGCGGCGCCGGGAGCTCCGGCGCTGCCTTTTCCGCCGCTGCGCAGGCGGATGCGGTATTTTTTCCCCGTCTGCTTAAAAATTGTCTCGCCCAGCCGCTGGGCACAGCCCTCTTGTTTTAACAGCTTTGCAAACATCTTGTTGGGGGAGTCGATAAACAGGATATCCTCCAGCTCATAGGCCTGAGAGCCGAACAAAATTCCACTCAGCGGCGGATCGTCGGTACCCAGTTTTTTGAGGATTTCTGTCCAGCAGGACAGCGGGGCCAGCTTGCTCCAGTCCACCTCGGTTTTTAAGGGCTTTGAGCCCGCCAGGGGAGCTTGAGGCTGTGATGAAACCGCCGGAGGAACCTCCATGGGCGGGGGAGGAGCGTCGGAGGAAAGCGCGGCGCGCTCGACCCGCTGTGGTGGAGCGTTTAGCAGGGAAGCGACGGCCTGCTCCAGCCGTTCGATCCGGGCGGCCAGGCCCGGATCGGAGGCGGACGGCGCGCCGGTGGATTCCTCTTTCGAGCACAGCCGCAGCAGGGCCATTTCCAGCTCCAGCCGCTTGGAGGACACTCGTCCCAGCCGGGCGGCGCAGTCCTGCAAAACAGTCAGGGCGTGTAAAATCCCGTTGAGGGCGTAGCCTTTGGCGGTCTCTTGCAGATCGGTGAGCTCCGCCGGGGGACAGACAATCAGCGCCCCGGGTTCCCGCACGGTTTTGGCGATCATCAGGTTGCGGTAGTGGGCAATCAGTTCGTCGCAAAGGCGGCTCAAATCGCTCATCTTGCCGTGGAGCTCGTCGATCAGCGCCATAGCGGCGGCGGCGTCTTTTTGCAAAACGGCTCCGGACAGCTTAAACAGATAGTCCCGTCCGGCCAGCCCCGCCGCCGCGCCAACCGCCTCCCCGTCAATGGTCTGGGAGGCCGACGCGCACTGGTCCAGAAGGGACAAAGCGTCCCGCATGCCGCCGTCGGACAGTTTGGCGATCAGTTGAGCGCCATCATCAGTCAAGGAAAGCTGTTCGAGCTTTGCCACATATTGAAGCCGGGCGGCAATGTCCTCGCTTAAAATCCGGCGGAAGTCGTACCGCTGGCAGCGGGACAAAATGGTGGCGGGCACCTTGTGGACCTCGGTAGTGGCCAGAATAAAGATCACGTGGGAAGGAGGCTCCTCCATAATCTTGAGCAGGGCGTTGAACGCCCCGGTGCTGAGCATATGAGCCTCGTCGATGATGTAAACCCGGTACCGGCACACTGCGGGGGTGAAGTTTGCTTCCTCCCGAAGCTCCCGGATGCTGTCCACACCGTTGTTGCTGGCGGCGTCAATTTCCACTACGTCCAGGATCGAACCGTCTTCAATCCCCTTACAGACTTCGCATTCCAGGCAGGGGTTGCCGTCCACCGGGTGCAGGCAGTTGACCGCCTTAGCCAGGATTTTGCTGCAGGTGGTCTTTCCCGTCCCGCGGGAGCCGGTAAACAGGTAAGCATGCGCGCAGCGGTTTAACTTGACCTGGTTTTTCAGCGGGATAGTGATATGTGGCTGGGAGATCACGTCGTCAAAAATCAAAGGCCGGTACTTACGGTAAAGAGCCAGATACACGGCAACCGCCTCCTTTCGGGAAAATGCCGGTCATATAAAAATTGCCGCCTTAATAAGTCAAGGCGACAGCAGGGTGCCAGGGAAATAGAGCATCGATTCAATTTACTGCCTCATATGCAAACGCGCAGGTGAACCCGCGGCACACGAAAAAAAACGCTTAATGCTGCTCGGTTCCCCGCCTGACATGGTTCGCGGCCTTTCGTTGCACAGGGCCTGCGCATCTGCATATCAGACAATAAATCGGCAAGCTCTTTTCAATAAAGCTTACCGATTTATTATACAACAACTGATCCAAAAACACAAGAGGAAATTTTGGCGCCACCAGGTGAAATATAGGCTAAAACCATTTTTTACGCTTAAAGAGGATCAGGCAGACCGCGAGGATTAAAAGACTTGCGGCGATGACAAGGGGATAACCGAAGGACAGGCGGTATTCCGGCATGTCAAAATTCATGCCGTACCAGCCCGCGATTAGAGTTAAAGGAAGAAAAATCACGGTCACCACTGTGAAAATTTTCATCAGGTTGTTTAGATTGATGTCAACCTGAGCCTGATAGGCCTCCCGTACCTGAGCGACATATTCCCGCAGAGTGAGCACGCTCTGGCCGAGCCGGTCGGCCCGCTGACGGAGCATTTTAAAGTATCGAAGCTCGTTTTTGGGCACCAGGCCATTGTCGTTTTCCTCCGCTGCCTGGGCGATGGCGTACAGCCCGTCATAAAATCGTTTTAGGGGCGTGAGTTTGCGGCGAAAGGCGACGATCTCTTTGACGCAATCGCTCTTTTTACCAGTGAGCAGTTGGTCTTCCAGTTCGAAAATCCGCTGTTCCAGATCCTCCAGTACCTGGGCGTCGTCATGGATGAGCTGATCCAGATAGGCGCACAACAGCCGGGCCAGACCACCGTTCGGGTAGCTGTGAATATCCAGTTCCTCAAACAGCCGGCGTATTTTTCCGTACTCGCCCGGATTGTCGCTGTATAAAAGCAGCAGATTTTTCCGAAAATAGGCGCAAAGGTGAAATGCTCGGTTTCGTCCATTTCGTTTGGGAACCGATAAGCTGATAAAATCAAAACCGGGATGGCTTTCGGATTTGCTCGCCCGGCCCTCCCGAAACTGATTTGCGATCTGGGGCGGAACACCAAAGGTTCCGGTCAGTTCGCCCAGCCTGTGTTCAGGCAGCAGCACGAGGATCTCGCCGGAGCTTCCTGAACAGTCAGGAATTTCTGCATGTTGTTCTAAATGGTAAAGCGTCACCATGGCTCTGTCTCCCATCCGGGTATTGTTTTATTCTGCAAAAACAAGGACAACAAGGCGGTACCTGGTGCCGGCCAGGATCAATCCACACTTTATTTTATTATAACACAAAAAGGAAAAATGGGACAAACCCCATGAAAAAAATAGGGGAAACATGCAGAAATTGACACGGCTAAAAACCCTTGTTTTGCAAACCCTATCCGTATAAGAATGTATCATGGGAGGATATGGGGAATGAAGGGACCTAGTATGACGATTGCGGCGCAGGAAGCGTCCGATGTGCGCGAAAACGTCAAAAGCCGGCGGTTGCTGCACCCGAAAAAATCGTCTGTCAAGGAATATACGGCCGTGTATGTGATCGGCGCGCTGGGTTACAGCTTAATCGAGATTATCTGGCGGGGGAACACCCACTGGACGATGACCCTGACGGGAGGCTTGTGCTTTACGCTGATCTATGCGTCCAATTTAAAAAATCGGTTTAAAAAGCTGTGGAAAAAGTGCCTGATGGGGTCGGGGATCATCACCTCGGTGGAGTTTTCTGTGGGGTGTTTGGTCAATTTGGGGCTCAAGTGGAATGTGTGGGATTATTCCGCCATGCACTTTAATATTCTGGGCCAGATCTGCCTGCTTTACTCCGGCCTGTGGTTTTTACTTTGCATTCCGCTGTGTAAGCTGACCGGATTCCTGCACAAGACGTTTCAAGAAAAATTTGCCGCTTAAGTGCTTTTCCAATCGGAGTTAAGCGCTTTGCAGACCGCGATGAACATGCGCTGCCGCCGGAATTTCCGGCGGCTTTTTGTTTTTTGAGGCCCAGCGTCCCGCTCTGGACACAGGGGAGAGACTTTGCTATAATCAATCTGTATTGCCATGCTTCGGGAGCAGCCGACTATCCACGGTGTTCCCATGAAAAGAGGTCGTTATGCAGCAACAAAATCCGCTGCGGAGCATCTCTCCGCCGCTGTTAGAATGGTACGGGCAAAACGCCCGGGTTCTCCCCTGGAGGGACAACCCCACACCCTATCGGGTCTGGGTGTCCGAAATCATGCTCCAGCAGACCAGGGTGGAGGCTGTCAAGCCGTACTTTGAGCGTTTTGTCGCGGCGCTGCCGGATGTAAACGCCCTGGCCGCCGCCCCCGAGGAACAGCTTTTAAAGCTGTGGGAGGGCCTTGGCTACTACATCCGGGTCAAAAATATGCAGAAGGCCGCCCGGGAGGTCGTGGAACGCTTCGGCGGGGAGCTCCCCAAAAGCCGGGAGGAGCTTTTAACCCTGCCGGGAATTGGGGATTACACCTCGGGCTCGATTGCCTCCATCGCCTTTGGGCTTCCGGTTCCGGCGGTGGACGGGAATGTTTTGCGGGTGATCTCCCGGCTGACCGCGAGTTATGAGGACATCGCCAAACCCGCCGTGAAAAAAGCGGTGGAGCATCTGGTGGAGGATGTGATTCCCGCCGGCCGGGCCGGGGATTTTAACCAGGCCTTGATGGAGCTGGGGGCGACGGTGTGCCTGCCGGGAGCCTCCCCTTTGTGCGAGCGGTGTCCGGTGCGGGAAACCTGCGGCGCGTTTACCTTGGGGATTCAGGGCGAGCTTCCCGTCAAGCAGAAAAAAGCGCCCCGGCGCGTGGAGGAAAAAACGGTGTTTTTGCTGGTGTGCGACGGCAAAGCGGCCCTGCAAAAGCGGCCGGACAAAGGGCTTTTGGCGGGGATGTGGGAATTTCCCCACGCCCCGGGGTTTTTAAGCCCAGAGCAAGCGGAGCAGACGTTGGAGGAATGGGGGATTGTCCCCGCTAAAGTCAGCGGGCTCAAACCCGCCAAGCATATTTTCTCCCATGTGGAGTGGCACATGCGAGGCTACCTTGCCACACTTCAGCCGGGGGAGACTCCTGCCCGGTTTTGCTGGCATACCGTCCAGGAACTGAAAGACCAGTACGCGCTGCCCACAGCGTACGAGGCGTTTGTAAAGCTGTTTTACAGCCTTTCAGAAGAATAGACCACACAGACAGGTTCCGGCTTAGAGGACTTTTGAGAGGAAGGGAATGTTGCGGAATGATCAAAAAGTTTATGCGGTACTACAAGCCGCACAAGGGACTGTTTTTCGCGGATATGATCTGCGCGTTTTTGGTGGCGGTGGCGGACCTGTTTTATCCGATGATCGCCCAGCGGATCATCGACGACTATGTGCCCAACCGCAATCTGCGGATGCTGCTGATCTGGACGGGGGCGCTGCTGGCAATCTATCTGGTCAAGGCGGGACTGAACTACTTTATCCAGTACTGGGGCCACGTGATGGGGGTACGGATCCAGGGGGATATCCGGCGGGATGTGTTCCGCCGCCTGCAAAAGCTGCCGTTTTCCTATTTTGACGAAAACAAAACCGGTGTGATTATGTCTCGGATCATCAACGACACCATGGATATTTCCGAGCTTGCCCACCACGGGCCGGAGGATTTGTTCCTGTCGGTGGTGATGCTGCTGGGCGCGTTTGTGCTGATGGCCACGATTAACCTTCCCCTGACGCTGATCGTGTTCGCAGCGATCCCCTTTATTGTGTTTTTTGCAGTGAAGATGCGGGGCTCCATGAACCGGGCGTTTGTAAAATCCCGGGAGGAAATCGGAGAGGTCAATGCGAATTTGGAAAATGCCATCGGCGGCATCCGGGTGTCCCGCTCCTATACCAGCGGGGAGCATGAAAATCAGAAGTTTGACGTGTACAACGAGCGGTTTAAACATTCCCGGGGAATCGCCTACAAGGTGATGGGTTATTTTCAGGCTGGTATGGGCCTGTTTATGGATCTGCTGTATCTGATCGTGCTGTTGGCGGGCGGCCTGTTTTTCTTTAACGGGGCCATCACCATCGGCGACTTTGTGGCGTATTTGTTGTATGTCAACATGTTTTTAAATCCCATTAAACGGTTTGTGCAGTTTTTTGAGCAGTTCCAAAACGGCATGACTGGTTTCCAGCGGGTGGACGACATCCTTCGCCAGAACGAGGAGGAAGAACCCTTGCATCCGCAGCCAGTTGCCCAGCTCAGTGGGGAGATCGACTTCGACCACGTATCCTTTTCCTACGAGGAGCAGGAGGGCGACGTGCAGCAAAAAATGGTGATTGACGATCTGTCTTTGCACATCGACAGCGGAAAGACTGTGGCGCTGGTGGGGCCTTCCGGCGGGGGAAAAACCACCCTGTGCCATTTAATTCCCCGGTTTTACGAGATCACCTCGGGTTCCATCAAGATCGACGGACACGATATCCGGGAGATCTCCCGGTACGATCTGCGCAAAAATATCGGCATGGTGGCCCAGGACGTGTTTTTGTTCACCGGTACCATCCGGGAGAACATCGCCTACGGTGATTTGGACGCCACCGAGGAGCAGATTGTGGAGGCGGCGAAAAAAGCCAACATCCACGAGTTTGTACAGTCCCTTCCCCAGGGGTACGACACCGATATCGGGGAACACGGCGTCAAGCTGTCCGGAGGCCAAAAGCAGCGGATTTCCATCGCCCGGGTGTTTCTCAAAAATCCGTCCATCCTGATTTTGGACGAGGCCACCTCGGCCCTGGACAACGCAACCGAAATGATGATCCAGGCCTCGCTGGAGGAGCTTTCCAAAGGCCGAACTTCCATCATCGTAGCCCACCGGCTTTCCACGATTAAAAACGCGGATGAGATCATCGTGCTCGACAGCGATGGGATCAAAGAGCGGGGAAGCCATCAGGAGCTTTTATCAAAAAACGGCGTGTACGCAAAGCTTTACCAGTACCAGTTTCGGGAAGAATAGGGGATATCCAATCGAAGGAAAACGCCGCGCCTTTACGGCGCGGCGTTGGCTTTTGTGTGCCGTGGACTTCCAACTTCACGGAAAAATTGATGGAACCAATCTATGTGAATCGAGTGTAAAGAAGCCTTCTTCACAGTTTTTCTTGAAAAAGTAACAACTCGTTCATTTACATTTGCATGTGTTTAATGATATAATTATTTATAAATTGCGTTGCAATTTGCTCAACAATTGGATGTTGGACTGTTTCCGTGCGGGAAAACTCCCTTCTGCAGGGGCGGCCGTCCGCTTGTATGAATTGGGCGCTTTCCGCCCATGCTTAAAAGGAAACAAGCGTCTGTGCAAGAGCGCGGAATGCCCGTGGAAAACAGAAAACAAAAAACGAGGAAGCTGGTTTATGAAGCTTGGCCGCATTGCGCGCAGCGCGTTAAAAGCGCTGTCCTATCCGGACCTGAACATTAAAAAGAATTACAAGTCCTACCGCCAGATCATCCGGCTGACCCACGTCCATTTTTTGCGCCCTTTTTACACCATCTGGGATCACAAGGTGGATGGGGGTGACCATGAAATACCAGTACGGATTTTTTCTCCCAAAAAAGAGGGGGAGTATCCTATCCTGCTGTTTTTTCACGGCGGAGGCTGGGTCACCGGGGATATCGACAGCTACAACAAGGTCTGCGCGAATTTGGCAAAGCACACGGGCCACATGGTGGTTTCGGTGGATTACCGGCTGGCGCCGGAGCACAAATTTCCTGCGGGGCTGGAGGACTGCTACCGGGTTGCACGGGAAATTTTTCTGGACAACGGGCTTTTGAACGTCCATTCCAGGGACATTACCCTGATTGGGGACAGCGCGGGGGGCAACCTGGCCGCGGCGCTGTCGCTTTTGGCAAAACAGCGGGGTGAGTTTATGCCCGAACGGCAGATTTTAATTTATCCCGCCACCTATTTCGATCATTCGGAACAGTCTCCCTTTGACTCGGTGCGGGAAAACGGAACCGGATATCTGCTGACTTCCAAGCGGATCAACGACTATTTGGATCTTTATAAAAACAGCGACGATGATCTGCAAAACCCCTGTTTTGCGCCGCTTTTGGCTCCGGACCTGTCCGGTCAGCCTAAAACGCTGATTATCACGGCGGAGCTTGATCCTCTGCGGGACGAGGGGGAAGCATACGGCCGCCGGCTTAAACAGGCGGGAGTGCCCGTGAAGGTGCACCGGATTCCCGAAGCACTGCACGGATTTTTCTCTCTGCCGCCTACCTTCCCTCAGGTCAAGCGCTGTTACCAGTTGATAAACGATTTTTTGGAGGAGGTTGCACAGCGGGGAAAAGAACAAGACGCCCCGCAAGGGGAATGACCGCCGTCTGACGGAGTCAATTTTTGGGAAAGGAGAGTTTGCCGTGGGGGACTATCAAGGGGCTTGGTGGAACCGGCTGGACAATGCGGCCAAAATTTTTCCGCCCACCAGCAGCAAGCGGGATACTAAGGTGTTTCGGTTTGCCTGCGAGCTGAACGAACTGGTGGACGGGGACGTGCTGCAAAAGGCCCTGGACAAAACGTTAGAGGCGTTTCCCATCTA
This sequence comes from Candidatus Metaruminococcus caecorum, assembly GCA_904420045.1. Taxonomy (GTDB): domain Bacteria; phylum Bacillota; class Clostridia; order Oscillospirales; family Ruminococcaceae; genus Metaruminococcus; species Metaruminococcus caecorum. The sequence goes on along the minus strand of CAJFTY010000028.1, from coordinate 26,302 downwards.
CCGATCCGTGCTGCGGCACGGGCTGTTCTGGTACTATTTTGAGTCCTCGAATCTTCCCGCCGAGGTGCAGCAAGAATGGGAACCTCCCTGTTCCAGTATTTATGACAGCAACCGAAAATCCCTGTTGTTTAAGGTGACGTATTTCCGCTGCCGGATCAACCTGGAGATCTATCATGCGTTGTCCGACGGCACCGGAGCAATGCAGTTTTTGCGGCTGCTGGTGTACCACTATCTGCTTTTTCGGCATCCGGAGGATTTAAAAAACACGCCTCAAATGGATTACGATGCGTCTTTTTCCCAGAAAATGGACGACAGCTTTCAAAAATACTACGATAAAAACGGGCGCAAGGGCAATGCTCGTCATCCCAAGGCGTACCGCATCAAAGGGCAAAAGCTTCCCGAACACCGTATCCGGGTGATCGAAGGGGTGGTATCGGTCAAACAGGCCCTTGCAAAGGCCCATGGGTACAACGCCACCCTCACCGGCTTTTTAACAGCGCTTCTTCTGTGCGCCATCCACGAGGACCGCAGCTTGCGGGACCAACAAAAACCTGTGGTGCTGGAGATTCCGGTGAATCTGCGCAAGTATTTCCCGTCGGAATCCGCCCGCAACTTTTTCAGCGTGATTTCGGCTGGGTATGACTTCTCCAAAAAACCTCCTGATTTTGAACAGGTGATCCGGGCGGTGGACGACTGTTTCCAGAAAGAGCTGACGCCCGAGCAGCTAAGCCTTCGGATGAATACCTTCGCGGCCATCGAGCACAATCCTTTTGCCCGGGTGACCCCGCTGATTCTCAAGGATGTGGCGCTGAAAATTGGCTATCATGCGGCCGCGAAAGAAAGCACCGGCGCTCTTTCCAACATTGGGAAAATTTCCATGCCTCAGGAATTGATTCCCTACATCCGCCTGTTTGACGTGTTTGTCAGCACGAACAAGCTGCAGATCTGTCTGTGCTCGTTTGAGGATAACCTGACCCTCAGTTTTACCTCTCCGTTTATCAGCACAGATATCCAAAAGCGGTTTTTCCGTTCCCTGACCAGCATGGGCCTTGAGGTGGAGATCGCCTCCAACCTGATCCACTAACATGGAAAACGCACAGGAAAAAGAGTGAAAAGGAGGGGACGGTGTGAAACGCTGTGAAAAATGCAAAGTGACCGTGGCGGGCCCACAGGAGGAATGTCCTCTCTGCCAGGGGCCGTTGCTTCCCGGAGAGCCGGGGAGGGAGGTGTTTCCCGACATCCCAACGGTGTACAGCCAGCACTCCCTGTTTTTTAAAATCTTACTGTTTTTGTCCATCGTCGCGGGCGTGGTGTCGTTGGCGGTGAATTGGATGATTCCTCAAAGCGGTATTTGGTCGCTGATGGTGGTGGCGGGAATCGGCTGCGCCTGGCTGACCATCATTACCGCGGTGTTTAAAAGAAAAAATCTGTTGAAAAATATGACCTATCAGGTGGTCCTGATTTCGCTGCTGGCTGCCGGGTGGGATTTTCTCACCGGATGGAGGGGCTGGTCTATTGATTATGTGATCCCCATTCTGTGCATGTCCGCCATGGTGGCCATGTCGGTCATCGCCAAGGTGAACCATTTAAAGCTCAGCGAATGCGCCATTTATTTTGTGCTTGACGGCGTGTTTGGGATTGTTCCGCTGGTGTTTATCTTGACCAAATGCCTGCATGTGATCTATCCTTCCATGATCTGCGTGGCCGGGAGCGTGATTTCTCTGGCGGCACTGCTGGTGTTTGAAGGAAAAAACATGCTCAATGAAATGAAAAAAAGGCTTCATGTTTAAGCCGTATGCAGTAAATTCGGTGAAAAAAGCGAGGCTTTTTCCATATTGCTTCTGATTGTCTTGTCCGCTGCGCCTTTTGGGGCGGCGGACAGCGACGGAAGCCATACTGTTAGCGTATGCACAGCAGTAAAAAACAAACTACAACCAGACAGCCGATTCATCGGTTAAGAAAAAAGAAAAGGAGTCGATTGTATGGCAGACGAAATCAACTATTCGGAAGTGACGCCAAAGATTCAGAGTTTGGCGGGTCTGTGTGAAAAAAACGGGATGATTAACCAGGAGCTTTATTCCAAATACGAGGTCAAACGGGGCCTGCGGGATATTAACGGAAAGGGTGTTTTGGCGGGCCTGACCGAAATTTCCGAAGTCCGGTCCTACACGGTGGTGGACAGCGAAATGGTCCCCTGCGAGGGCAAGCTGTTTTACCGGGGAATCGACATCGAGCAGATTGTGGAAGGCTTTGTGCTGGAAAAACGCTTTGGATTTGAAGAAGTCACCTACCTGTTGCTGTTCGGGGAGCTCCCCAACAAACAGCAGCTGGAGGAATTTTCCGCTTTATTGTCCCACTATCGGACGCTTCCCACCAGCTTTGTGCGGGATATCATCATGAAAGCGCCCAGCTCGGACATGATGAACACATTGGCCCGCAGCGTGCTGACGCTGTATTCTTACGACGAAAGGGCCAACGATATTTCCATTCCCAACGTGCTGCGGCAATGTTTGCAGCTGATCGCCCTGTTCCCGCTGCTGTCGGTATACGGATATCAGGCTTACCGCCACTACCATGACGGGCAGAGCCTGTTTATCCACCAGCCCCAGCCGGAACTTTCCACCGCGGAGAATATTTTACATATCCTTCGGCCGGACAGCTCCTACACCGAGCTGGAGGCCCGGATCCTGGATATTGCCTTGGTGCTCCACGCCGAGCACGGCGGAGGAAACAACTCTACCTTTACCACCCATGTGGTGTCCTCTTCGGGAACGGATACGTATTCCACAGTGGCGGCTTCTCTTGGATCACTCAAGGGCCCTAAACACGGCGGAGCCAACATCAAGGTGATGCAGATGTTTGACGACATGAAAGCAACGATCCAGGACTGGGAAGATGAGGAAGAGGTGGAAAACTATCTGAAACGGCTCCTCCACAAAGAGGCGTTTGACAAAGCGGGTCTGATTTACGGTATGGGCCACGCGGTGTACTCGCTGTCCGATCCCCGAGCCAACATCTTTAAAAAGTTTGTCCGTTCTCTGTCCGAGGAAAAGGGTATGACCAAGGAATTTCAGCTGTATTCGATGGTGGAGCGCCTAGCGCCCCAGGTGATTTCGCAGGAGCGTAAAATCTACAAGGGCGTGTCCGCCAACGTAGACTTTTACAGCGGCTTTGTGTATCATATGCTGGGGCTTCCTTCTGAGCTGTTTACGCCGATTTTTGCCATCGCCCGGATCTCCGGCTGGAGCGCCCACCGTATTGAGGAGCTTATGAATGCCGGAAAGATCATCCGCCCTGCATATAAAAGCGTGTCCAAGCATCAGGCATATCGGCCTCTTGCCGACCGTTAACGACATAATTGTGAAGAAAACGCGAAAAACAATTGATTTTTCGCGTTTTTTTTGTTATACTTGCCTTGTTAGGGGAACTTGGAATCCGGTATTCCAAGAAAGAAAAGGAGAGAATGTTATGAAAACAAGATTAAAAGTCGGCGCGTTGCTGTGCGCCATCGCAATGGGCCTGTCGCTGACATCCTGCACAAAGGCGTCGGCCGCCGAACTGTTTGACCAAGCGAATCAAAAATCCCAGGAATCCTTTGATACCCATGGCATTGATATGACGATGAACATGGACATGAAGGTTTCTTTATCAGGTCAGGAACAGAACGTCAAAATGAATATGGATTTAAAAGCGTCCGGCGGAGAAGAGAAAAACAAGCTGTCCGGCGTGATGAAGATGGAGCTTCTAGGCCAGTCAGTGGACACGCTGATGTATGCGGATGGAACCAATTTGTATATGACCGCGGCCGGCGTTACTCAAAAACAGGCTTTAACCAGTGAAAATACCCAGCAGCTTGACCAGTATTCCAACATGATGGGGAAGATGAAGCTGGGGGATATTAAGCCAAAGGTTCAGAAGGTGGAGAAAAAAGACGGTAAGCAGACCCTGACCATTGAACTCGACGGGAATCAGCTTACCGATTCCATGAAGGAACTTATGAATCAAATGACAGAGGGCCTGGGCACTTCAGACGTGAACTATAAGTTTGATACGATGAACATCACCGCGGAGCTGGATCAGAAGGGCAACCTGCTCTCCGAAACAGTGGAGGTAAAGGCCGCGGTGTCCGCTCAGGAACAGACAATGGAAATGGAAATGAAAATTGATTTGATTCTCCATTCCATTGGTAAGGACATTCAGGTGGAAGTTCCCGAGGGAATGGACATTGAGAACGCGATTGATGCGACAGGCGGCAGTTCGGTCACGCAGAATTAACGATTAAACAAATGCTCCCGGAATTCATTCCGGGAGCATTTGTTTTGTCTATTCAGGGTGCATAAGTTTTTCAACGTTCTGCCATACTATATTTGAAGCCGGAAGCACCGCGGCGCACAGCTTTCGGGATAACGAAACCAGCGCCTATACGAAACGGAGGAATCAAAATGGCAGAACTGACTTCCAAAGAGCTCAGTGCAATTTCCGACCAGCTGAGCAAAGAAGAAACTATGATTAAAAAGTACAAAATGTACGCGCAGTCTATGAGCGACCCTCAGCTCAAGACAAAATGCGAACAGATCGCGGCCAAGCACCAGAACCACTACACCCGCCTGCTCAGCCAATTGGGCTAGCGCACCGCCTTTACACATTGAGAAAAGGAAGGAATAAACATGGAAGTAAAAATCAATACCCAGTCGTTTGACGACAAAGAAATGCTCAATGATGCGTTGTCCACGCAGAAATTTTTAACCGGCGATTACAACGCCTTCGCCAGCGAGTGCGCGCATCCCGCGGTTCGGGACGAATTTATGAACATCCTCAACGAGGAGCATCAGATTCAGCAGGAAATCTTCAGCGAGATGCAAAAACGAGGCTGGTACCAGGTGGAGGCCGCTGAACAGCAGAAAGTGGATCAGGCGAAACAAAAATATACGAATTCCAACCCCGCTCAGAACGCTTCTAACTAAGTTTTTAAATAGAACAAAATATTAAAAAAGAGTCCCCATTTTTTGGGGACTCTTTTTTGAATGCTACTGAATCCGCTTAATGATCGCCAAGGTGTCCCGGGCGATCAAAAGCTCCTCGTTGGTGGGAACGATCCAGACCTTTACCTTGGAGCTGAGCTTGGAGATCTCCAACTCCTCGCCCCGTACGCCTTCGTTTTTGGCCTTATCAAATTCGATCCCTAAAAACTCCATGTGGTCGCAGACCGCTTCCCGCAGGGAGTAGGAGTTCTCACCAATGCCGCCGGTGAACACCAAGGCGTCCAAACCGCCCATGGCCGCGGCATACGCGCCGATATACCGTTTGATCTGATAGCGGAACATCTCACCCGCCAGGCTCGCCATAGGGTTCCCCTCTGCCGCAGCCTTACGCAGATCACGGTCGTCGCTGGAGATTCGGGAGATCCCGAGGTTACCGGATTTTTTGTTGAGCACGTCGCTCATCTCTTTGGGGGTGAAGCCCTCTTTTTCCATAATGTACAGCACCGCCGAGGGATCCACGCTGCCGCTGCGGGTACCCATCATCAAACCGTCCAGGGGGGTAAAGCCCATGGAGGTGTCTACCGACTGCCCGCCATTGACCGCGCAGATGGAAGAACCGTTGCCCAGGTGGCAGGTGATGATTTTCAGATCCTTGATGTTCTTACCGATCAGTTCGCCCAAACGCGCGCTGACAAAACGGTGGGAGGTGCCGTGGAAACCATATTTACGCACGTTGTATTTTTCATAGTAGTCGTAGGGGAGACCGAACATGTATGCCCGGGGCGGCATCGTCTGATGAAACGCCGTGTCGAACACCACCACTTCGGGAACCTCTTTGCCGAACACTTTCTGGCAGGCGCGGATAGCCTTGACATGGGCGGGGTTGTGCAGCGGAGCCAGGTCGGAGATATTTTCAATGGTAGAAAGCACCTCATCGGTGACCAGCACGCTTTCGGAGAAATACTCCGCGCCTTGGACAATCCGATGGCCCACCGCGCTGATTTCGCTCATAGACTGCACCACGGCGTATTCCCCGGTGGATAAAACCTCCACCAGTTTTTCAAAGGCCTCGGTGTGGGTGGGAAAGTCCACCTCTTCCACATATTCCCGGCCGTCCGCCGTCTTGTGCTTGATTTTTCCTCCGTCGCCGATGCGTTCGCACACGCCTTTGGCGATGACGCTTTCATCCCGCATATCAATCAGCTGATATTTCAGGGAGGAGCTGCCCGCGTTGATGACTAAGATTTTCATTTGTTGTTTGCGTCCCCTTTCGCGGCCGGCGGAAACTGTTCCCGCAAGCCGGTTCATTCGTTTTCTCTTGTAAAACATTGACTTTCCCAAGGGAAATGATACAATAAAATCAGCAGAAATTCCCTTTTTACAGTCTATTATTTATTGCTATGCAATAAATAAATCTAGATTTCAATGGCCACGGCTGAAGGATCGGCCGTATGGCCAAATAATAGCCTTCACGCTGTTTGACTATTATTTATAGTTTAGACCATTTATGATTAAAATTCAAGGGCCTGTTGCATAAAACTTAGCTCTTCAGCCTATTTCCCGGGAAAGGAGCGTGATCCAATGAACATCTGCGGCATCATCTGCGAGTACAATCCCTTCCACAATGGACACCGCTATCAAATTGAGCAGGCCCGCGCTGCGGGTGCCACCCACATCGCCGCCGTTATGAGCGGTAGTTTTTTGCAGCGCGGTGACATCGCCTGCTTTTCCAAATGGGACCGGGCAAAAGCGGCCCTTTTGTCTGGGTGTGATTTGGTGATCGAGCTTCCCACCGTGTACGCCTTATCCTCAGCGGAGCGGTTTGCTTCGGGAGCAGCGTCAGTATTTGAAGCCATGGGATGCGTTAATACGCTGCACTTTGGCAGCGAAAGCGGCAGCATTGACGAATTGATGGCGGTGGCCAAGCTGTGCGAGCTGCTGGACGGCTCCGAGCGGTTAAAAAAGCGGCTCAAGTCCGGGGAAAACCACGCCGCCGCCCGCCAGGCCCTGGTGGAGCAGGAGCTTGGCCCCCAGGCTGGACAGGTGCTTCGTTCTCCCAACAACACCCTGGGGGTGGAGTATTTAAAGGCGCTAATCCGGTCGGGATCGGCCATCACGCCACAGACTGTTCGCCGGCACGGCGCGGAGCACGACTCCTGCGGGGCGGCGGGGGAGTTTGCCAGCGCCACCTATCTCCGCCAGCTTTTGGAGCAGGGAAGGACGAACGAGTTTTTATCCTGCGTTCCCGAATCCGCCTGGCCGGTGTACCAGCAGCGGCTGAGGGACGAAGAAAACAAAATCAATCGGGACGCGCTGGAAACAGCGGTGCTGTACTCCCTGCGCATGCGGGAAAAGGAGGATTTTTTCGAGCTCCCCGACGTGACCGAGGGACTGCAAAACCGGCTGTACCAAGCTTCCCGGCAGGCGGGGAGCCTTTTGGAATTCTACACTCTCACAAAAACGCGGCGTTACACCCTGTCTCGGCTGCGCCGGATCGCTTTGTGTTCCCTGCTTGGGATCACAAAAGAGGACACGGTTCTGTCTCCCGCCTGCCTGCGGGTGCTGGGAATGAACCGCCGGGGAATGGAAATCTTAAAGCGCATGCGGGACACCGCGAAGCTTCCCTTTGGTACGGCGTTTGCAAAGCTGTGCGAGGCGGGGGGCAGGATCATGGAAGTCGACCGGCGGGCTACCGATGTATATGCTCTGTGCCGGAAAAACCGGGGTCCCTGCGGAGAGGATTTCACCACTCCTTCTGTGGTGCTGGAGGATTAGGTATTTTTGCCTATGAATATCCGGATTTTGCATTGCGGTTTCCGTTTAAATCTGCTATAATAGAACCGTTTTCAAAAAGAATACGGCTGATTGACGCCGCTGTCATGGAGGAACTGCTATGAGCCTGATCGAAATTACCAAGACCGAATACCAAAACTATGGAAAATGCATTAAGCTCGACAACGGGATCTGCAGCCTGCTGGTTACTGTGGATGTGGGCCCGAGGGTTGTGTTTTTTGCCTTGCACGGCAAGGAAAACGTCTTTTTTGAGGATCTAAAACGCCAGCATTACTGGTCTGGTCCGGAGATGGACAGCTACTACGGAAAAGGAAGCGTTTCCTACCTGTACGGCGGCCACCGCCTGTGGGTGTCCGAGGAATCCACACCCGAGACCACCTATCCCGACAATCACCCCGTGGATGTGGAGTATACCCCCAAGGGCGTCATTCTCCGCTCGGTTCCCGAGGTGGAAAACGGCGTGCAGAAAATCATGAAAATTGAAATGGAGCCGGACAAGGCCCTTGTCAAGGTTTCTCACGACGTGATCAACATCAGCGACAAGGAAAAAACCTTTGGCCCTTGGGCGCTGTCCGTTCTGGCTCCCGGCGGGGTGGAGATCATTCCTCAGCCTCAGCGTCCCACCGGACTGCTTTCCAACCGGAACTTAGTGCTGTGGTCCTACACGGACATGAGCGACGACCGCCTGTTCTGGGGCAAGGAGTTTACGACGCTGAAACAGGATGAAAACGCGGATGTGGCCATTAAGATTGGTCTGAACCTGGAGGATGGCTACGCCTCCTATCTCAACCGGGGCCAGGTGTTCACCAAGCGGTTTACTCACAAGATGGACGGACAGTATCCCGACCACGGCTGCTCGTTTGAAACCTATACCAAAGAACTGTTTTTGGAGCTGGAAGCCCTAGGCGAGTACAAAGCCGTACAGCCCAACAACAGCATCGTCCATGAAGAGACTTGGGAACTTCGGGCCTGCGACGAGGAATTCGACCGCAAAAACGAGGCCAGCATCAAGTCGTTTGTAGAAAAATACATCAAATAACCGGAATGATACTGCATACCAAAAGATCCCATGGCAAACGCCATGGGATCTTTTGGTATGGTTATTCGTTCAGGGCAAGGTCCGCGTAAACTGCGTTTGCCGCCTTTAAGAGATCGCCGGGAGCCAGCAGGATCTGTGCGCCGATCCGGCCGCCGCTGATGATGATCTGGTCAAAATCCGCAGCGCTTTGATCCACCACGGTTGGAAAGGCTTTTTTCATCCCCAGCGGGGTACAGCCGCCCCGGATATACCCGGTAACCCGGTTAATCTCCTTGACCGGGATCAGGGAGACGGATTTTTCCCCTACGGATGCGGCAGCTTTTTTCAAGTCCAGCTCCCGGCCCACCGGAAGAGCGAATACAAAGTACCCGCCGCTTTTTCCCTGGGCCACCAGTGTTTTAAACGAGCGTTCCGGCGGCTGTCCCAGTTGCCGGGCGATGGAGCTCCCGTCGATAAACTCCTTGCAATCGTACAGGTTGATGGAATAGGGGATGTTAAGCCTGTCCAGCAGCCGCATGGCATTGGTTTTGACCTCTTTTCCCATATGGGACTGCGCCTCCTTACAGCTTGAAATAATCCGCAATCGCCTGGACCACGCCGTCCTCATCGTTGGACGCGGCCTCAAACCGGCAGAGCTCCTTAAGCTTTGGATGGGCGTTTGCCATAGCGTAGCTGTGAAAGCAAGCTTCCATCATCTCCACGTCGTTGAGGTAATCGCCGAAAGCCATGGTTTCCTCCGGCGAAATCCCGTAGGCCTTTTGTAGGGTGGTAAGGGCTTTGCCCTTGTTGACACCCGGATTCATCAAGTCCACCCAGTACAGGCCGGACAGGATCACTTCGAGACCTTCGCCGGACTGCTGGAGCTTCACGTAGGTGTTTCCCTCGGCGCCCTTTTCGTCAAAAACTGCGATTTTAAAGATGGTATCCTCATGCAGGGCGTCCAGTACATCGTCTAGTTTCTGCGTCCGGGCGTAGTACATCTCAAAATTATCCAGAAAGATCGGATCGCTGTTTTCATAATAGGCGGATTTCGCACCGCACAGCACAGGGTAAGCCCCGGAAATGTTTCGGATCATCTCCACATGGCGGGACACCGACTGGGGATCAATGCGGTCCAGGTAGAGGCTGACGCCCTTTTCCATCACCATGGCGCCGTTTTCGCTGATGAATGTAATTTGATCTTGGATCTCCTGAAACTGTTCCAGCAGGGTGTAATATTGCCGTCCGCTGGCCACCGCAAAACGGACGCCCTTTTGATGAAGCGTTTTGAGCAAAGGAAACAGGCGGGGAGACAATTGTTTGTTGCTGTCTAAAAGAGTGCCGTCCATGTCGGCTGCAATCAGTTTCACCATCATAAGGAGAACCATACCTTTCTATAAAATCAGGATTTTTCTCAGGGGCGCTGGAACTGTGACCCTGCGCCATTTACCCCTATTGTACCACAATTCCCGGGAAAGTCACGAAAAAAGGCCCGCCTTAGAGGACGACTTTTTTATGAAAACTGACGGGAGATCTTTGTCCTCTGGCGGTCTTTCATGCTTATAAAAAGAGCATTTAAAATAAAAAACTTCCGGCAGGAATCAAAATCCCTGCCGGAAGGATGTGAAGGAGGGGAGTGTAAGTAGGCCGCTTAAAAGCGGCCTGTTCCGCCTTGACCGATGAATCTTACGAGCGGGTCAGAAGCGGAGCGCTGGTTTGACTGTCAGTTGTTACAGCAGCGGCAGCAGCAACGGCAGTGATTGTTGGAATTGTTGGTGCTGCGGATAAAGCCGCCCCGCTGAGAAACGTTGTAGGACACTGTCACGGGGATATAGCCCGTAAAAGCGCCGGTTCCCAGACTGTTACCAAAATTTCCACCATTGCCAAAGTTTGCGCTGTTGTTTCCAAAATTGTCGGAGATTCCAAAACCGGAATCCCAAGTGTTGTTGTTACAATTACAGAACATACTCATGATCCTCCACATCTACGAGAATTGTCTCGTATTACACGTTATGCCCCAACCCTCCGTTTGGTGCCTGTGGATCATGGCCCCGCAAATTTGAGGAAAATACGAGCAAAGGCGGAAAAATCCCACCCCAAAAACGAGCCTTCTTAAATGCGGACGATGTAGTCCGGTTTTCTGGGCTTGGCGGCAGGCGCTTCTCCCTCCGGATAGCCCAGCGCCAGCGCGCCGATTCCAATGAGACGGTCCGGTAGCCCCCAGCGCTTCATCAGCGCCCGGCCCTCGGGGGTTTCAAACATCTCCCGCTCCCGGTGGATCCAGCAGGAGCAAAGACCAACGGCGTGTGCCGCCAGCATCAGGGTGTTTAACACGCAGGAGCCGTCCTCCACACAGGTGTTTCGTTCCGAGTCAGCGAACACCAGCAGGATAGTGGGCGCGCCGTAATAGGGGTTGGAGTCGGTGTCCAAAATAGAGGCATTGAGCTTGACAAGCTCCCGGAGGGTATCGGGATCCTGTACCGCCACGATCACCGGGGACTGCATTCCTCTACCAGTGGGAGCATAAGTGCCGACCTCCAACACGGCGTCCAGCTGTTCCTTTAAGACCTGCCGGTTTTCAAAGCGCCGCCAGCTCCGGCGGGTTTTGATAAGATTTAAGCATTCGTTGTTCATATTATAAGCATCCTTTCTTTGGACAAAAGTTTCTCAGCCTCTTTTCCGAATCGTGTTTCATGGTCTCGACGGCGGAGGAGTTTCCTGCTTGGTTTGCTCGGATAAAAACGAGTGAACGCAACGGTTGAACGCGGTGCTGTTTCCGGCAGCTGCAAAGTGGTCGCCTTTAATCAGGCAGAGCTTTGCGCCGGGGATGCTTTGGGCAATCCGCTCGGTGTGGGACTGACGAATCATGTCCCGCTCCCCAGCGATCACCAGGGTGGGAACCCGGATGGACTTCAGCTGTTCGGGGGCGATGTGGGGCTCCAGCGCCATCAGGCGAAAAAGCTCCTTTTTACGGCGAAAGGCGGGACGAAAGGGCGCAGCCGCACACGCCGCCAGATATCCGGCCCAGACCGAACAAAGCGTTCCCAGGCGCATTCCTGATGGGGATTGATTGCCGCTGTTTACGATCAGGCTGGACAGATACTGGGGATATTTGAGCGCGAACAGCAGGGCGATGTTGGCTCCGTCGCTGAATCCCAGCAGATGGATCTTCAAAAGCTGTTGGCTGTCCAGAAAATCTTTCAGATCCTCGGCAAACTGGGGCAGGGTAAAGGGAGCATTCCCCCGGGGAGAGCCGCCGTGCCCCCGGGTGTCCAGGGCGATCACCTCGTAATCCCACATAAAGTCGTCGATCTGCGCTGAAAAGTACGAGCGATCCTCGCCGTTTCCGTGCAGCAAAACCAGCGGAGGGCCGTGCCCGGCGCGGGTAAACACAAGATCGATGTCCATGAAAAACCTTTCTCCTTAGTACAAAAATACGCGGATCAGAAGCGCAGTGATAAAAACCGCCAGCAAAAACGCGATGCAGATTTGTACCAGCATGCCGGCTCTGCGGTTTTCCCCTTTTATAAATCGAATCAGGTCGGAAATCGCCAGGTACCAGAGGATGAGGCAGGAGAAAGAGTAGGTGATTTCCATCAGCAGCAGGGAGCGCCCGAACAATTCTGGGATCAGGATTAAGACGATCACCACACCTGAAAGAATCAGATTTACGGCGCGGGAATTTATTTTTTTCATAGCGGGAAACTCCTTTGCGTGTTGTTTTTTTCAGTATACCGTTTTTTTCCAGTAAACGCAAGAATATGGGGGAAGTACGCTTAAAGAGAATCCTGTTTTTCTTGACAGGTTTTTACCGGCGGCGGTATAATAAACAAAAATATGCAAAAATCTTCATTGTTTAGAAAGCAGGCAATCCATGCAATATCGCTCAACCGGACAAGCCTATACGGTCATCGACGCGCACGCTCATATTTTTCCGGGAAAGATCGCAGAAAGGGCCAGCGAATCGGTGGGAAGCTTTTACGGCATTCCTATGCGCCACGCAGGGTTTCCCCACACGTTAAAGGAAAGCGGAGCACGAGCGGGCGTATCTCGATATCTGGTGTGCTCGGTGGCTACAAAGCCTCAGCAGGTGACCGCTATCAACGATTTTTTGGCGCGCAAATGCCAGGAGTATCCTGAGTTTCTGGGCCTTTCGGCCATGCACCCGATGATGGAGGGGTGGGAGGCTGAGGTGGAGCGGGCCGCATCCATGGGATTTCTCGGATTTAAATTTCACTCGGATTTTCAGGGGTTCCCCATCGACGACCCCAAGGCGATTACCGTCTATAAAAAGATTGCAAAGCTGCACCTTCCCATTTTGTTTCATATGGGAGATCCCCGTTCCGATGCGTCGTCTCCCCAGCGGCTGTACCGGGCGCTGGAACAGGTGCCGGATCTTGTGTGCATCGCCGCGCATTTTGGCGGCTGGCAGCGGTGGGAGGAAGCCCGCCGGTATTTAAAAGCGCCCAACATCTACTTTGACACCTCTAGCAGTCTGATGTTTTTACAGCCTGCTCAGGCGGTGGAGCTTTTGTATGAGCACGGTATCCACCGGTTTTTCTGGGGGACGGATTTCCCCATGTGGAGCCATCGGCAGGAGCTGGAGCGTTTTTTGTCCCTGGGCCTTCCGCCGGAGGACAACCGGCGCATCTTAGCAGAAAATTTTATTCGCTTTTTTCACCTCGACGACATAAAGTAAGATCAGGAGGAAGCTGTTATGAAACAAATTCGCGTAACCGTTTGGAATGAGTACATCCACGAAAAAGAAATGCCCGAGGTGGCCGCCATTTACCCGGACGGCATCCACGGCGCTATCGCCGCCTTTATCAACAAAGAAGAGGATCTGCGTGCCGGCACCGCCACGCTAGAGATGCTGGAGCACGGCTTATCGCAGGAGGTTTTAGACAACACCGATGTACTGGTCTGGTGGGGGCACTGTGCGCACGACCGGGTGGCCGACGAAGTGGTGGAGCGGGTGCACCGCCGGGTTTTAGAGGGAATGGGGCTGATTGTCCTGCATTCCGGCCATGCGTCCAAGATTTTTCACAAGGTCTGCGGAACCTGTACCCTCAACCTGAAGTGGCGGGAGTCCGGCGATAAGGAAATTTTATGGTGCGTCAATCCCGGCCATCCTATTATGGAGGGCTTGGGCGACCACATTGTCCTGGAGCATGAGGAGACCTACGGCGAGCATTTTGAAATTCCCCAGCCCGACGAGCTGGTGTTTATCGGCTGGTTCCAGGGTGGCGAGGTGTTTCGCAGCGGCTGCTGTTTTCACCGGGGAAGAGGAAAGGTCTTTTATTTCCAGCCCGGGCACGAGACCCTGCCCACCTATCACCACCCGGACATTCAAAAGGTATTGGTCAACGCGGTGCGCTGGGCGGCTCCTGTAAACGGCCCGAAGCAGGAATACGGCCATTATCCGAATCCGGTCATTTAAAACGAACCGAGAACAGAGCCTGATAGAAAGGGGTCTCTATGAAACGCGTTTTGTCCCTTCCGCCCCGGGTCCCCAAAATTGCGCTGCTGCTCGTGGCGGGAATCGTCTGGGGCTTTGCGGGAGTGAAGATTCTGAGCATTGGCATTCCCGACATGGTCTCCACGTGGGTGTGGCCTGCGCTGAATCTGGCGGTGGCAGCAGCGGTCTTTTTGCTGTTTTTCTTCCTGATCTTCCGGCGCATGGTGCGTAAACACCGGGGAAGAATCATGGGATATGATCCGGAAAAGGTGTTTTTACTGGCGTTTTTCGACTGGAAAGGGTATTTAATCATGGGATTCATGATGACCTTTGGCATTGTTTTAAGAGGCCTTCAAGTGGTTCCGCCTCTTTATCTGGGCACGTTTTACACGGGCCTGGGCTCCTCTCTGGCGGGAGCGGGGGCGTGCTTTTTGCTGGATTTTGTAAAAGAGCTTATGGCAAGGCGCAAACAGATTGCCCGCTTGTAGCTCGAAAACCGTGAGGAAAGCTCTCCTCACGGTTTTCCTAAAATGTAAGGAATTCCCCTTGACTTGGAGTTTACTCCAGATGTTAAAATAGTTGTAGGGAGGTAATGATCCATGACCATTGCAGAAGTGAGCAAAAAATACGAGATCACCCCGGACACCCTTCGGTATTACGAGCGGATTGGACTGATTCCGCCGGTCCCCCGGACCAGCAGTGGAATTCGGAATTACGACAAGGAGTCCTGCGGGTGGATTGAACTGATGAAGTGCATGCGCAAGGCGGGCGTTCAGGTGGAAGCTCTGATCGAGTATGTGGACTTGTTCCGGCGGGGAGATTCCACCATCGACGCCAGAAAGGCGCTGCTGGTCGAACAGCGCAGCCGCCTGCAGGAGCGCATGGCGGATATGCAGGCGTCGCTGGAACGCCTCAACGATAAGATCGACCGGTACGAGCAGGGGCTGATGACCGCGGAAAAGCAGCTTCAAAGGATGCGGGAAGAAAAAGAAAACAGCGATTCGTTGCCGGCCGCAAAAAAACCGGCGGTATAGCTGGAAAGGAGGATGTTTCTCTTGCATCAGGAAATTGAAAACAGAATCTCCCGGAGAAGCTTTTTAAATGAGCCGTTAACCGAGCAGCAACGTCAGGAAATCGGGGCGTATATCCGGGAACAAAACGCGGTATCACAGTTGACGGTCTCCTTTTTGGAGGATGGAAGCTGTGCGTTTGGAAATATCAAAACCACCTATGGAATGTTTTCCAATGTGCGTTCTATGCTTCTGCTTAAAGGCATGGCAGATATGCCCGACCTGAAAGAAAAGATTGGGTATTATGGCGAAGATCTGGCTTTATTTCTCACCGGGATGGGGTTGGGAACCTGCTGGGTAGGCGGAACCTATGACAAAGAGGCGCTGGATGTTCGTCCTGACGAGGAATTGGTCTGTGTATTGTTGGTGGGAAAGGTGAAAAAGGCTTCGGTGAAAGAAAAGCTTCTTCGCTCTACCCTGCGGGGCAAAGTCAAGAGTATGCAAGAGCGGATGATCGCCGACCGGCCGCTTCCGCAGTGGGTCAGAGATGGCATGCAGGCGGTTTTGCTTGCTCCCAGCGCCCGGAATTCTCAAAAAACGATCTTTCATTTTGAAAATGGTCAGATCAGCGCTCAAATTGAAGACGACTACCGTTTTGATCTGGTCGATTTGGGTATTGCGAAAAAGCACTTTGAAATTGAAGCGGGAGGCAGATTCGATTGGGGAAACGGCGGCGTGTTTCATCCAGCACAAACTTGAATCCCATAACCAAAGAAAACCTCGTCCGGACCGGATTCCGGACGAGGTTTTTTGCATATGAATCGGTTGTTTTGGTTTACTGCGGTGTAAGCGGCATAGGACGGAACGGCGGGTTATAGGATATCAATATACTCGCCGGCCAGAGCCTTGTTCATGCTGCGCACCGCGCAGAATTTTCCGCACATGCTGCAGGTGTCGCTGTGGTCGTCCTCCGGCTTGCGGCTGTCCCGGATCGCCTTGGCGGTATCCGGGTCCAAGGCGCAGGCAAACTGGCCGTCCCAGTCCAGGTTGCGCCTGGCGTCCGCCATCCGGTCGTCCATGTCCCGGGCGCCGGGGATTCCCTTGGCGATGTCCGCCGCGTGGGCGGCGATTTTGGAGGCGATAATGCCTTGTTTTACGTCCTCCACATTGGGGAGGGCCAGATGCTCGGCGGGGGTCACATAGCACAAAAACGCCGCGCCGCTCATCGCGGCCACCGCGCCGCCGATTGCGGCGGTGATGTGGTCGTAACCCGGAGCGATGTCGGTGACAAGCGGTCCCAGCACATAAAAGGGCGCGCCCATGCAGATGCTCTGCTGCACCTGCATGTTGGCGGCGACCTGGTTGAGTGGAACGTGGCCTGGGCCTTCCACCATCACCTGGACGTTATGGTCCCAGGCCCGCTTGGTGAGTTCGCCCAGCCGCACAAGCTCCTCGATCTGGCAGACGTCTGTCGCGTCGGCGAGACAGCCGGGACGGCAGGCGTCCCCCAGCGAAATGGTCACGTCGTACTCCTCGCAGATGTCAAGGATTTCATCAAAGTACTCATAAAAGGGGTTTTCCTGACCGGTCATGCTCATCCAGGCAAAGACCAGGCTGCCTCCCCGGCTGACGATGTTCATTTTCCGTTTGTGGGTGCGGATCTGCTCGATGGTCTTTTGGGTAATCCCGCAGTGGAGCGTGACAAAGTCCACGCCGTCTTGGGCGTGGAGCCGGACCACGTCGATGAAATCCTGGGCGGTCAGGGTGGCCAGATCCCGCTGGTAGTGGATGACGCTGTCATACACCGGAACAGTTCCAATCATGGCCGGGCACTCGCTGGTCAGCTTTTGGCGGAAAGGCTGGGTGTTGCCGTGGCTGGACAAATCCATAATCGCTTCTGCGCCAAGCTTGACGGCGCTTAACACCTTCTGCATCTCGATATCGTAGTCCTTGCAGTCCCTGGAAACGCCCAGGTTGACGTTGATTTTTGTGCGCAGCATACTTCCCACGCCCTCGGGGTCCAGACAGGTGTGGCGTTTGTTGGCGCAGATGGCCACTTTTCCCTGGGCGACCAGCTCCATCAGCTGCTCCACCGGCATGTGTTCTTTTTCGGCGACAATTTTCATCTGCGGGGTGACAATTCCTTTTCTTGCCGCGTCCATCTGAGTTGTATAGGTATTCATGGCAAATTCCTCCTAAAATCTTATTCTGCTATAATCCGATACGCGTGGTTCATCGGCCCGGAGCCGTGGCCCAGATCGAGCATGGCGGCAAGTGCGCCTGACAGGTATTCCTTTGCCCTTTGAACCGAGGTTTTCAGATCACACCCTTTGGCGAGGTTCGAAGCAATCGCGCTGGAAAGGGTACAGCCGGTTCCATGGGTGTTGAGGTTGTCGATGCGCGTCCCAAAAAACCAGGTTGGTCCCTCGCTGTCGTATAACAGGTCGTTGGCGTCGTTTAAGCGGTGCCCGCCTTTGCAGAGCACCGCGCAGCGATACGCGCCGTAAATTTTCTCGGCGGCCCTGACCATGTCCTCTTTGGTGTGAATCACCATCCCGGACAGGGTTTCCGCCTCGGGAATATTGGGCGTGATTACGGTGGCCAGGGGAAGAAGCCTCTCTGTGAGCGTTTTCACCGCGTCCTCGTCGATCAGCCGCGCGCCGCTGGTGGCCACCATCACGGGATCCACCACAATGTTGGAGGCGTGATACGCCGCCAGCTGGTCGGCCGCGGTTTCAATGAGTCTGGCGGAGGGGATCATTCCCACCTTTACCGCGTCCGGAGGGATGTCATCAAACACCGCCTGGATCTGCTGGGCTAAAAATTCCGAAGTGACCTTTTCGATTGCTGTTACGCCGGTGGTGTTTTGTGCGGTCAGCGCCGTGATGGCGCACATCCCGTAAACACCGTTCATCGTCATTGTTTTCAAATCCGCTTGAATACCGGCGCCTCCGCTGGAATCGCTTCCAGCGATTGATAATGCAGTTTTCATGTTGTTCTCCTTCTTGCACTATTTTTATAAAGCGACAAAAGGTGGTGCCCCCAATCTGCCGCTGAAATCCCTGAGGCGCCCGCCCCGGGAAGTTTCCTAGAATATAACTGTTAGGAAAGAACGATGGTCTCCGCCATCTCCCGCAGCTCCTTGCACGCCGCCTTGATATCCCCGGCGGAAAAAACTGCCGAAACCACCGCGACGCCATGAATACCGGTTCCCATAAGCTCTGG
The DNA here is from genome assembly GCA_904420045.1 of Candidatus Metaruminococcus caecorum. Taxonomy (GTDB): domain Bacteria; phylum Bacillota; class Clostridia; order Oscillospirales; family Ruminococcaceae; genus Metaruminococcus; species Metaruminococcus caecorum. The sequence continues at coordinate 7,816 of CAJFTY010000028.1, read as the reverse complement.
CATGTTCTGTTTGCTAATGCCGCCGATGGCCACGGCGGGAATCGACACCGACGCGCAGATTTCCCGCAGCTGCCCGGCGGTGATCCGGATGGCGTTTTTCTTGGTGGGGGAAGGAAACACCGCTCCCACGCCCAGATAATCCGCGCCAGCCGCCTGGGCTTTCTGCGCCTGTTCCACGGTTTTGGCGGTGGCCCCGATGATAAAGCCTTTTCCGGCCGCCCGGCGGATCTCCTCGACCGGCTGATCCTCGATTCCCACGTGTACGCCGTCCGCTCCGCTTTTTAGGGCGACGACCGGGCGGTCGTTAATAATCAGCGGCACGTTGTACCGGCTGCACAGCGCTTTAACCTGTACAGCCTCCCGGATAAAGTCCTCGTCGCTCAAGTTTTTTTCCCTCAGCTGGATCATGGTGGCTCCGCCCTGTAAAGCGGATTCGATCTGCTCATACAGGGTTTGCCGTCCCGTCCAGGCCCGGTCGGTGACCGCATACAAGAGGAGCTGCCGGCTGTCAAATTTCATGTTCATTCACCGCTTTCTCTAGGATGTCCAAATCGCCTTTTACATCTTTACAGGCCATCAGCCCACTCATGATGCACGCGCCGCCGGCTCCCGCATTTTTTACAGAGCCGATGTTGTCTTTGTCAATGCCGCCGATGGCCAGCACGGGCAGCGAGGTGCGGCGGCAGACGTCTCGCAGCAGATTAAGCCCTCTGGGAGGCACGCCTTTTTTGCAGTCGGTGGCAAAAATATGCCCCAGCGTCACATAGGCGCAGCCCATTTTTTGAGCTTCCAGCACATCCTCCATTGAGTGGCAGGAGGCGCCGATTGTGCGAAATTGTTTCTTTTGCTCCTGCGTCATCATCCTGAGAAGGGGCAGGGGAAGGTGAATCGCCTGGGCGTCCAGGGCGATGGCGATCTTCACGAAGCTGTGCAGGATACAGGGAACGCCGTATTCTCTGCAAATTGTTAGCACCTTCGCCGCGAGAATCTGATAGTCCGCTTCGCTCAGGTCTTTTTCCCGCAGAATGATCCCGCTCACACCGCTTTGGGCAATCTGCTGGATCCGGGTTAAAAAATCTTCCCTGCACAGGGAGCGGTTGGTGACGCACACAAGCTTAAACATACAGATAGTCGTTCAGCACGGGCTGCAGCCCTTCCTCCGAGATGTCCTGATACATCTTGTCAAGGCTGCGGCTGTCGTCGATTTCAAACTGCTCGTCGCCCTCCGCGCCGTCCGCCTCCTTCCCGGTGTATTTGCTTTCATGATCCCCGATTCCTGTGGAGACCCCGGCGGAAACTTTGGTGGCGGCGATTTTCACAATGCCGTTTCGGAACGCCGCGCTTTCCCGGGAGGAAACGGTGATCCCCACAAAGGGCAGGAAGATGCGGTAAGCGCACAGGACCTGGCAAAGCTGCTTTTCCCCTACGTCCAGGGGATTGATGCGGTCGTTGTTGATGATCGGCCGCAGCCTGGGGCAGGAAAGGGACATCTCCGCGTAGGGGTATTTTCGCTGGAGATAGTACACGTGCATAGCGCTTGCAAGGGCGTCCTTGCGGAAATCCGAAAGCCCCAAAAGGGCGGAAAACGCCACGCCACGCATGCCGCCCATCAGCGCCCGCTCCTGAGCGTCGAAGCGGTAGGGCCAAACCCGCTTGTGTCCCGCTAAATGGAGAGTTTCGTATTTGTCGCTGTCGTAAGTCTCCTGAAACACCGTCACATAGTCCGCGCCGCATTCGTGCAGGTACCGGTACTCGTCGGTGTTCACCGGGTAAATTTCCAGTCCCACCATGCGAAAATACTGGCGGGCCAGCTTACAGGCCTCGCCGATATATTCCACGTCGCTTTGGCCCCGGCTTTCGCCGGTCAGGATCAGGATTTCCTCCATACCGCTGTCGGCGATCACTTTCATCTCGTGTTCCATCTGTTCGGGGGTCAGCTTCATCCGGTTGATGTGGTTGTAGCAGTTAAAGCCGCAGTACACGCAGTAATTTTCACAATAGTTTGCGATGTACAGCGGGGTGAACAGGTACACGGTGTTTCCAAAATGCTTTTTGGTTTCCTGACACGCTTTCTGGGCCATCTGTTCCAAAAACGGCTCCGCCGCAGGGGAGAGCAGGGCTTTAAAATTCTCGATGGAGCAGGTGTCGTGCTCTAACGCCGCCTGCACGTCTTTAGCGGTGTACCGGGAGTAGTCGAAGGAGTTCATCTGGGCTAAAACCTTTTCGCATACGTCCGACTGGATCTGCTCCATACCGGGCAGATACTCCATGTGGTTTTTGCGGAAGGATGGGTCGGTTTCCAGACGGTGCTTTTTTTTAAGCGCCACTTCAGACAGATATTCGGAGTCTACAAAAAACTGATTGGTCATTGTTCTTGCCCCCTTAGTCCCGCAAAAATCCCGTCAGCGGGTCGGAGGCGCTGGCGCCCCGGACTAACACTCGTCCAAGACCGGACAAATACGCCTTGCGTCCCGCTTCAATCGCCTGGCGGAACGCCGCCGCCATCAGGGGAAGATCCCCCGCTGTGGCAAGGGCGGTGTTGGCCATGATGGCGGCGGCGCCCATCTCCATGGCCTCGCACGCCTGGGAGGGCCGGCCAATCCCCGCGTCCACAATAATCGGGAGGTCGATTTCATCAATCAAAATCTGAATAAACTCCCGGGTGGCCAGGCCCTTGTTGGAACCGATGGGCGACGCCAGCGGCATGATGGAGGCCGCTCCCGCGTTTACAAGATCCCGGGCGGTGTTGAGGTCGGGATACATGTACGGCATCACCACAAAGCCTTCTTTGGCCAGAATTTCGGTGGCCTTGATGGTTTCGGCATTGTCGGGAAGCAGGTATTTGGTGTCCCGCATAATCTCGATTTTGACAAAATCGCCGCAACCCAGCTCCCGGGCAAGCCGGGCGATGCGCACTGCTTCCTCCGCCGTGCGCGCGCCGGAGGTGTTGGGCAGCAGGGTCACGCCCTTGGGTATGTAGTCCAAAATGTTTTCATGTTCCTTGGTGTTGGCGCGCCGAACCGCCAGGGTGATGATTTCGGCTCCCGCGTCCCGCACAGCGGCTTCAATGAGATTTAACGAGTATTTACCCGAACCAAGAATAAATCTCGAGTGGAATTCGTGACCGCCAATAACCAGTTGATCCTGTTGCTTCATGGAAATCCTTCTTTCTGTTATACGTCAAATTGTTCCGCGAGGATTCGGAGCACGGCGTGGGCCTGATGAGCCGCGCACAGCGACACTCTGGACGAAACTAGGCCGATTCCGTCGTCTACATCGCTGACGCCGTCTCCGCACAGATAAAAGTGCTTTGTAATTCTGCGGGTTTTGATGCTGTTTGCCGGACCGAGCCCCGCCATTCCGGAACCGGCCACCAGGTATTTGTCGGGGAGCTGCTCCAATACGGCATTTACCAGCATGCTTTTTTCTGTGGCCGCATCAAAAGCCTCGCAGATGATGTCCGCGCCGGAAAGCAGGGGAACCACGTTTTCCGGCGTAATCTTTTGGGTGTAGTGCGTCAGGGCGATATAGGGCGCGATCTCCCGGAGATTGTCTGCAAGCGCCTGCGGCTTTTCCATGCCGATTTGCGCGGCCTTGTACTGCTGCCGGTTCAGATTGGAGACATCCACCCGGTCAAAATCGATGAGAATCAGCGTCCCCACGCCCGCGCGGGCCAGTGAATAAGCGATGTTGGAACCCAGCCCGCCCAGCCCGCAGACCGCCACGACAGCGCTGGAAAATTTCGCCTGGAGTTCTTTGCCCACCCGCTGGCACAAAGCTTCGTTCATTTCTTCCTTTGTTGGAATGGCAGACAAGGCTTATCCACCTCCCACAAAGCTGACGATTTCAATCGAATCGCCGTCGCATAAGACCGTATCGCCATACTGGGACTTGGGCAGGATATCGCCGTTTATTTCGACGGCGATCCGGGCCGGGTCGTAATTCGTCTCAGCCAGATAGTCCTTAAGGGTCATGCCCGCAATCTCTTTGCTTACTCCGTTTACTTTTACCACAGGAAAAACCTCCTTTACAGGTTGTGTCAACGGCTGCTGCGCCGTTTCAAAACATGGAACCCGCAGCACGGTATTTGCGGGAACATATTCGGTCGAAGCTTTGTGGCTTCCTCTCACGCCGGAACACGGCTTCCCATCGCTTGATACAAGATACAGGGCGCTCCCCCTGCATCCGCCCGGAATACCGAGAGGTTTTTTACCACTTCCTTTCAAAAATAAAAAACGGAGATACCTGATACGATATCTCCGAAAAAACCACTTCTGACTTCCTACGACGGCATTATCCGTATCAGGTAAAGGGTCGAAGTTGGATGACTTCCTCTCAGCCTGCCGACACAAGCTCCCCTGTATTTTTATTTATTATAACATTCTTATGGACCTTTGTCAAGAAAACCAGCAAAAGGCCCCTGCGTAGGGACGGCCTTCATATAAGCGGAATTGACGATTCCATTCGATTATGTTTATTCCAGCAACATCATACATACGTTTTTGTCTCTGCCATTTTTGACTTTTACAGTAGAAGTGATGCTTTAAGCCATTAATCGCAAATCCAAATGATTTTTCTGGACTATGTCCGCATCAATTGCTATGATATCTGGCTGGCCCAGTGGGCGGACAAGGCCATCTGGGGCAACCACTACGGCATCTGGCAGCACAGCAACAGCGGCTCCGTGGACTGGATCAATGGACGGGTGGACCTGGACATCGCCTACAAGGATTACCCCAAAATCATCAAGGAGGCGGGCATCAATGGGTTTGGATCGGAGGCCAAACCGGAGCCGCCCAAGCCCTTCGAGCCTGTAAAACCGTCCAGCGGGTACAAGGTAGGGGACAAGGTGATCCTCAACGGCCCTGTGTATGGGGACAGCTATGGCGGAGGCAAGGGTAAGACGTTTTCGGGGCGCACCTGCACGGTTACCCGGACGGCAGATGGCCGCAAGTGCCCGGTGTACGTAGATGAACTGGGATGGGTGACGCTGGACTCCATTCACAAGGCTGGCAGCTCCGGCAGCGCCGCTCCCGTCCTGCGGGTGGGCGCAAAAGTCCAGTATTCCGGGCCGCTGTATGGGGACAGTTACGGTGGAGGCAAGGGAAAGACCGTATCTGGCACTTACACGGTCAGCCGGATCATCAAAGACCGCAAGTGCGGCGTGCTGCTGAATGACGGCCTCGGCTGGGTGCCTGCGGGCGGCTGTAAGGTCGTGGGATAGCTATCTATACTGTAAATAGCTACAGTATAGATCGTTATCGTATAGGGTGTAATGAAAGCACCTCGTCGGCAGGGTGAGCTATTGGGATTGTACATAAATAAAAAACATGCAATTTGTAGGGCTACATTGGATTCATATAATTATAATCTCCAATAAAAACACCTGTAATTTTGGAGTCCATTTTCCACCCATCGAACATGATATTAAGATAATAATAATGAGATGTGTCCTGATACTTCTCCGGCTGATCTTTTACATTGGGATCCATAATCGTCAATTGATTGTTTTCATCAAAATACACATAATTAAACACGCTACCGCCTGTGACTCCAGTGGTCGGAGATCCAAAGGTTTTTAAAACCTCTGCCCTGGTTGAACCGATTGAAAGATTGTTTGTTAAAGTAAACCGTTTAGAATCCGTTTCTTCGTATAATGAAAAACCAACAAGCTTATCCTCTTTAATTCCAACATCCACACCATTATATCCAATCGTTCCGCCTGAAAGCGGCATATACGCATCACCAAACTCAGACGGATTAAAATCACTTTTGGAACAACCCAAACAATATTTCCGATTGAACGTTTTATCATAGAGAGCCAAGTCATCCATCTTTTTACTTTCCCTCGGATATTGTTTTACAATTTTTTCTGTTTCTTTGCTTTCATTCTGTAAATAGTAGATGTTACTCTCCAAAGCCTTTTCAATATCTTTGGACGGTGCTTGAGCAACAGAAGTTGCTTGTTTGGAATTTTTTGATTCTGTTGAAGAATAGCGGATACTCTGAGACTTATCAGTTGTATTGCATCCAGCAAGAGTTGTACATAATGCAACAATCAATGCCAATAGCACTGGTAATTTTATTTTTATTCTTTTCTTTTTGTCCACATTAAAATCTCCTAGCTTCTAGTTCGGTAACAATTCCTGTAAAAACATTAATGGTTAAGATAAAACCACCAAACTCCCAAAGTTTTATGTGGCTTTCGTCAATTTTTTTTAAAATTTTATAATAACCATCAAATGGAGCTGTTTTATAAAGATGAGTGATTTTGACAACATCTTTAATATTCCATAGTATTTTTCCATGTTCTGTAACAGCATATATATTATTGCGAGGTTCTTTTGCCATATCAATGCTGTCTCCCCCGCTGCTAATTTCCACAACTACGACCGTATCGAAATCCATTACCTCGTAGATTTGATGAGGAAATTTAATTTCCTGTTCGCCCACTATCAATGTTCGGTTTCCTCTAAATGAGTACTTCAAGATCCTGTGCTCCTTTCTTAAGAATAGTTTGAAAAGGGGAAAATTCCCCTTTTCAAACTAGCTTAACGGCCGCTCATTATAAAAGCGACCTATTTGTTTTCGCATTAAATCGAACTGTACGCCGCCTCCATCGCCCCAGTTTTCCAGAGGATTTGTAATGCCACATCGCAAGGTGCTTCCGTTGGGTATTTCTACATCACATATATAATTGGGCTTAAATGATAGGGCATATTTATTCTTTATTTGTTCAGCAGTCAATCCGGTTACATCTTCTGCCTTCATTAACCACCCACCAGCACTTTTTCCTTGTTCTTCATATACTCTAACAAAATGCCCCGTTCTCGTCAAATCAAATTCCCAAACCTCAGTTAATGGATTATATGGAGGGCGATAATCAAAGTTTCCCCACCATTCATTAATCTCCTTAGCTGTTTTGACCGTCTTATTCGCATAGCTAAGTCCATACATGCTGTCATCCATTTTTTTAGTAGCGTCTATCGCTCCATCTAATACTTTTAATGCTGTTTTTGAGGTAACTTCCCCTTTCCCAATAGCTCCAGAAATTTTTGCTAACCATTTGGAATTTTTAAAAAGTGAAATCGCCTTTTCTGCTCCTTTTGCACTAATATAGGAGACTAGAACCTCAGCGACTACTCGAGAAACCATGCGTATTTTTGTATCTGCATCGCCTTCAACAAAATCATTATAGCATTGTTCAACAGATGAAGTAATTAATGTGCTTAGTACTTCTCGTTCAGGGCCGTCCTGTAGAACAGCATTCAGAATATATTTAGTTCCTTCAATTACATCTTCAGGCTGCGTTACTACATGAATGGCACCATCAACTGTACTACAGACTACATCATACAATACGCCTATAAAGATATCCAATACGCCCCAAATTGTTTCCAACCAATTTTTTCCATATGCATTTTTGGCCCACGCATAAAATGCTGTAGGCATAGGGGTTCTAAGATAACTTGGGACTCCATCATGTTCATACACTTTTACTTGTGCAGGCCAAATATAATTTTCAAAATATATGCTGGTATAAATTTGCATTATTCCCTGACTATTCGGATATTTGTCATACTTGTTTTCAGAGTTAATTTCTTTTCCATCAGGGAAATGAGTAGGAGGAAATACAATATCGTTTAAAAAATCTGATGTTAATGGCTTATATAGCTGTTTTCCATACGAGACTTCCAAATTCAGCGGATAATTCCCATCAACCGTCCCAAATACCCGTGCCGCAATGGATTCATCCTCTGCCTTGAGCATTAGCCCGTTGTCGGTTGTTTTGCCGTCTTTCCAGTCCTTAACTGCT
>CAJFTY010000027.1 GCA_904420045.1 Candidatus Metaruminococcus caecorum | reverse complement strand
GGTCTTCATGCTGATAAGTGTAAAATCCCTGATCGTCTTGCAGACAGACGTAGTAGGAATTCGGAGCGATCAACCGGTACGTCCGGTTGATTTTTAATTGAACAGATCTGGAATCCCCCGTTTGCGGACAATAGATCTGGATGGTGTCTTCAAACCGATAGGGGATTCGGTAGAGAATCAAAGCGGTTATACAAATGATTATAACCGCTAGGATCGGAACCGCGATCAGGATTTTCCGTTTCTTTGCATTCATAAATGATCTCCCCTGTCGTTTGGCTTACGGATTGGAAAATGATGCTAGCCAAACCGATTTTAATCCTTTCGTCTGCATGCAAACGCATATTCCCCTGCTCCCACCTGCACGCAGATCCGCCCGTCTTTTTCTGAAATTCTCCCCACACCGGAGGCGCCTTCCGCCAAAGGTTTTCCGTCCAGCAGGACGCTATCCGGCTGTGCCGGGAGAAAAACCTCGGCGGTGCTGCCAAAGGGAACCGTCACCCGGACAGAAGCCTTTTCCCCCTCCAGCGTCCAACTGGAAGAGACAAGCCCTCGGACGGTTTCAATCGAGGCCTGCGCATGGGTTAAATTCCCTACAAAATGGGGAGCTACCGCAAACGAGCCATAGCCATCCCGCACCTTGGTGATGCCCGCCAAGTGGGTGTAGAACCACTCGTCGTAGGTGCCTAAAAAATAATGGTCGAAGGAACGTGTGGTGGTCTCCCACATCTCCCAGGTGGAGGTGGCTCCGTTTTCCATCCAGAACCCCCAGCTGGGATAGGTGGTCTGGGTAACGATCCGGTACGCCACGTCCGCATATCCGTAATCACACAGGATGGGGAGCAGATACCGCGTCCCCACGCAGCCGGTGTCCAGGTGATACCCTTTTTCCTGAATGTCCCGGACCAGATTGTCCACCACGCCCTGAACGAGGTCTTTGGGCACCAGTCCAAATGCCAGCGGTACCAGGTTGGAGGTCTGCCGGTAAACCGTCCGGCTGCCTGCCGGATGCCAGGTGCCTGTCTGATAGATCTGCTGCTGAGGCCGGTAATACGCCCGGTTAAACGCCTCGTACAGGCGTTCCATCGCGTCCTGGTACTGGGAGGCGTCCTCGTGCTTGCCCAAATCGTCCGCCAGCTGTTTTAGATAACCCAGCGCGCCGTACACAAACGCCGCCCCCACAATCCCGGAACCCTCCGACGCGCTTTCGTCGTACGCGGCCCCCGGGTCGGCCATCCCCATAGGAGAAACCCAGTCCCCCAGCTGGTTGTCCGGCCACAGCCAGCCGTTTTCCGTTAGTTCCCGGATATCCGTCAGCGCCAGTTCCCGCATGGCGCCGTACTGCCCCCGGGCGTAATTGCTCATGCCGAAATACTGCTCCAGCGCCTGCACGCCGTACACAAACAGCGTGTTCCACACCGAGTAGTTGTGGATGCCCCACTCGTAGCAGGGCACCATGATGGGAACGATGCCGTACCGCTTTTGACAGTCCTCCATGGCGGCCAGCCAGCCAGGCAGACACCCCGGCATATCAAAGCTCATCATCAGGCATCCCAGGGACACGTTGGCGTCCCCTAGCCAGCCGTTTTTCTCCAGCACCGGGTCGCAGCGCTCCCCCTGGAAGTTGTTGACCATGGCCCGCTGCATCATCCCGTGCAGGGTGTTGAGCATGGGGTTGGAGCAGGAAAATTCTGAAATTGCCTGAACGGCGTTGGACACTCGGTAAATCACAATGTCCTCGGGGGAAAGATCGTGGGTCAGCCCGTCGATCTGAATATACTGGTGGCCTTTGTAGCTGAATTTTGGCTCGTATTCCTCGACCCCGGTCCCTTTGCAGATGTACCGGTCCTGCTGGATGTAGTGCTCCGGCCACCAGTCCCGGCACCTGCCGTCCGGGCCGCCCCACTTGACCACCGTTCCGTCGGGATTTAACGCCTGGCCGTAGGTGATGGTCACCTGGCGGCCCGCCTCCTCCCGGATGTTTGTAAGCCTGATCCAGCCTGCCGCCATCTCAGGGCTCACCACCAAATAGGAGCCGTTTGCAAGGCGGCGAATCTCGCTGGGAACATAGGCCGCCGCCCGCTTGACCGGGGCCTTCCGATGGGCTTTGAGCCTTCCAAGGGGCTTCTGGGCGGGGGAGGCCGCCTCCCACCCGGCGTCGTCAAATCCCGGGAGGTTGTAGCCCGGCTGTTCCTTCCGGGCGTCGTACACCTCCCCGTAGTACATGCTGTTGGCGGTCACCGGCCCCTGATTGCTGGCCTTCCAGCTCTCGTCGGTGAAGATGGTCTTCCGGGAGCCGTCCGCATAGCGGATATCCAGGTTCAGAATCGCCTTGGGCTCGTCCCTCCACTCGGCTTCCTGCCACTTCCACACCCCGGCGATCTCGTTGTAAAAACTGTTGCCCAGTTCGATCCCCACGGCGTTGTCCCCCGGGACCAGCAAGGAAGTTACGTCAAACGTCCGGTAGAGCACCGTCTGGTCGTACTGGCTGGGAAAAGGGTTTAACACGCTGTCATCGGGGGATTTTCCGTTTATTTTCAGTTCGAAAAAGCCCAGCCCGCAGATATAGGCAAACGCTTCCAGCACCGGCTTTTCCAGGGAAAACTCCTTTCGCAGCAGCACCGCCGCACGCTCACCCTTAGAGGAATGCCCGATCCATTTCCCCTGCCAGAGGGATTCGTCGGTGATCCCCATGCTGAACCGGGCGGGCGCGCTGGGGGCGGAAGGAACGCCCTTTCCGTCCCAGATCTGCACCGCCCAGTAGTAGGCGGTTTTGGGTGCCAGCGGATTCCCGGCATAGGGAACATCCAGGAAGTCCGAAGAATCCACCCGGCCGGAATCCCACACGTCGCCTACTCCCTGCTGCGCCCAATCCTCCCGGGAGGACACCCAAATCCGATACGCGCTCTGCACGCCGCCTCGTCCGCCGCCGGAAACCTTCCAGCTAAACCGGGGACAGACGTCGATCCCCAGGGAATCCTCCAGCGAGCAGACCCTGAGCCCGTAGGGGGACACATTTTCTAGAATCTCTGTATGAAACCATGGATCTGCCATAAACAATGGCTCCTTTCAAAGAAAAATGAACCGCCCGTTTGAAACGGCATCCCCGCACGAAATGGGCGTCCGCATTTATTATAGCAAGGATCCCCTTGGTCACACAGTGGTGAATTCAGCCTTTTCGGGGGGCAATTCTATCCAATTGCTCCGAAAGATTTTCTTTTTCTTTTGAGTATGGTATGATAGAGAAAAATGTAAACTGGGAGGGACGACCTTATGTTCCAGGGAAAAAGCAAGGCGCTGACGTTCAGCTTTGACGACGGCGTTACACAAGACCGGCGGATGGTAAAGCTGTTAAACCAGTACGGCTTAAAGGCCACTTTCAACCTGAATTCCGGCCTGTTTGGGCAAAAGCACGTTTTGGATACCCAGTACGGAAAAATTGACCACTCGGAGGTGGAGGCCCAGGAGGTAAACGCGTTGTACCGTGGCCACGAAATCGCCGTGCACACCCGGACGCACCCCAATCTCACCGAGCTTTCAGAGCCCGACATCCTCCAGCAGGTGGAGGAGGACCGCCTTGCGCTGGAGCGCCTGGCCGGATATCCCATTGTGGGGATGGCATACCCCTGCGGCGGCGTGAACAACGACGACCGGGTGGCGGAAATTCTCCGGCGGGGCACCCCGATCCGGTACGCCCGCACCATCGCGGAAAACCACAGCTTTTCCCCACAGAAAAACCTTTTACGCTTTGATCCCACCGCGTATTTTTTGAATTTGGAAACGCTGTTTTCCCTGGCGGAATCGTTTTTATCCGCCCCGGCGGAAAGCCCGCGGATTTTTTACATTTGGGGGCACAGCTACGAACTGGACTACGAAAATTCCTGGGAAAAGTTTGAGGCGTTCTGCAAACTGGTTTCCGGCCGGGAGGACGTCTTTTACGGCACCAACCGGGAGGTGCTGCTGGGCTGACAGCGGTTTACTGAATGTTGGGGCTTATTGTCTAGCGCCGACCTGACAGCCGCCCCATTCCACGACGGCAAAGCCCTTGCGCTCAAACCGGGAGAGTTTCTGCTCCGGGAATTTCACATATTCGTCTAGCGGTTTGTAGGTCATGAACACCCGCAGCACGCTGTCCGGCGCGGGGGTGACGGTGAGCTTGGCGGCGTCGGTGTACGCCTTGCCCTGAAAGGCGATTAAATTGTACGAGTTCTGCTCCATCTTGGGGAGCCAGTACACGATGAATTCGTTGTACTCCCTGGGGGTCAGGCCCAGGTAAGAAAGTTTCTCCTGCAAAAAGGCCCGGGTGTCGCTACCCTTGACCACAAAGCCCTGGGACAGATCGTACTGGGTATCGTCCTCCCCCTCCCAGAACAGGTAGGAGTATTCTTTGCCATCCGCTTTGTTTGTCAGCGTGCCGTCGGGCCGGGCGGTGACCTGCCAGCCGCCGGCGGGATAGTCTGGGTAGGTGCAGGTGAACTTTCCCTTGTAGTCCAGCCTGACGGTGACGTCGGTGGTCTGTTCCGGATAGAGGTAGATTACGGGTTTTAAAATCTCATATTGTGGTTCCGTCTCCTCTTTTTGGCACCCTGTGAACATTCCCGTCAGGCAGGCGGCGCACAACGCCAGCGCGAACAATCTTTTCATAATATTCCCCTCCCAGTTTTTTCCTCTGTCTAGGTTTATAGACAGTATACCAGATAGGCAAACAAAGGTAAACCATTGATGAACCGATACAAACAGCTATGCGCTTAATGGAACGTCTGTATTCGTTCGATCTGTGACAGTTTGCTGTAAAACGCAGTCCTTGCTTTGTTGCCCGCAAAGCTCATAATAAAAAATTAATGTAAAGGAGAAAATTTTAATGGAACAAGAAATAACTGTTCTGCCAGAGCAACTTTACAAAGACATCCAAGCGCTGGGCTTTCAGATCAACCCCTGTGATCGGGATGGGATCAACGGGATTGAAAAACAGCTTTATATGGACCGGATTCCCGATGACCATACGCTGAAACAGCTATTCCGGCTGGTGCGGCGGGATTATACCCTGCATTTCTGGGACGCGTTTCACCGGACGATTTCCGATCCGGGGGCGTACTGTGAAGCGGTGGTTTTAAACCGGTTCACCGTTTCTTACATGGAGGGAAACCACGGCTGGTCCAGCGACTGGAAGAAAATTTCGATCAAAAAATTCATCCGGTTTGTCCAGAAAAACTGGGAAAAGGACATGAGTGGGGGGAAATACCAAAACGCCATTGTCCTGGAGGATAACCGATACCACCTTCCACGCAAAAAGCAGCGCAAAGCAGTGTTCCCTTGTGATCCTGACCAAAAATAGGCCCATGATTTGTTCACTATGGGGAAATTCAAAATCCTGTTCCCATTCTATTGACATTGAATTCCAGTGTGGTAAACTAAAATCCGTAAACGATTACATTAGCGATCACACCCCTGTGATCGCCTCCCTTTTGCGAAGCTCTGTAAACGTTTACATTTTGTGGGGAAAGGACGGGCATTATGAAAACGATCAAGCAGGTTGCCGCCGCAGCAGGGGTTTCGGTCGCCACGGTATCCCGGTACTTTAACGCGCCGGGGCAACTGTCGGAAAGCACCCTTCAAAAGGTGCGCCGGGCGGTGGAGGAACTGGACTATCACCCCAGCGCCCTGGGCAGAAACCTGCGCACCAACCGGACCAAAAAAATCCTGGTGGTGCTGCCCACCATTTCCAACCCCTTTTATTCGCAGATCTTAACCGGCATGTCAGACGAGGCCGAAAAAAACGGCTATACCATTCTGGCATGCGCCACCGGCGGAGACCCGGATTCCGAAAAGCGCAGGCTGACCATGCTGTACGACCAGTTTGTGGACGGCGCGGTGTTTTTCAGCACCAGTCTTTCTAAAAAACGGTTTGACGCTTTGGCGTCCCAATACCCGGTGGTGCAGTGCTGTGAGTACCAGGAGGGTTCCGTGGCTCCGGCGGTATCCATCGACAACGAGCTGGCCGCTTACGAGGCGGTAAGCTACCTGCTCGGCCTGGGGCACACCCAGGTGGCGATGATCAACAGCGACAACCAGTTTGAGTCCAGCATCCTGCGGGAAAAAGGCTACCGCAGGGCGCTTGCGGACAAAGGAATTCCCCTGCGGGAGGAACTGATCCGCCGGGGGACCTACGGGTTTCGCAACGGTGCGGACTCCTTCGGGTTTTTCCGCTCCTTAAAAACGCCGCCTACGGCGGTGTTCACCGTAGCGGACTCCATCGCCGTAGGCGTGGTCCGCGCCGCGCTGGAGCAAGGCCTGACCGTGGGGAAAGACCTGTCGGTCATCGGGTTTGACGACACCTCCCTGGCCCGGGTGTACACGCCGGGAATCTCCTCGGTGGCCCAGCCCCGCAGGGAGCTGGGGGAGGAAACCATCCGCCTGTTGATGGAACGCCTGTCCGGGCGGGAAACCGCTGGAAAGCTGGTGTTTTTGCCCCATCACCTGGTGATTCGTGACTCTACGGGCAACGTCTGCCCGTCAACCGTATAAATAATTTTTGTATGTTTAGAAAGGAAGTAGGATCATGGAAAAATTGAGAGTTGGCATCATCGGCTGCGGAGGGATTGCAAACGGCAAGCACATGCCCGCGCTGTCCCGCAACAGCGAAGTGGAAATGGTGGCGTTCTGCGACATCGTGGAAGAACGCGCCGTCAAAGCCAAAGAGCAGTACGGAACCCCCGACAGCAAGGTGTATACCGATTACAAGGAGCTCCTAAAAGACGCGAGCATCGACAATGTGCATGTATTGACCCCCAACCGGGAGCACAGCTTTATCACCATTGACGCGCTGCACGCGGGCAAAAACGTCATGTGCGAAAAGCCCATGGCCAAAACCTACGCGGAGGCCAAAGCCATGGTGGAGGCCGCCAAAGAGACCGGCAAGGTCCTCACCATCGGCTATCAGAACCGCTACCGTGCCGACAGCCTGTACATGAAGGAAGCCTGCAAAGCTGGGGAGCTGGGCGATATTTACTACGCCAAGGCCCATGCCATCCGGCGGCGGGCGGTTCCCACCTGGGGCGTGTTCCTCAACGAGGAAGAACAGGGCGGCGGCCCCCTCATCGACATCGGCACCCACGCACTGGACCTGACCCTGTGGATGATGGACAACTACAAGCCCAAAATGGTGGTGGGCAACACCTTTAAAAAGCTGGGCCAGCAGCGCAACACCGCCAACGCCTGGGGCGACTGGGATCCTGAACAGTTTACCGTCGAGGACGCTGCCATGGGGTACATTGTTATGGAAGACGGCGCGGTGATTACCCTGGAGTCCAGCTGGGCGCTGAACACCCTGGACGTGCGGGAGGCCCAGACCACCCTGTGCGGAACCAAGGCGGGCGCGGACATGGCGGACGGCCTGCGGATCAACGGCGTCAAATACGGCCGCCAGTATGTGGAAAAACCCTCCTTCGAGGCGGGCGGCGTGGCCTTTTTCTCCGGCGGCGGTTCCAATCCCGAAGATCTGGAGCTTCAGACCTTTCTCAACGCCGTCAAGACCGGCTCGGAGCTGATCGTAAAACCCGAGCAGGCCATGGTGGTCACCCAAATTCTGGAAGCCATCTACGAATCGGACAAAACCGGCAAGCCTGTTTTCTTTGATTAAGGGAAGGTGAACAACATGAAACTGCCCGTTGCGGTACAATTATACTCCCTGCGCCGGGAGATGGAGCACGACTTTGTAGGCATCCTGGAAAAGGTGGCCGATTTAGGCCTTAATGGCGTGGAATTTGCGGGCTTCGGCGGCCTTTCCGCCGGCGAGCTCAAAGGCCATCTGGACCGGCTGGGGCTCAAAGCGGTGTCCTCCCATACCCCCTGGGACCAGCTTGCCAACAATTACGACGCCACCACCGCTTATTTAAAGGAAATCGGCTGCCAGCATGTGGTGATCCCCTGGTATGAATTCCCCGACGAACAGGCGGCGCACACCGCGGTGAACACCTTTTTAGAGATCGGCAGAAAGCTAAAAGCGGACGGTTTTTCCTTCCACTACCACAACCACGAGCACGAGTTCACCATGAAGGCGGACGGCAAAACCGTGATGGAATTTCTGCTGGACGGCTGCAAAGAGGTAAACCTGATGCCTGAGATCGACACCTACTGGGCACATGAGGCGGGTGTGGATCCCGCCGCCTTTATCCGGGAGCACCGCCCCCAGCTGATCCATTTGAAGGACGGCAACGGCGGACACGAGCTCACCGCGGTGGGCGAAGGCAAAAACACCATCGCCCAAATTCTGGACGCTGCGGTGGAAACCGGCGCCCAGTGGGTCATCATCGAAAACGACGAGCCCAAGCCCGACGGCGTGACCGACCTGGCCCGCAGCATGGAAAACCTGAAGAACAAATTCCATTTTTAGGAGGAGACCCGCGATGAAATTAGGCGTATTTACCGTACTCCTGGGGGGAAAGCCCCTGGACGAAGCCCTTGCATACTTAAAACCCCACGGGGTGAAAATGGTGGAGATCGGCTGCGGCGGCAACCCCGGCAAGGATCACTGCGACCCGGACGTCCTTCTGAACGACCAGAAGGCGCTGGAGGAGTTTCAAGAGACCATCGCCCGCCACGGCATGGAAATCTCCGCTTTGTCCACCCACAACAACCCGGTGCACCCCAACAAGGAGATCGCCGCCCAGGCGGATCACGACCTGCGCCAGGCGGTGCTGCTGGCGGAAAAGCTGGGCCTTCATCAGATCAACACCTTTTCCGGCTGTCCCGGCGACGGCCCCAACGCCACCTATTCCAACTGGGTGACCTGCGCCTGGCCGGATGAATTTTTGACCATTCTGGACTACCAGTGGAACCAGTGTCTGATCCCCTACTGGAAAGAGTTCGTGAAGTTTGCCAAAGACCACGGCGTCAATAAAATCGCCTTTGAACCCCATCCCGGTTTCTGCGTGTACAACACCGAAACCGTGCTGCGCATCCGGGACGCGGTAGGACCCGAGATCGGCGCAAACCTGGATCCCAGCCATCTGATCTGGCAGGGGATGGATCCTGTGGCGGTCATCAAAGAGCTGGGGCCGGCGATCTTCCACTTCCACGCCAAGGACACCTACTTAAACCGCCGGAACATCGAGGTCAACGGCGTTCTGGACACCAAGCCCTATTCGGATGAGCTGGGCCGCTCCTGGTTCTTCCGCAGCGTGGGCTACGGCAATGATTACAAGTTCTGGAAGGACATCATCAGCGCCCTGCGGATGGTGGGCTACGACTACGCGGTCAGCATTGAACACGAAGACAGCCTGATGAGCGTCAACGAGGGCCTTTCCAAAGCCTGCTCGTTCCTCAACGAGGTTCTGATTACCGAGGACCGGGCCGAGATGTGGTGGGCATAGCGTGTTCGGGTCGAACACGCTACCGAAAAACACTTGTCGGGTCACCGACCCGACTGCCCGTAGGGCACCAGTGTTTTTCATCTCCCG
>CAJFTY010000026.1 GCA_904420045.1 Candidatus Metaruminococcus caecorum | reverse complement strand
TACAACATATTCGACATTATGTTGTAAGCAGGATTTGAACCTGTTCTAACCGGCTGATATGCTGAGTTCCAGTTTCTACAGTATAAATTCTTGTTGTGTCCACATTGCTGTGTCCCAGTAGGTCAGCCAGGCGAACAATATCTTTTTCAATGGAATAAAATGTTCGGGCAAACAGATGGCGCAAATTGTGTGGGAACACTTTTTGAGGTGAAACATGAGCCCGGGCGCATAGTGCTTTCATATCCCGCCAGATGTTGGACCGGTTCAAAGGAGTTCCGGTTCTGCTTACAAAGACCGGTCCGGCTTTTAAGCCGGATCTTTTTATATATTCCCTGAGTTTTTTCTGAACCTGAGAAGGAATAAAAATAATCCTTGTTTTATTTTTACAGCTGACCATTGCCTTGCCGGCCAGCACTGCCTCCACGGTAATATATTTTAATTCGCTCACTCGGATGCCTGTTCCACAGATGGTTTGAAGAATCAGGGAAAGACGCACGTTTTTTGCGGCTTTGACCAGACGCTGATATTCCGCTTTGGTCAGTTCCTTGTCCTCCCGGCAAAAAATCTGCCTCTGAATTTTTAAAAGCTTGACACAACAGTCCTCTCTGCCGCAATACCGCAAAAACCCGTTTAAGGATACCAGCATAGAATTTACACTGGCGGGCGCATATTTCTTGGACAAAACGCCTTTATACTGGATCACCTCTTCCTTACACAACGGCCTGTCCGCTAGAAATTCAGAAAACTTGCGCACATCCCGCAGGTATTTTTCAATTGTAGCTGAGCTTTTTTCTTCATCTTTCAGATACCGTTCAAAATTTATTCCAGCATGTTGTCTTATTTGTACCATTTTATTTCCTCCAAGTTTGATTGCAGTTGATATTATCCTACCCTTTTTGGGCAGCCGGTATAAGAAAGATCTAAAAATAACTCTATTTAAAAAAACAGAAATCTCGCACCTGGTGAATCTGTCATCCTGTGCGGGATTTTTAGGTTTGTACACAGATAAGCAGACCAGTGTCAGTTGTTGTAAAAGGCAAACCAGCCAGACAAAGAATCATTTCTCAATGTT
Organism: Candidatus Metaruminococcus caecorum; assembly: GCA_904420045.1. GTDB lineage: Bacteria > Bacillota > Clostridia > Oscillospirales > Ruminococcaceae > Metaruminococcus > Metaruminococcus caecorum. The sequence goes on along the minus strand of CAJFTY010000026.1, from coordinate 121,475 downwards.
TTTCCCTGTTTATAACTCGGTCTGCAGCTAGTTTTTCAATCGGTCCTAAATTGTATTGTATTGTTTACAATATTATTGTAAAAACGCACCGACGGTTTAACAAGGGAAAATTGGGTATACTTACAAATAGGTATCCATTTTTCTTATGGGGTGAATTCTTGAAGTCGCGAAAAACTTTATATCAACTGGTCTACGACGATCTGAAAAAGCAGATTCAGTCCGGTGCGCTAGAATACAAGAGCTCGCTGCCGTCGATACGCCAGCTTTCCCTCTATTATCACGTGAGCACCGTGACGGTTAAGAAGGCTCTTAAGCTGCTGCGGGAGGAACAGATGATCCAGACAGAAGAGCGTAAAAATACGGTAATCATTTATAAACCGCTGTTTTCAGAGCGCGGTTATATCCAGTCTATTCTGCGCCGGGAAGCGTCTATTTTGGCCGTCTATGAGACTATGGAGATTATAATGCCTGACATTCTCGCCTTTTGCACCAAATCTGTCAATGTTACAAGTCTGGAACACTACGAACAGGCGCATCAAAAACGCAGTAAAAAGCACCAGGGCCCAGGCCGCTGGAGAACAGCTTCACTGCTGCTTCATGATCTTTTAAAAAAGTCGGGGAACCTGTTGTTTGATCCTCTGCTCACACGCATCGAAAGCTATGGAGAAGTTTCGTTTTTTCTGGATCACCAGCAACCGATTAGCGAATACTCACCCTATGAGGACAATCATACCATCACCTGGGTTCTGAACCATTTGCAAAACGCCGATCATCACACAATCAAAAAAAATTTTTCAGAATCCTACCATCTGTTAACCCAATCTGTACGAAAATCGTTTGAAAAACTCCGGGAAAAATTTCCCGATGTTCCGTTTCAGGACGAGAAACGATTTGCTTGGAACTCCCGCGAGGATTTTTATCCGCTGTATCAGAGAATCGCTCGGGATGTTGTTGAAAAAATTGGGACGGGTATTTATCCACAGGATCAGTTTCTTCCATCTGAGGCGTCCCTTGCCGTGCAGTACGGCGTATCAGTTTCCACCATCCGAAGAGCTCTGAAAAGTTTATGCCATCTTGGTTTTACGCAGACCTACAACGGATTGGGAAGCAAAGTTGTCTCTGTGGATAAACAGGACTTTTGGCGAAAAATGAGCCGGCAAAACATCCAGCTTTATTTAAGCGCGCTGCAGCTTATGATGCTCATCGTCCGTCCCGCTGCTCTGCTGGCTTTTGATCGTTTAGATGGCTCCGTACAGCACAGACTTAAATTAAGTCAATCAAAAAAGAATTCGATTTTGCTGCAAGAACTAATCGACTGCATTACCGAGCAGATTTCCCTGTATCCGTTAAAGTCCATTTTGCAGGAGTGCTGCCAAATAATCAGCTTGGGAGTTTATTATTCCTATTACAGACACGGCAGCCAAAACGCCGATCATCTGACTCTGATGAGCTCCTGGGCGTTTCACAATTTGCTCGATGGCGAACGGGAAAAATTTGCAGATCAGATTCACCTGTGTTACCGATTTATTTTTTGTTCGGTGCATTCCACCGTTGAGCACAACGGTTTATCCGATGCTGTCGATTTGATGATTCCCGAATAAGGAATTGCGAAAGATGAAGTGCGACGCATAGCAAAAGCAGACAGGATACATCCTGTCTGCTTTTTCATTACCATAACATAAAATTTTTCTTGCGAACATAGGGATCCGGTGTCCCTTTCGTAAAATGTCCTGTTGAACATGTTCGTTCTATTCGAATTCAGCTTGTAAAACAAGCGTGTCTGGAAGATGAAAAATTTTCTCCTTTATGAAAATGGGGTAAAGATATTCATTTTTCAGCCGTTCAAATGCCAGCCATTCATAATCGTGAACATGGTGTCGTTCATACATTCGGAATTTTTCACCTTTATTCAAAATAGCAGTATGTGAAACATCCATTAAAAAATAGACACACAATTCGTGAAACCGTTCACCTGTGACATCTTCCGTGAAAAAGCCTTGATTGAACCACAAAGGACGAATGATTTTCGCATCAATTTCCAGTTCTTCCTTTATTTCTCTTAAAACAGCATGTTCAGCTGTTTCATGTAAAGCAACTCTGCCACCTGGCAGATAGTAATATGGTGAATTCTCATCACGCATTGCCAACAGCCTATTCTCGTTTACAATAACTGCACAAACTCGATAATTAAATCTGCCATTTTCGGTCTTGAACGTAAGGTCCATGGCGGCCACCTCTTTGAATTTCAATTTCCAATTTTGAGAATCTGTTCATGATCCGTATTTTTCCATTCTGATTTTTTCTAGCCTTTCCCTGTTTTTTGGAAATAGCAAGGTCAATCTCTTTTATCAACGGCCATAATGAACCACAGCTTTACCCGCCGCCGGCAAATCGGTATTCCCCCTGCTTATGCGGCAAACAAGAGAGCGAAAGCACCTGCTGCTTTCGCTTTCACATCGTATAATCGTTTCTTGCATCTTCTCCTGTCGTTTTCTATTTTGCTAGGAAATTTCTCCATGTCGACGGTCGCACAAAAGGGGCCAGCCGGCAGGAAACTGTGTGTTTGGTCCGTCCATATACTGTTTATGCCTTGCTGCCAAATTGCTTTTCCCATTCCTGCGGCTTAAAGCCAACCAAAACCATATCCCCTTCTACCAAAATTGGACGCTTGACAAGCATGCCGTCAGAGGCAAGCAGGTGCAGTTGTTCCTCCTCGGTCATGGTTGGCAGCTTGTCCTTCAGCTGCATGGACTTATAGAGCAGTCCACTGGTATTAAAAAATTTACGCAGCGGCAGGCCGCTTTTTTTATGCCATACTTTGAGCTCTTCATATGTGGGGTTCTCCTCTTTGATCGGGCGGTCGGTATAGTGCAGGCCATTGTCGTCCAGCCATCGTTTTGCTTTCTGACAAGTTGTACACTTAGAATATTCGATAAACAGCATGATATATCTCTCCATTTCACCAAATTTTATTTTAATTTAGCTACACATCACAACGCTTGTTGAGCCGCTTGCCCACCGTTTTTTCATTGATCCGATCTTTCATCATTAAGGAATAGAAACTTGTTTTATTATACCATAAAAGCGAAGCGTTATGGCAAAATTCGTCCATCTTTGCCAGGCAGCGGCAAAGGAGATAAAATTCAGTAAAATCGTCGCCTGCGGCTATTTTACCATATTAGAATGAATTCCTCAAGATCCACAAGAATCTATAAAGCAGAATGCAACTTACAACAACAAAACGTCGCTTTCCCATTCCAAACATATGATACATGCGGCCGATTTGTTTTGAAGCGCCAACGCTTTGGGTATTATTAATCCATGTTTGACAACCGGCCTGCCTTGTAAAAAATCAAGATAAAAAAGGCGAAAAAACAATTCTTGACAAATTCTATCTCCGTGCTATAATATGTTAGGATGCTAACAAGATGGTCAGGAGGGGCTTATGAAAACTGAGGACGATATTGGACGTTGGATCAACCAGTTGGCGCACCAGATCAAACGGCGTATGGACGCGCGGCTTGCCAACATGGGCGTGACCGGAGTGCAGGGCCGAATGCTTCATTACATCATAGATCACTGTCAGGAACAGCCGGTTTTTCAGAAGGATCTGGAAGAAGTTTTTGGAATGCGCCGTTCCACCGCCACTGGGATCTTACAGCTTTTAGAAAAAAATGAGATGATCCGCCGGGAATCCGTTCCTTACGACGCCAGGCTGAAAAGCCTGGTCCCCACGGACAAAGCCGCCGCCATTCAGCAGGAAATGCATGCATGCATTCGGGAAACCGAACAGATGCTGACCAGGGGAATTGATCCTGAGCAGCTTCAATTGTTTGTACGGGTCGTGCGGAAGATGTCTGAAAACCTAAGCTCCTGACACATTCTGTTTCCGCCCTTGTAAGCGTTTTGGCAATCGTTTGATTCCAACTAAAATTTAGAAAGAGAGGTTGATTGGATGTTAAAACAACTGGCAAAAAGCATACGAGAATATAAAAAATCGTCGCTGGCAACGCCGATTCTGGTGTCCGGCGAAGTCGTGCTGGAATGTATCATCCCATTTATCATTGCAAATCTGGTCAACGAAATTAAAGCGGGTTGTTCCATTGGGACAATCGCGTATTACGGTATCATCCTGGTGGTGATGGCTGCTCTTTCCCTGACCTTTGGAGCGCTGGCCGGCTCTGCCTGCGCCACCGCAAGCTGCGGATTTGCCCGCAACCTACGGAAAGATATGTTTTACCGGATTCAAACGTATTCGTTTGAAAACATTGATAAATTTTCCACTTCTTCGCTGGTCACGCGTCTGACCACCGACGTCACCAACGTGCAAAACGCATACATGATGATTATCCGTACGGCGATTCGCTGTCCGCTGATGCTCTTATTTGCATTTATCATGGCGTTTGTCATGGGTGGAAAAATGGCTGTTATCTTTCTGCTGGTGGTTCCAGTTCTGGGCTTCGGCCTGTTTTGGGTCATTCGGAAGACCATGCCGCTTTTTAAACGGGTCTTTAAAAAATACGACGCGCTCAACAACTCCGTCCAGGAAAATATTCAAGGGATGCGCGTGGTCAAATCCTATGTCCGGGAAGATTTTGAAAAGAAAAAATTCGGTGCGGCCGCACAGGATGTGTGTGCGGATTTTACCCGTGCAGAACGGATTCTGGCGCTCAACAACCCGCTGATGCAGTTTTGTATCTACGCAGTGATGGTGTTTGTGTTGTCCTTTGGTTCTTACACCGTCATTACCAGCCAGGGCCTTCAGCTGGATGTGGGACAGATGTCTGCCCTGCTCACCTACAGTTTTCAGATTTTAAGCAGCCTGATGATGGTGTCTATGGTGTTCGTTATGATTACCATGGCCAGCGAATCTGCCAAGCGTATTGTGGAGGTGTTGCAGGAGGAAAGCGCGCTGCATAACCCCAAAGCTCCCGTTACAGACGTTGTGGACGGCTCCATCGACTTTGACAATGTGAGCTTCCAGTACTCCAAGGGAGCCGAGCGAATGGCACTTTCAGGCATCAACCTTCATATCCATTCTGGTGAAACCATCGGAATCATCGGAGGAACGGGTTCTTCCAAGTCCTCGCTGATCCAGCTGATCTCCCGGCTGTACGACGCCACCGAAGGAACGGTTCGGGTAGGAGGTGTGGACGTCCGCGAGTATGACCTGGAAGTACTTCGCAACCAGGTTGCAGTGGTGCTGCAAAAGAACGTGCTGTTTTCCGGCACCATAAAGGAAAATCTTCGTTGGGGCGATCAAAACGCCACCGATGAACAGCTGGTGGAGGCCTGTAAGCTTGCCCAGGCGGACGATTTTATCCGCCAGTTCCCCAAGGGATACGACACCTACATCGAACAGGGCGGCACCAACGTGTCCGGCGGACAGAAGCAGCGGCTCTGTATCGCCCGAGCGCTGCTGAAAAAGCCGAAAATCCTAATTTTGGATGATTCCACCAGCGCGGTGGATACCCGCACCGACGCACTGATTCGCAAGGCGTTTCGGGAATACATCCCCGAGACCACCAAGCTGATTATTGCACAGCGCACAGCTTCGGTACAGGACGCCGACCGGATCATCGTTATGGACGGAGGCGCGGTCAGCGCGGTGGGAACTCATGAGGAGCTGCTCCAAACCAGCCCGATTTACCGCGAGGTTTACACTTCACAGAACAAGGCAGGTGATGACAATGAGCAGGAATAACACCCCAAAAACCCAGGCGGAAAAAGGCATTTTACTGCGCCTGATGAAAACCCTTTGGAAATTTTATCCGGTGATGATGCCGGTCGTGGTCTTTTGCATCCTGTTCAGCGCTGTGGTCAGCTCAATTCCGTCGATCTTTATGCAGAAAATCATTGCGGCGGTGGAGCAAAGCTGGAAAACCGGCGACTGGGCCGCTGTCTCCGGACAGATTTTAGGACTCGTTTCCGTTCTGGTGGTCTTTTATGTGTTGTCGCTGCTGGCTGCATTCGCTTTTAATCAGCTGATGGCGATTATCACCCAGGGATCGTTAAAAAAGCTGCGGGAAAAGATGTTTAACGGCATGGAAGATCTGCCCATCAAATACTTCGACACCCACAACCATGGGGATGTGATGAGCTATTACACCAACGATATTGACACCCTGCGCCAGATGATCTCCCAAAGCTTTCCCCAGCTAATGATTTCCGCAGTCACAGTAATCACCGTGTTCTCGATTATGCTGTACTACAGCCTGTGGCTGGCTCTGGTGGTTTTGGCCGGTGTAACCGTCATGATCCTGGTCACCCGGAAAGTAGGCGGCGCGTCCGCCAAATACTTTATCCGCCAGCAGCAGTCCATTGCACGCACCGAAGGCTTTGTGGAAGAAATGATGAACGGCCAGAAGGTTGTCAAGGTGTTCTGCCACGAGCGGGAGGCGGAAGCCGATTTTGATCGCATCAACGACGCGCTGTATTCAGATTCTGAAAAGGCCAACCGGTATGCCAACGTGCTGATGCCGGTTTTGATGAACATCGGCAACGTGCTGTATGTCATCGTGGCGCTGGTGGGCGGCGTTCTGCTGCTGTCCGGAGCACCGAATGTGAGTATTTCCGGCCTTGCGTTTTCCATCAGCATTGTGGTTCCGTTCCTCAACATGACCAAACAGTTCTGCGGCAACGTGGGACAGGTGTCCAACCAGGTGAATGCCGTGGTTATGGGCCTTGCGGGCGCCAAACGCATCTTCGCCCTGATCGACGAGCAGCCAGAGGTTGACGACGGTTACGTCACCCTGGTCAACGCCAAAGAAGTGGACGGCCAGCTAGTGGAATGCGAAGAACACACGGGAATCTGGGCGTGGAAGCATCCTCATTCCGCCGACGGCAGCGTGACCTATACCCGCCTGACTGGCGATGTCCGCCTGTTTGATGTGGACTTCGCCTATGAGCCCGGAAAAACAGTGCTCCACAACGTTAGCCTATACGCAAAACCTGGACAAAAGGTGGCTTTTGTGGGTTCCACTGGAGCCGGAAAAACCACCATCACCAATCTGCTGAATCGCTTTTACGATATCGCGGACGGAAAAATCCGCTACGACGGCATCAACATCAACAAGATCAAAAAGGCTGATCTGCGGCGGTCACTTGGAATCGTGCTGCAGGACACCAACCTGTTTACCGGCACGGTGATGGACAACATCCGTTACGGCCGGCTGGACGCTTCGGACGACGAGTGTATCGCCGCCGCCAAGCTGGCGGGTGCGCACGACTTTATCACCCGGCTCCCCAAGGGATATGAAACGCCCCTTTCCGGCAACGGAGCGAACCTGTCCCAAGGCCAACGGCAGCTGCTGGCCATCGCGCGGGCGGCGGTTGCCGACCCGCCTGTGATGATTCTGGACGAAGCGACCTCTTCCATTGACACCCGAACCGAAGCCATCGTGCAAAAAGGCATGGACGCGCTGATGAAAGGCCGCACGGTGTTTGTCATAGCCCACCGTCTGTCCACCGTCAAAAACTCCGACGCGATCATGGTGCTGGAACACGGCCGCATCATCGAGCGCGGAAACCACGACGATCTGATCCAGCAAAAAGGTACTTACTATCAGCTTTACACCGGTGCGCTGGAACTGGAATAAATTTGGCCCTCTCTCCCCTTCTCCCTGTGAGGAACGCCTTGAAAATTTTGAACAAGTATGGTAAACTGGATGTATATTCGCATTCTGATATCGAAGGTTCGTCCTGAGAATAAGATTGCACCCATAGACCGCCTGGCGGTCCATCTGTGTCAATTTTTGCCCCTTGGGGCGCAGAATGCCTGCGCCCCAAGGGGCATTTTGTTCTTGGAAAGGAAGGAACGCCAATGGAAAACCGCCTTGCTGTCATCGGCATCATCATTGAGGAGATCGACTCCGCCGGGCCGGTCAACGAATTGCTCCACGAGCATTCCCAGTACATTGTGGGCCGGATGGGAATCCCCTACCGCTCCCGGGAGATCAGTGTCATCACCATCGTTTTAGATGCACCGGAGCAGGTGATCTCCTCCCTGAGCGGGAAGCTCGGGATGATCCCGGGGATCAGCGTCAAATCCATGTTTGCAAAATCCAAGGGGAACGGACAATGAGGCCGGCGGAGCTGTTCGACGCGCTGCAAAAGGGGTACTCTCCCCGGGAAGAGGATCTTGTTCCCCTGATGTCCGACGAACATGAACAGGAGCTGTTCGACCTCGCCCACAAAATCAAGCTTTCCCGGTTTGGGAATGAGGTGCGAATCCGGGCGATTCTGGAGTTTTCCAACTTCTGCCGCCGGCAGTGCCGTTACTGCGGTTTAAATTCCCACAACCCGAAAATCGGCCGCTACCGGATGGAGCCGGAAGCCATTGTGGAACAGACGCTCAGGGCGTGGGAGGCAGGCTACAAGACCATTGTCCTCCAGTCCGGCGAAGATCCCTACTTCACAGCGGACACCGTGTGCGAAATCCTGCGGGAAATCAAACGCCGGTGTTCCATTGCGGTCACCCTGAGTCTGGGCGAACGGGATTTTGAGGACTACCGCCAATTTAAAGCCTGCGGCGCGGACCGTTACCTATTAAAACATGAAACGGCAGATGAGAAAATCTACTCGTCCTTACACCCTTGCGGGACTCTTCAAAACCGGGTGGCCTGTCTGCGGGAGCTTAAACGACTGGGGTATGAAACCGGCAGCGGCTTTATGATCGGCCTGCCCGGCCAGACAGCCGCGACCATCGCAAAAGACCTGCTCTTGCTCCGTTCGATTCCCTGCGACATGGCGGGCATCGGGCCGTTTATCCCCCACCCCCAGACGGAGCTCAAAGACCGTTCCCCCGGCTCCACCCGGATGACCGCCCGGGCGGTGGCGGCGGCAAGGCTTTTGCTGCCGGAGGCAAACCTGCCGGCGACAACCTCTCTGGGGGTACTTAATCAAGCGGAAAACCGGCATGTGTTCTCCTGCGGCGCCAACGTGATTATGAAAAAGGTCACGCCTCCGGAATTCCAACAGTTATATGAAATCTATCCTTCTCCCAAGGCGGAAAAGCTGGATATTCCCGGAGACCGCAGGGCTCTGGAGGAAAGCCTGCGCACGCTGGGACTAGATCCCGTATAAGTTTGGCAAACGGTGAATAAAAAAATATCTTTATAAAGTGAAAGAAAGGGCTGTTGTTTTATGTATAATTCGAAATCTCCCAACGCGGAGGAATTTATCAGCGACCAAGAAGTTCTAGAATCCCTGGACTACGGCGTAAAAAACAAGGATAATAGGGAGGAAATCGAGAAAATTTTAGCCCAGGCAGCTTCCATGAAAGGACTCAACCACCGGCAGGTGGCTTTACTGCTCAAGTGCGACGATCCCAAAGTGATCGAACGCCTTTACACCATTGCGGAGGAGATCAAACTGCACATTTACGGACGCCGGATTGTGCTGTTTGCGCCTTTGTATCTGTCCAACTACTGCGTCAATGGATGTCGGTACTGCGCATACCACAACGCCAACTGCGAAATGCAGCGCAAACAGCTTTCCCAGGAGGAAATTGAAAAGGAAGTCATTGCCCTTCAGGACATGGGACACAAGCGCCTGGCCCTGGAAACCGGCGAAGACCCGGTCAACTGTCCCATCGAGTATGTGTTGGAAAGCATTAAGACCATCTATGGCATCAAACATAAAAACGGAGCCATCCGCCGGGTGAACGTCAACATCGCCGCCACCACGGTGGAAAACTACCGCAAGCTCAAAGAGGCCGGCATCGGCACCTATATTCTGTTCCAGGAAACCTATCACAAGCCCACCTATGAGTACATGCATCCCAAGGGACCCAAGCACAACTACGCCTACCACACTGAGGCGATGGACCGGGCCATGGAGGGCGGCATTGACGACGTGGGCATCGGCGCACTGCTGGGACTGTACGACCACCACTACGACATGGTGGCCATGATGCTTCACATTAAGCACTTAGAAGACGTCCACGGCGTGGGCCCCCACACCATCAGCGTGCCCCGTATCCGCCCGGCGGAGGGCGTGGACGAGGTATATCCCCACGCGGTGTCCGACGAGGACTTTAAAAAAGCGGTGGCTATCCTCCGGTGCGCCGTCCCCTACACCGGCATCATCATCTCCACCCGGGAGTCCCCCGAGCTGAGAGCCCAGGTCATCCGCCTGGGCGTGTCCCAGGTCAGCGGCGGCTCCAGCACTGGAATCGGCGGTTACGCGGACGGCAGCGGCGAACAGCGGGAGGACACCGCCCAGTTTGAGGTCAACGACCACCGCACCCTGGATCAGGTGATCGGATGGCTGTGTGAAAGCGGCTACGTTCCCAGCTTCTGCACCGCCTGTTACCGGGAGGGGCGCACCGGCGACCGGTTTATGTCGCTTGCCAAAGCCGGGCAGATCTGCAACGTCTGCCAGCCCAACGCCCTGATGACCTTAAAGGAATATCGGGAGGACTACGCCTCTGCGCAAACTGCGAAATACATCGACCAGGTAATTGAGGAGGAGGTCAAGCACATCACCAACGAAAAAGTCAAGACGATCACCTTGCAAAACCTGGACAAAATTGCCGCCGGGGAACGGGATTTCCGCTTTTAATTCCCCCGTCATTGAAAAGGAGGCGCGCCAATGGCAGTCAATTCCCTACAGGAAACCCCCATGGGGGAACGAGTTCACATCGGCATTTTCGGGGCGGCCAACAGCGGGAAATCCTCGCTTGTAAACGCCCTTTCCGGGCAGGACATCGCCCTGGTGTCCAGTGTGGCGGGCACCACCACCGATCCGGTGTACAAGCCCATGGAGCTTCTTCCCGTCGGTCCGGTGGTCTTTATTGACACGGCGGGCTTTGACGACACCGGGACGCTGGGAAACATCCGGGTGAACAAAACCCGGGAGGTTTTGGATAAAATCGACGTGGCGGTGCTGGTTTTTTCCGCCGGACGTTCCGATATTCAAGAGGAGCTCCGCTGGATGAAGGAGTTATCCGCCCGCAAGGTGAAAACCATCTGTGTGTTCAATAAGTCCGATTTGTCTGCAAACATTCCCGATGAGCTGAAAGCGCTCTCTCCCCTTCCGGTGAGCGCTGTAAACAATACCGGCATCGAGGAGCTGAAAAAACGGCTGATCGAGATCATTGGACGGGACACCGAGCTTAGCAGCATCACCGGACACCTGGTGAACGCCGGGGACAGCGTACTGCTGGTAGCTCCCCAGGATATCCAGGCGCCCAAGGGGCGGCTGATCCTGCCCCAGGTACAGACCATCCGGGATTTGCTGGATCTAAAAGCGCTGGTGACGGTGGTCACCACTGACCAAATGGTTCCCGCCCTGAGCGCCCTCAAACATCCTCCCAAGCTCATCATCGCCGATTCACAGGTGTTTCCCTTTGTGTATGAGAACAAGCCGGAGCAGAGCATGCTCACCTCCTTCTCCGTTCTCATGGCCCGGTACAAAGGGGACATCCACACCTATCTGGAGGGAGTAAAGGCAGTCGACAGATTAAAGGAGACCGACCGGGTTCTGATTTTGGAGGCCTGCACCCACAATCCCCTGGACGGGGATATCGGCCGGAAAAAAATTCCCGCCCTGCTTCGTAAACGGGTGGGAAAGGGCCTGCAGATCGACGTGATCAGCGGCCCTGTTCTTCCTGAGAATCTTTCAGCGTATAGCCTGGCCGTGCAGTGCGGCGCGTGCATGTTTAACCGCCGGTACGTGCTGTCGAGAATCTCCCGCCTGGTATCTGCCGGGGTTTCGGTGACAAACTATGGAATCCTGTTGGCAAAACTGAGTGGGATTCTCGATAAAATCGACTGCGGAGTATAATAGCAGCAAGGAGGTTTTTACCATGCGAAGAAACGACCGCCAGGTGACGGAATGGGAGACCATTCATTCCGTGATCCAGAAGTGTAAAGTTTGCCGCCTTGCCATTGTCGCCCCTGAAAGTCCTTACATCGTACCAATGAATTTCGGTTACAGTTATCAGGAGGATGTGCTGACTCTCTATTTTCACTGCGCCGACGAAGGACGCAAGCTGGATCTGATTCGAAAAAATCCCCGGGTTGGGTTCGAGATGGACTGCGATCACAACTTGATTCCTGGCGAAACCGCTTGCAGCTACGGCTACCGGTTTTCCAGTATTGTCGGAACCGGAACCGTTTCCATCGTGGAGGATGTACGTGAAAAACAGAATGCCCTTTCCCTGTTGATGCAACACCAAGCCGGAAAGGATTTTACCTTTACACAAAAGCAGGCAAATTCTGTCACGGTTTTCCAGGTCAGGGTAAACAGCTTTACCTGTAAGCAACGAACCGGATTTTAATTCATACCATTCTGCAACGAGAACATGCAGGCAGTTCCGATTTGACTCCATGCGAAACCGGGCACGAAATGGATAAAGGAACGATCAAAACACCCCTATGAGGAAAGCTTTCCTCATAGGGGTGTTTGTCATCCCATTGTTTTCCAAAATCCGGCTCCAAACGCCGGAAGCTCCATGGGTGCAGATAAATCCACCGGCTCACCGGTCAGCAGATCGGTTCCCTGTCCACGGTTCAAGCAAAACGGATAGGGCTGATCGTCCAAATTGATCCCCACAAAAACCGTTTCGCCCTCAAAACTGCGCTCCATGACCAGCTGTCGATTGGTGAGTACCGCAGGGGCGTAGCCGCCGAAGCACAATGCCTTTTCCCGCTGGTGAATTTCTGAAAGCCTGGCGATCCAGCCGGTAAGTTCGTCCCAGCGGGGAGTTGGCGTTTCCGGGCGGAGTGCGTCGTCCCCTTGAGACTTCTCCCCCTCGATTCCCCATTCGCTGCCGTAGTACAGGCAGGGAATTCCAGGCATGCCGAACAACGCCGCGTACAGCAGCGGGAGGTTCCGCCTTTCCTGCAAAATGCTGGCGGCCCGGGTCACGTCGTGGTTGTCGACAAAGCACAGCAGGTGCTTTCCCTTGTACAGCGTCCAGTTTTCCGGCCCGAATTGACGGGTTAGGGAGTGGGATAGCTCAAATAGATTTTTGCTGTTAAAACTGGAATGCAGGCCCTTGTAGCATTCGTAATTGGTACAGCTGTGGAGCATCTGCGGATTCATGATCTGGTTGTAATCCCCAAACAGCACCTCCCCAACTAGGAAAAACTCCTCTTTCAGGGAGTCGCAAAAGCTTCGAAGCTGTCTTAAAAAGTCGTGATCCAGGCAGTAGGCCACGTCCAGACGAAGTCCGTCGATACCGAACTGCTCCACCCACAGGCGGATGCAGGAAAACAGGTGCTCCACCACCTGAGGATTGCGCAGGTTAAGCTTGACAAGCTCATAGTGTCCCTCCCAGCCCTCGTACCATAGCCCGTCGTTATAGCTGGAATTACCGTGAAAGTCGATGAAAAACCAGTCTTTATACGGGGATTGTTCCCGGTTTTTTAAAACATCCTGAAACGCCCAGAATCCCCGTCCTACATGGTGAAACACGCCGTCGAGCACCACCCGGATACCGCGCTGATGCAGGGCGGCGCACACCCTGGAAAAATCCTCGTTTGTGCCCAGTCGGCAGTCGATCACCCGATAGTCTCGAGTGTCGTAGCCGTGCCGGTCAGACTGGAACACCGGCGAAAAATACACTGCGCCGATCCCCAGCCGTTCCAGATGATCCAGAAAATCGTTTACCCGGTGGATTCTGGAAACCAGTTTTCCGTCGTTTTCTTTTGGAGCACCACAAAATCCCAAGGGATAAATTTGGTAAAAAACGCTTTCATTTGCCCACACAATCGTTCACACCTTTCCTTCGCCCTGTGCCGTATAGAAAGAAAGCCCCTTTCCAGTCCGGCGGCGCTGACTGGAAAAGGAGCCCTCTCCTTCTATTCCTTATAGTATTTACTGAAACCGCAGGGATATGACCCGCTGTTCCACAACCGTGAGAAAATACTCGTACAGCGCCGCGCCCAGCTTCGCATAAACACAGTCGCCCTTTCTGCCGCACAGCTCCGCAAATGTTTTGCCCACTCCATCCGCCGGCGTTTCCCCATCCCGCACACACAAGTAATAATAGGAAAACGCTCCCTGCTGATTGATGTCCTTGTATATGCTGGGAGAGGCCTGCTGAATGGTTTCCAAAAAGGTGTTTTGCGCGGTCTTGGCAATCAGGGAGTTGACACAGAAACGATCCAGTCCGTAGGTGACTACAAAAGCCAATAAAAGCCTCCGTTGGCAGATGATATCTCCGCTTTCCTGCTGGTCCAGGCCAAAGATAAACTCCCCATCGTTGGAATCCACCTCGCCGGCAAGATCTTCCCCAAGCTGACGGGCCTTATCCAGATTTCCATTTTGTTTTTGCTCCTGAACATCGTCGATTAGCTCTTCCACATCGTCAGAAGAGCTTTTTGAGTCTGAAAAGTCCAACACCTTTACATCATCGTCATCCAAATAATCCGACACCGACGATCCCCCTCTCTTCTTTTACGGACGGACGGCCATCTGCTGTTGTAGCGCTTCCATCAGCGCCTGCGCAAGCTGGGCCGGGCAGGAAGTGCCCTTGTGCCCACACTGGATGTTTTCCAGCTTATCCACCACATCTTCCGCACGCTGTCCAATCACCAGCGCGGAAATTCCCTTCAGATTTCCGTTGCATCCGCCTTCAAAACGAACATCCCGAATGATGTCTCCGTCCAGTTCCAAATCAATGGATCGGGAACAGACGCCTTTGGGTATAAAATGATAGGTCATGTTCAAGTCCCTCCTGGATTCGTTCCGCTATTTAATCCGGGCAAGCCCCTGCTCCACCGCTTTGTCCGCCACGGCTTTGGCCACGGCCTCTGCCACTTTGGGATTAAACGCGTCGGGCAGCACATAGTCGGGGCGAAGTTCGTTGTCTGAGATAATTCCCGCGATTCCGTAAGCGGCTGCAAGCTTCATCTCTTCCGTGATGTCTTTTGCCCGAACTGCCAGCGCGCCTTTAAAAATACCGGGAAACGCCAGGACATTGTTGACCTGATTGGGAAAATCGCTGCGCCCGGTTCCCACGATGTACGCGCCGCCCGCCTTGGCATCCTCCGGCATGATTTCGGGAACGGGGTTTGCCATGGCGAACACCACCGCCTTGGACGCCATAGTGGATACCATCTGCGGCGTCACAAGCCCCGGACGGGAGACGCCGATAAACGCGTCCGCTCCCGCAAGGGCATCGGCGAGGCTCCCGGATTTGCCGGTTTTGTTGGTGATGGCAGTCATTTCCCGCTGGGCGGGATTCATCCCCTGGGCGCCCGGATGCAGAATGCCGTCCTTGTCGCACAGAATCACATCACCAATCCCCAGCAGAAGAAAAAGCTTCGCAATGGCGATGCCAGCTGCGCCCGCGCCGTTGATGACCACCGTCATGGAGGAAAGGGGCTTTCCGGTCAGCCGTGAGGAGTTGATCAGCGCCGCCGATGCGATGATCGCCGTACCGTGCTGGTCGTCGTGGAACACCGGGATATCCAGGCGTTCTTTGAGCTTTTGCTCAATTTCAAAGCAGCGGGGCGCGGCAATGTCCTCCAGGTTGATACCGCCGAAGCTCAGGCCAATCAGCTCCACAGTGCGGACAATTTCGTCCACGTCCTTGCTGTTTACGCACAGAGGAAACGCATCGATGTCCGCAAAAGCCTTAAACAGCGCACACTTTCCCTCCATAACCGGCATAGCGGCCTCGGGGCCGATGTCCCCCAATCCCAGCACGGCGGTGCCGTCGGTAATCACAGCTACCAGGTTCCCCCGGCGGGTCAGCTCATAGCTGAGGGCAGGATCTTTTTGGATTTCCAGACAGGGCTGGGCCACGCCGGGGGTATACGCCACCGAGAGTTCCTCCCGGTTGGTGATGGGAGCGCGGGGAATGATTTCAATCTTGCCCTTCCACTCTTTATGCTTTTGTACTGCGAGTTCTTTGACGTCCATGTGGATTTCCTCCAATTGATGAATGAGTATTGGTTATTCCGCCTGCTTTTGTTCATGCAGGGCAAACAGCGCTTCAATGGATTCACCGGGGGTAAAGCATCTACCCACCGGACTGGGACGAGATCCGTACATGCCGTGGTAGTCCGATCCTCCTGTGGCGATCAGACCATAGCGCTTGGTCACCTGAAGCAGCATCTCATCGTCCCCCGGCTTGTTGCGGGAATGCCAGACCTCAATCCCGTCCAAAAGCTTTTTCTGGCACAGTTCTTCCATCAGGTCATAGCTGTTGTACACCCCCGGGTGCGCCAGCACAGCGATCCCTCCCGCAGAGTGGACCAGCTTAAGCACATCGTATACATCCGGGCACTCACAGCCCACATAGCAAGAGCCCTCCTCCGGGTCAAACAGCTGTTTAAACAGGTTGCCATAAATTCGTGTCGTAAAGCCGGCATCCATCAGCGCGTGCATAATATGCTGCTTATACACGCTTTGGGAGCTGGAAGAATATTTGGTAATGCACTCGGGCGTGATCGGGAAGATTTTCATCACCTGCCGTGCCATTTCATTGGCGGCTTTCTTCCGGTTGTCACAGATTTTGTTGCACAGCCCCTCCAGCCGATCTGGTTTGATAGGCATATAGCACAGGATGTGAACCTTGCGGTCCCGCGCGTTGTCATGGGCAGAAAGCTCTACCCCTGGGATTACCTGAACGCCGTATCGCTCCCCCAGAATCTTAGCTCTGGAAAAGGACGCCATGGTGTCATGATCGGTCAGAGAAATAAAATCAAGGTCGGTTCTTTTTGCAAACGCGATCACCTCTTCAATTCCCTGCGACCCGTCGGACAGTTTGGTATGGCAATGCAAATCGCCTTTCATACTTACAACACCCCTTTGCCGCCGGACAGTGCGGCGTATTACTGGTTGCGCCATACAAAGCACACTATAAATATCAGTATACTCTTTTTAAAAAAGCGCATGCAAGAAAAGTTTGTCTAGGACTGGTTTGAAAAAAGCGCGCAATCGGTCAAAACAAAGTAAAAAAGCGCCTCTTGCACCTTGCATTGGCCAAACGGCCTTCTTTTCAAAGAGTCCTGTCCCCCAGGTGTAAAATTCGTGATGAAATGGCTGGCTACATCGTTGCAGATTTTTTCTGTTTCCCGACTTTTTTCGACCTTTTCAAGGCATCCGAGAAGGTAAAAAAGAGAAGGCAGTACAAAGTACCGCCTTCTCTTCCCTTTTGGAGCGGGTTACGAGGCTCGAACTCGCTACCTCCACCTTGGCAAGGTGGCGCTCTACCAGATGAGCTAAACCCGCACTCAAAACACTGTAAAATATTATAGCAGTGTTTTGTCGATTTGTCAACTCTTTTATCGAATCATTTTTCCTTTTTTGCCCTTATGGATCTGCGGCTGTATCTTCACCTCTTTGGTGCCGATATCCTCAAAAATCACATCTTCCATTTCCTGTTTTTCTTTTTCCGCATATTCTTCAGGATGAAGCGCGCGCTGTTCCTCATAATAAGGCTCTACCACATATTTGAGAATATATTGATAAGAGTTAAAGCATACGATCATGCCCACAAAAGAAAAACCGATCAGCAAAAAGACAGGAATTCCAATCGAGTAAAACAGTACGGCCGGGATCAGGATCACCGCCAAAAAGAACGTGGTGATTAAGTTGGTCTTCCAGGAAACACAGGACAACACAAACGCGTTTTTCAAAATATCCTTGAGCTTTAAGTCCAGCGAAACGATCATCAGATAAACATAATAGTTCATGAACAGAGCCACCAGTCCCGCGCCGGAACACATAATGAAGGGAATGTAATAAAACCAGCCGGCCTTTAGAGCATCATAGTAAAACGGAACCGCCACAATCAGCATTACAATCGCTACAAGGTCAATCAACCCCATAGCAAAAGCCTGCTTAAAGTTTTTCTTGAACGCGTCGATGAAATCCCCCAAGATAAAAGCGTGTTCCTCCTGGGAGAAATTGCGCAGCACATAGGTAAACGCCGCAGTCGCCGGACCAATGGTCACAATGGGAATACAGAACAGCACATACAAAAGATTCAGCAAAATCAGCTTCCAAAATTTTCGGATGATGATTTCCCAAAACAAAAAAAAGCGCTTTTTATTGGATTGTCCCTTATCGACGCCGGGACCGGCCTCTTCAAAGCGGTTGACCTTGAAAAAATTCCCCATATAAGTTTTCAATACCTCCAGCTTTTCACATCCTGTCCGGACATACATCCAGACAACATTCAATCAATTGGATCCTAAACAGTATTATTATGCGAAACTTGCCGCTGTTTGTCAAGAAACGTTCTATGAACATTTTTTCGCCCTACGTACCGCTTAGAAAAAGCGGGCGAATAAAAAGGTAAAGACACCGTCCACAAACGAGGCCAACAGCATAAACAGCAGAAGGATCAGATATTTTACCGAATACAGCTTTACCGCTTTTAGGCTGACCGAACCGGTGAGTTTCGGGACAAACCCGGCTAAAAACAAATTGGAAAGCCGGACGGATTCCCGAACCGCCAAAATTAACGCCACAGTGGAAATCATTGCATGGGGCAATATAATGACCGCAGTTACCAGAATCGCCTTGGCTCCCATAGAGGAATACAGATACCCGACCGACAGCCCGAATCCCAGGCCATAAAAAGCAGGGATAAACAGGGAAACCGGCTGAGAGATCGCGGAAAACCCCATCACATACAGCACCGCCATCATCCCCAGGTGCATGCCAAACGATCGGAAAAAGGTCTGAAGCAGGGACTGTTCCGACCGCAGCGACAAAAAATTATCGGTCATAAACGACAGGGTGTCCATTAATTGACGGGAGCCTTGGCTGATTACCAGCGCACCGTACACCACTCCGAAAAAAAACAACAAAAATAATACCAGCAAAAAACGGTTTTTCCCGGCCAGTTTGACAACCGCTCCCGTTTCGTCCGCAAGATTTCTTGTCCCAAACATTTTGAATCCTCCGCGCATTGTATTTGCCGCTTACCTGTCCAAAAAATATCCGGCCTGTCCGGCGGTTGTCCACATTTGGGGCAGCACTCGGAAAAGGCTGCGGAAATTTGAGGCGCAGCATCATCTGCTTTGATTCATATGTATGCGCGGAGGGCTCTGGTTATTCGGCTATTTGCTCAACTCATACGCCCGCTTGACACAACGTTCACAGGCGTCCAGGATCTCCCCTTCAAAACCGTGGTCGTAAAAGGCCTGCAGGCCCGCCAGGGTGGTTCCCCCGGGGGAACTGACCATCTTGATCAGTTCGTCTACCGACAAGCCCGAATCGGTAAGCATTTTAGCGCTTCCAATCAGGGTCTGGCTAAACAGGGCCAGCGCAGCCTGATCGTCAATCCCCTCCCGCTTCGCATAGGCGAGGAATCCTTTGGCAAACAGATAGATAAACGCGGGCGTACTGCCGTTGACGGCGATAATCTCGTTCATCTGGCCGGGATCAATTTCGCAGGCCACTCCGCTTTGGGCAAACAGACCCTTGACAAACTGAAATTCCTCTTCTCCAGTTGGGGCCACCCGGCTCAGGGCCGTGGCACCCTCCCGCAGCATCAGGGGCGTATTGGGCATGACCAGCACCACCTTAGCGTCAAATCCAAGCTGGGACTTGATGTAGGAAGCCGGAATCCCTGCGGCGATGGAAACAACAACTGCCTCCCGGTTTACCGCCGGAGCGATCTCCGCCAGCACCTGCTCGAAGTTCTGTGGCTTGACCGCCAAAACCAAAACATCCGCGCGGGAAACGACCTCCTGAGCTCCGGCGCAGGCCCGTACGAGGGAAAATTTCCCGGCAAGCCTCTGCGGTTTGGCTGCGTCCAAATCGTAGACCAGAACCTGCTCCACGCCGGAGGCTTCCCCGCCCGCGACGCCTGAAATGATCGAGGAGGCCATATTCCCCGCGCCAATAAAGCCCAACGTCCGTTTCATGCCATTTAAACTTCCTTTCCCCATTCGCCTCATTTGAGGCGGTCAAATGATGTAAAGTAATTTCACTTTATTCGTCCGCCATGGCCGCTTTGATCATAATAGCGCATTCCAGACGCTTTTTCTCCAGCTCGCAGGACAGCTTGTGGGGCTTGTGCACATCCCCCGCATATTGGAGGTTATTGGCATTGCATCCGCCGCTGCAGTAAAACTTCGCCCAGCAGTCCTTGCAGGATTCCTTACCGTAGACATTTGCCCGGGCAAACATGTCTTTCATTTTAAAATCAAAGCTGCCGTCGTACAACGAGCCCATTTTCCAATTCTCCATCCCCACAAACTGATGGCAGGGATAGATGTCGCCGTCCGGGGTGATTGCCACATATTCGTTTCCGCAGCCGCAGCCCCGCAACCGTTTGATGGCGCAGGGACCCTGATCCAGGTCCAGCATAAAATGGAAAAAGTTAAAGCCCTTTCCTTCTTTTTTTCGCTGGATCAACTCTTTGGCCAAGGTTTCATATTCTGCAAAAATCCGAGGGAGATCTTCTTCGGTAATGGCATATCCGGTAGAAGGATCGCCCACCACCGGCTCCACCGACACCTGGTCAAAGCCCAGCTCGTTTAAATGCATTACGTCTTTGGTAAAGTCCAGATTGTACTTGGTAAAGGTACCGCGGACATAATAGTCCCTGTCGCCTCGCTTTTCCACCAGCTTTTGATACTTGGGAACAATGGAGTCATAGGAACCCGACTGGTCCACCCGCTTGCGCAGCCGGTCGTTGACCTCCTTGCGACCGTCGATGGACAGCACCACGTTGGACATTTCCCGGTTGATAAAATCGGTGTTGTCGTCGTTCAACAAAATTCCGTTGGTGGTCACTGTAAAGCGGAAATTCTTGCCATATTCCTTTTCTTTGCTCCGGGCGTATTCCACCACCTGCTTGACCACGTCAAAGTTCATTAAAGGCTCGCCGCCGAAAAAGTCCAGTTCCAGGTTCCGGCGGCCCTTGGAATGCTCCAGCAAAAAGTCAATGGCCGCCTTACCGGTCTCAAAATCCATCAGCTTTCGGCCGCCGCCAAAGTCTCCGGTAGCCGCAAAACAGTACTGGCACCGAAGGTTGCAGTCGTGAGCGATGTGCAGGCACATGGCCTTGATGGGGCTGGCCACCATTTTATCCGCAAACTGCTCGTAATCGTCGGGAGAAAACAGGATGCCTTCCTCCCAAAGCTCTTTGATCTCGGAAAACGCATCTGTGATCTGCTCAAGGCTATATTTGTCCGCAAGAGCCTTGACTGCCTGCTCCGGACAGACGTCCGGGACGGGCGCGTCCACAAAGTCCAACAGGTCGTAGGTGACGTCGTCCACCACATGAACGCCGCCGCTGTGGACATCCAGCACAATGTTGTATCCGTTTAAGCTATATTTATGTATCATCAAAATTCCCGCCATTCCGCCGCGATACGGCAAAGATTTCACATTCTATTCGTCTCTGAAAACAGATAAAATGCCGCCGAAAAGACGGCGGCATTTTATCATATTCCGGAGCAATCGGCAAACGCCTTATTTCTCACATTTCTGGTTGGCAACCGTGCAGGAGGTTTTGCATGCGCTCTGGCAGCTCGCCTGGCACTCGCCGCATCCGCCTTTGGCAGCAGATTTTTTCAGGTTTGCCTGATTTAAAGTTTTAATATGCTTCATAAGAACACGCCCCTTACGTCATAAAGTAGTTTTATTATAACATACTATTATTTAAAATTCAACTTTTTCTGCGGCGTTTTCTACTGTTGACACCTAACACGCCTCCCAAACAGGATGCCGCAATAATCATCAGGGATTTAACCAGCAGCATCAGTCCCAAAAGCTGTTTCATCACGCTGAATCCCGCCACAAGAATGACGAATGAGATAATCACGCCGCAGGCAAGCCCCAGCAACAGCCCTTTGGACCGAGCAATTTTCGCGGAGACAAAGCCTGCAAAAAATCCTCCCAAGCTCGCCGATAAGATTGCGAACATAGATACAAACGACTGTGGGATATCCCTGGAAATCATAATAAACGAGCAAACAATAAATGAAAGGATGCAGATGACCAGTCCCACGATCAAGCCAAACAACACAGGTTTTAAAAAATGATGTACGTTCATGCCCGATCCGTTTTCCGCAGCAGTATTTCGCATAGTGAATCCCCTTCCAGCAGCCTATTACTACACAGTATTCGGCCTGGGAGAAAATTAGTACAGGAAGTTAAAACCGCAGACTCCACCGGCCCATGTGGCGGGACGCTTACGCCTCGGCCACATCGTCATGGACAGTCTGATTGCTTTGAATTGCCCAGCGTTTCACCCGAACCTTGCTGCGGTCGCTGCCGGTCTCGATTAAAACGGTGTCCTCTTTGACCGAAACGACAATGCCAATGATTCCGCCCGCGGTGATGACTTCGTCTCCCACCTGCAGAGAGTCGCGCATTTTCTGTGTCTCTTTATCCTTTTTCTTCTGAGGCCGAATCAGCAAAAAGTAAAAGACCACAATAATCAAAACCAGTGGAACAAGCTGAATCAGGATCGCCAAAAAGCTGTTCACACCGCCTGCACTCGCACCAGAAGCGGTTGCCGACGCCGCGGCGTCCAGAAGAGTAAAATTCGTCATACAAACAATTCCTTTCTCGCTAAAAGCATTGCAATATTGGCAGCGCCGCATACCCCGGCGTTACCGGCTTAAGTTATAGAAGCCAAACAAGCCACTTGGCTATTATACCTTGAATTTCCAATTGTTTCAAGAGCTAAATTTTAAATATCTGTAAACCGCACGAAAAGCGCTTTACATTCCAAGCAAGGCTTTGGTCACTGCAAAGGATTCCCGCACCCAGTAAAAGGGCAGCAAGTCTAGTTTTGTTTTGCAGCTCACCCCCGTTGCTTCAAGGCCGGATTTGCGGGCGTAAAACTGACCGCGAAACTGATGGAAAAAGTCGGTTACCACGATTACCTGACGGCTTAGAGCATTTTCCTCAATCACCCGCTTGGAATTGAAAAGATTCTGCTGGGTGTTCAGCGATTCGGATTCTTCGTAAATCCGTTCTGGAGCAATCCCGCGGTTTACCAGATATTCCTTCATCGCGCTGGCCTCGGTGCGGATCTCGTCCTCCCCCTGACCTCCCGAAACAACGCAGTTGAGCCCCGGATGGTCCTTCAAAAGATCATAAGCCGCGTCCAGCCGCCGGCTAAGCATCAGGCTTGGGGTGTTCCCATTGACCTTGCAGCCCAGCACCACTACGGTTTGGGAATCCAGTGCAACCGGCTCTTTAATCCCCCACGCCATGAACCCTGAGATCATCAAAAACAAAAGCACACCGGCTAGTACCACCGCCAATACGATCCCGTCCACTACTCTGCCCGCCTTTTTGGTTCGAATTTTCTCCCGAAGCCCGCCGTAAGCCATCATACAGATTCCAAACAGAAAGGGAAACAGGGCGCCGGCTGTGACAATGCCATACCCTGCCAGCGGCCACAGACAGATCACGCTTAAAATAAGTCCTACGGTGATGACAACAATCTGGTAACGTTTTAGAGTCATGCTGTACTTCTCCCCGCTGCAATTAGTCTGCCCGGATTTTTCCAGGTATAACGGTTTCACAAGCATTATTGCAGGTAATTTTTAATTCCCTGAACCGTGGCGTTGGCTAGTCCCCTCTGATAGGCGGGATTGGATATTTTTGCAAGCTCGGTTGGGTTGCTGACAAAGCCGTATTCCACCAGCACCGAGGCATATTCATGCACCCGGGTCACATAAAATTCCGAATACTTATCCGTCAGGTTCGAGATGCTTCCACCGCCATAAATGGAGTTTTTGTAATACGCGTTTAACTGGGTATTAATGGCGTTTGCCAGCGGCTTGGAGAACGGATTGGTGTAGTACACTTCCGCTCCCCGGGCGGTGGAGCTCCCGGAATTATGGTGCACCGAGATGTATAAGTGCGGCTGGTTTTTCCTCCCAAACGCCACCCGTTTGGAGAGCGACGGCGTCTGGCTGGTATTGTCCGATTTGCTGTCGTACATTAAGACCGTGGCACCTTCCGCTTCCAGCTGTTGTTTGAGCAGCGTGGCGATCTGCCAGTTCAAATCCCGTTCGTACACAATAACCTTTTGCCCGTTCTGGGTATAAGAGCCCACGGCTCCGGCATCTCCCTTGCCGTGGCCGGGATCCAGCACCACCTTTAAGCCGCTCAAGGTTTTCGGCGGATTGTTAAACTTGAGTATCAGGTTGCCGTTTGCGTCATAGGACGGTGCGCAGCCGTAATACTGTCCGGCCTTGCGCAAGGTGAGCTTGAGCTTTAATTTCGGCACTCCATTTTCCACGGTACGGGTCCAGCGGCCCGCCATAAACAACGGGCTATTGTCAAAGGCGGAATCCGGGATAATCGGAGCCTTAGTGGCGTAGTCAAACGTGATGGTTACCGTCTGGGGCTTGAAGCTGTCCACAAAATACAGATGGCTTCCAGAGGAGTGGTACTTTACCCCGTCGAAGGAGACGTCAAAGGGCGCTTTCCACTTGGATGCAAACTGGATGGTGGTAAATTGTCCAGAGCTTGTCACCTTGCAGTCGGACAGATGATTGTTGCCGACCTCGATTCCGCCTGTCCGGGTCACTGCACTCTTTTTAACTTTTTTTCCGGATTTTAAGACGTAAAAATCAATTCGTCCTTTGTCAAAGAAGGAGTAGTTTTCACTGGTTTCACTCTGGATATAGTCGATGGTACCCTTGGGCAGGGTATTTTTCTCAGGAGAGCCGTACTCCGCGCCCGCTACGTCCCCGTCGTAGATCACGGTGTTGTCCTCATTAAACCGCACCTGTTTGCTCAGATCATACTGGATGTCCGGCTCGGGCGCATTCGGATCGAAGGTCTCCTCCGGCACGTTGGGGACGCTGGGAACCTCCTGTTTTTTCACTTTGACCGTTCCGCCGCGCATGGTTTCGGTAAAGCCGCTGTACTTTCCAGTTACTTTCAGCTGTCCCAGGTTTTGCTCGGTGGCCTTTGCCGCCGGAACGGTCATATTCCCGCCGTAAAGCCCATAGCTGGAATCCCGATCCACGTTGTCGGTACCGCTGATAAGCTCCAGCGTGACCGTTTTTCCGCCCAGCGTAGCGGTCACTTTCGATCCTTTGTAGGCCACCACTTCAAACAGAAGCTTGCTTCCACCCTCCACTGACATGCTGCCGCTGGGAGACACGGATTTTAACACCTTCACCTTGCGGGTGATGGTGTAGGTAATAGTTTTTCCCTTGTGCTTGACCACAAATTTGTTGACCCCAATCTTTAGGTCGTAATCCTCCAAAAACTCACCGCTTTTCGTGGGAATGATCTTGACGTCGTTAATCATTACGTCAAAATTGGGATCATACTGCCCATGAAAGCGTACCTTGGCCTCCTCGGTGGTAAAGGTGGTCTTTGCTGGGGAATCAATCGTCACGTCCTTGAACAGGTCGTTTTCCTTATACTCGTTTTTATAATATTTGAGCAGAGACGCTGTGCTCCCGTTGGGATCCGATAGCATCCGCTGATAGCCGGTAAAGATACTTCCGCTGTATCCCTTGGCCTTATTCGCAGAAGCCACCTGACGTGCCAGCTGGTCAAATCCGTTCCAACCGGGATTTTCAGTGCACACCTTATTTCCATCGTGAACCACAAACATAGGGACATTGGCCTTTTGCGCCTGTTCGCCCCACCAGTTTACAATCTTTTCAAAGGGAGCATCAGGATCTGTTAGCGAAGTGTACGCCTTGACCGCCACAAAATCCACAGCCTGGTCTTCCAACAGCCCCTTGGTGTCGGCAAACCCCTGGGACAACGCGGTGAAGCTGGCCGTCACATCCGGGCCTCCGTTTGCTTTCGGAGCCCAGACGGGGTCTGCCAGCAGACCTATGGCTGGAACTTTTTGCTGCCCCGCGTCCTTCGCGGCGGATACAGCCTGTTCGATCCGATGGGTGTTCCTCTTGACAAGCCATTGGGAATAACCGGTCCCCGAACCTGCAAGGCTGTACTCCCGATACAGCTCCGGAGATGGCGAAGCGTAATAGTCGGTTAAAAACACCCCGTCGGGCTGGTATTTGTCAATAAACTCCCGCAGCGCGGTTTGGGCAGGATTCCCGTCCAGAGTGCTGACCGGGCTTTGCCCCCCGGCGTTCAGATAATATACGGGATATACGGGTATTCCCTGCTGTTCGGAAAGCTTCATCGCCATCGACAGCGCGTCGATCTTAGTGGCAGGAGCGGCCCCGTCGTAGATAAAACGGTCCCCCCATTTTAAGTCCAGCACCAGGGCGTTAAAATTCATCTCTTTTATTTTTTTAAAAATGGCGGTGAGCTTTTCGCTGATCTGCTCCCGTGAGGAATCCGCGCTGGGATAAAAATCGCTCTGAGGGCTCACATAAAACGCCCGCAGGTTTTGGGGCGGTTCCGCGGGGTCGCGGCGATCAGACTGCGCGGCCGCGGCCTGGTCCAGTTCGGGCGGCCCAGACGCCTCCCCCTTAAAAACAAAAGCGGAAACGATTCCCACTCCGCCGGCCGCGAGGGTCAGCGCAATGAGAGCCGCCAGTATCATGATCCCGATTTTCCCTTTGAACAACTGCAAGACAAACGCACTCCCCGTTTTTGGCTCTGTCAGAGCAATCCCTTTAAATTTTCCACTTCTTTTTTTACGCAATCCTTATTTAAGATCGAACCGCTGTTTACATCGAACAGCGACTTATAGTCAAACAATGCAATCCCCTTGTAGCAGGAAAGCTTGCGGGCTTCCATCACCTGGCGCTTGAGCATGTCGGTGGACTTGGACCACTCCGCGCTCCCCGAACCGGCAAAGGTGTCGTTTTCCATCCCGATTTTGTGACAGGCTAAACCGATCATCAGCTGAACCCCGTCCGCTTTGACCATACTGTTCCACTGCTGTACGGTTTTGGTATAAGGCTGGCCTTCATTTTCAAAGCCAAAATACACCTGGGGCATAATGTAATCCAAATACCCCTTTTGGGCGCACCACAGCTTGACGTCGGCAAATTGGCTGGAGTAGTTGTTGTCTACATTTCCCTGCGGGCTGACGCCGAACAGCACCTTGCTGTTGACCTTTTTTACCGCCTGATACATCTCCTTAACCATCAGGCTGCAATTGTCCAGCCTGAATTGAGAACGAGTTTTCCCTTTGCCGTAAAGATCGTAGGAAATTTGGTCAAACGACGCGTCGGTTGTAGGATAAAAATAATCGTCGATGTGGATTCCATCCACGTTATAGTTCGAGACAATCTCCGCCGCGCCGTCCGCGATCAGCTTGCGGACCTCCGAATATGCGGGATTTAAAAACCACCTGGTCCCATGGTATACAAGACGGTCGCTTTTGCTGCGCTCGTCATGCCATTTGCGGGTTTGATAACGTGCAGGGACTTTAGCGGTTTCCGCTTCGGTCATGCCCCGCAGGGGATTGATCCAAGCGTGAAAGCTCAGGCCCTTTTGGTGAGCCAGATCCACCAGGATTTTCAGTGGATCAAAAGAGGGCTTTTGTCCTACCGTTCCCGAGGCATAGGCCGACCAGGGATAATACTCCGAAGGGTACAGCGCGTCGGAATACGGCCGCACCTGTACAATTACGGTGTTAAGCCCCAGATCCTTGACGTTCTGGTATACGGTGCCCATATTCTTTTCAAATTCCGCTTGAGTCTTTCCCTTTAAAAGCGTTGCGAGCTCCAGATAAGAAATCCAGATCGCCTTGGTTTCCCCGTAAGCAACCGGCTGATAGGCGTTCCCCGCAGGGGATTGATTTCCCGCGCTGGAAACCGACGCCGTATTGCCAGAAGCCGCACCCGACGAGGAGGTCCCCGTCTTTCCCGCGCTGCTACCGATCATCGAGACAATTTTCGATACGGTAGACGTACTTCCAAAATCCGGGGTTTGTCCGGAACTTGGATATTCGACAAAACGTTCCGGCGTACTGCTTGCTGGCACCGTCCCGTTGGACGAAACGCCTGTTCCGGTGCTGTCCACCGGCTCCGTACAGGCGCTCAAGCTAAACAGCAGACACGCCGACAACAGCGTGGCTAACATTTTTTTCACCCAAAGCACATCCCTTTCCATTTGACTGGAGTTTGACCGTCCGTACTACATCTTATGAAGAGGACGCTTTGGATATCACCGAAAGTTTGTCCCCGCTGCCCAGCGCTCTGCGAAACGTTGGCTTACTGTTCGTCTGCGTACAGCTTTTTCAGGATATCGTTGATAATATCTTCGCTGGACTCCTCCATCAGATCCTTTTGTTCCTCCGAAGGAGCTTTCTTTTCTTCTGCTTTAACGGGTTCCTTTGGCTGCTCCTGTTCCATCAAGGAGGCCAGCACAGAGGAAAGCTCCTCCCCCTCGTCGGCAGCCGGTGAAGGCTTAGGCCTGGGTTCTTCCTTTTGTTTTGGCTGCTCCGCCGAGGGCTTGGAGACCGCGGCTTTGGGCTCAGCGGAAGATGGAACCCTTTTGGGGAGCACTTCATCTGCGGAAACCACACGGGGCTTTACAGGGAACGGCTGGCTCACCGACCGAACAGGTGCGGGGGCTTCCGTCTCGCTTTTAATGCGGATATTAAAGTTTTCTTCCCGATGGAAGGGCGCGGGTTCCTCCTGCACCTGCTTTTTATGGCTTTTTAAAAGGACGATTAATAGTACCACCTCACTGAGCAGCAGGACACCAACCGGGAGGATAAATCCCAGGTAAAAGCCCATATCCGTCATGAGGAACGTAAACGTACCGCCAAAAAACAGGCTTTTGGAGGTAGGCATGCCAAGAATCGCGGTTTCATCCACAATTTCACTGTACACCATGTTGTCCTGATGGATCATAAAAGACGCAGGGGACGCCACTGCGTCCACAGCAGAAACCTCCCCGCAGGTCACATGGGAGTTTTGCTGGGCGTCGGTATACCGAAAAGTTACAGCGCTGCCTGCTTGGAGCTCCGAAGGCTTGACAACCTTTGAAATAACTAAAAAGCCCTTTGGAATTTTTGACTGATAATTGTTTGTATCCATCACCGAGTAGCGATATCCCATCATGGTAAAAACGCCGTCCTTTTTCATTTGCGACGACATTATAAACAAAAGACACAATACTCCCAACAGCAGTACGACAAAAATGGAATATACAGTAAACAACAGGTTTTTTAGTACTTTCATGACGTTTGACCCCGTTTCTCAAGCATTTGTTTTCTATCATAATTTGTCGTTTATTTTATAGCAAAAACCATCTATTATTATGCCTTTTTTGTCATTCTTTGTCAACCGTCCAGGTGCGAATTCCCAGTTGTTTACAAACCGTTACTTCCCCAAAATCCAGGTCAGTCCAATCAGGCTTTATCTATATGGGCAGCAGAAAAGCTGTCATGGACAAGCAAATCGACAATTGATTTCATTCTTCTAAATCCGCTTTCCAATGACGGCCCCTCCCTCTCTTTTTCTATAATAAAAAACAAAAGGATACGGGGTAAACCGCATCCTTTTGTTCCAAATCGTTATTTGCGCCGGGAATAAGAACCGCGTTTATTGTCCATAAAACGCTTTAAATCCGACATCTTTTCATCGCTGGACTGTTTAAACTTGGACATCATATCCTCAAACGAGGCAGGCTCATCCTTGCGTTGGGAAAAATCCCTGCGGTACTGAGGAGGCCGCTGCGAAGAATTCTGTTGACCAGGTCTGCGCCCAGCCGGAGCCGGCGCGGGCTGAGCCTGCTTCATAGACAGGCTGATCTTGCCGTCATCCCCGATGTTGAGGATCTTGACTTTAACCGTTTCCCCTTCTTTGATGAAGTCGGTAATCTCCTTCACAAAGGTGGACGCCACCTCCGAAATGTGGACCATTCCGGTCACGCCCTGGGAAAGCTCCACAAACGCGCCGAATTTCGTGATTCCCGTAACCTTGCCTTCTACGATTTTTCCTACTTCAAGCTGCATAAAAAAAACGACTGCCTCCTTATTCTATTGCATGCCCGCACGCTCCGCGCAGACATAAGATAACCGGTTCGTACCCACCCCAAAAATCACTTGCCGGAAATATCGATAAAAACCCGTTCGTTGGGAGAAATATATCCCAGCTTTTCACGAGCCATTTTTTCGATATAGCTTTTATCGCCGCCGGCACTGAGCAAAAAATCCAGTTCTTTTTGCTTGATTTTTTCCTCTTCAATCTGTGCTTCGATCTGTGCTTTTTCCTTTTCCTTTTGCTGGATGGTGATCTGTGCCATGACCAGCGACACGACCGCATACCCTAAAAAAACAAGAACCGCAATCGTCAAAACGACATTTCTAGTTTTTTTTCTTTTTGCCTTTGCCATTTCTTTTAACGCCCTTTGTTTTTTGAGAATGGTGGTTGTTTAAATTATACAATAAAACCTTCTTTTTTTTCAAGTTAAATTTTTGTCTGGCCGCGGCATTTTTCGCCTTATTTCCAATATTAACAAAAAGTTTACAAAATTTCTTCCCCACAAAACGGAAAAGGCGCACAAATGGAGACAAAAAAATCTGATACACCCCTCGCAGGACAAACCGGATTCCGCTGACAATCGTCTTGAAAATTTTAATCACCACAAACCCAATGGTAAAATAATAGACAATAAAACCCAGCAGTTCTCCCAAAAGAACATAGACCCGCAGCTGGCCCTGGGTAAAATACAACAGAAAGGTGAAGGTCGCCACTGCTGCAATAGCAAAGTAAATGATGTCCTCCACAAACGTCACAACGGTTCCCAGCGGAAAAGCCACCCGTAAAATCCGGAACACGTCGTAGCAGACTCCCAGCCCCACCCCTAAAAGACAGGAATACAAAAAAACCATCGTCTGGTTTGAGACGATCAATTCCACATCAAGTTCCCCCAAACGATTGTTGATCGGACTTTGTTTTTCCTTGCTGAATCCTTATTTAAACAGCTTGGAGAAAAATCCGCCTTCCCGGCGTTCCTGGTCGGAATAGCTCAGGGAGCACACCTCCCCTTCCATCGTCAGTTCACCGGTTTCCACGTTGAGCTTATTGATATGTAAATTAAATCCCTTTACTGTCAATTCTCCCATGTCGGTAAACAACACGACGGTTTGTTCATCAAAACTGTCGATATCCGACACGCCGGAAATGCTCAGGGATTTTCGGTCTTCCATAATGACGTTGTGAGGCAGTTTGATCGTCCTCTTTTCTTCTGCCATAATACAAAAACACTCCTTCAGAATAAACGTTCCGGGATACAGTACAGTCTATTCCAAAGGAGGTTTGATTATGCTTGAAAAGCACCGCATAGAGCGGAGAGCTTATCCCTCCACAACGGTGAAATTTTCCGAGGCGTTTTCCTTGGTCACATATTCGCTGACCTTAAGCACCTCGACTTTTAGAGGTTTTGTCCCCATATTAATCTCGATCCGATCCCCCACCTTGACATCATAGGAGGCACGAGCCGCCTTGCCGTTGACCAAAATTTTTCCGGCGTCACAGGCTTCATTGGCGATGGTGCGCCGTTTAATCAGGCGGGTTACCTTCAAATATTTATCCAAACGCATCTTGTGTTCAATCCTTTCCACAGCGTCGGATCCTTGAGCAAAAAGACAGCCGCCGCTTCCGTATTCAAATGAAAATCAAAAAACGCAAAACCAACAAAAAAGAAGGGAATCGGCTTGCCGACTCCCCCCTCATAAAGAATGATGGCCAAAAACCTTATTTCGCAACAACGTCTTTCAGAGCCTTACCAGCTTTGAAAGCAGGAACCTTCGTTGCGGGAATGTTGATTTTTTCACCGGTAGAGGGATTTTTGCCTTCTCTGGCAGCACGGTCGCGGACCTCAAAGGTGCCAAAGCCAACCAGCTGAACCTTATCGCCGTTCACCATAGCGTCGGTGATCGCTTCGATCACAGCGTTGACCGCCTTGTCTGCATCTTTTTTGGAAAGCTCCGCTTTCGCCGCAACGGCTGCAATTAATTCGGTTTTAGTCATTGTTTTGACCTCCATAAATTTTTTAATTTATCCAAAAGGCATATAAGCCTATGAATGACAATCCTGTTTTGCCTGTTTCCATAAATCATTCAGCGCGTCGATCCCCGCTGTCTTCATGTCAACGCCCTTCTGCGCCGACAATTGTTCCACCCGCGTAAAACGCCGAATGAATTTTTCCGTAGCCGCGGTGAGGGTTTCCTCCCCATCGAGCTTTAAAAACCGAGAGACGTTGACTGCCGCGAACAGAAGATCTCCCAGTTCTTCCCCCGCGTTTTTGGAATCTCCTGCTTTAAGCGCCGACGAAAGCTCTTGCAGTTCGCTTTTCAGATCGTCCAGGGCCTGCTGGATGTTTTCATAATCGAAGCCCGCCCTTGCGGCGCGCTGCTGCACCTTGGATGCCCGCATCAGCGCCGGAAGCACATTCGGGACATCGGCCAGCGTCTGGGCGTAACTATCCTGCCCCTTCTGCTGTTTTTTAATCGCGTCCCAGTTTTTCAGCACCTGTTCGGCATCAGCCGCCACCACGTCTCCGAAGATATGGGGATGGCGTTCAATCAGCTTTTTACAGATACCGTCGGCTACATCGTCAAACGAAAACCGCCCGGCTTCTTCCTCCATCCGGGAGTGAAAGACCACCTGGAGCAGAACATCCCCCAGTTCCTCCTGCAAAAGCACCGGATCCTGACGGTCGATTGCCTCGACCACCTCGTAAGTTTCCTCGATCATGTTTTTACGGATGCTTTGGTGGGTCTGTTCCCGATCCCAGGGGCAGCCGTTTTCACTCCGCAGAATCTCCATGATCTTCAGAAGATCTTCCACCGAGTACCGCTCTTTGCGCTTAAAATCCACACAATCAGTCCCTTACAAGTTGAATCCTGTTTATTATATTAACCTATAAGGCCCCATTTTTCAAGTGTTTTTGCAATTTTTTCTCCTTTGGGAAACATTTTCATATCCTGCTTGGAAACACCCTTAATTAACAGCAGCACCAGCAGGTATACAAATCCTCCCGCCGCCACCGCGGCCAGTACCGCGGCCGTCTGGGGAATATCCCGGCTTAAAAGCCCAAAACACGCCCAAGCACTGACACCGCAGAATACTCCGGCGATCAGAGGCTTTAAAAACATACTGGTAAAACTGAGTTTGACGCAGGCTGTCCGCCGGACCATCCGAATGCTGGCGGTCGCGATAAAGACGTAGCAGGCCAGCGTCCCGTACGCGGCTCCCTTCAAGTTTACCTGGGGAGTAGGGATCAGCAGGAGGTTCACAAGGATTTTAATTCCCGATCCGATCAACATCAGCTTCACTGGCAGGTACACCTGATCCATCGCCTGCAGGATGCTGAACGCCGGTGTGAGAATCGCCAGGAAAATGACGCTAATTCCCATGATTTGCATAGCGGGGCAGGCGATGGCCACCTCCGCGGGCTGCGAAGAATACAGCAGCGTGAGGATCGGTTTTGCCAAGACGCTCAGCCCGATGCCAGCCGGGACGGCGATCAGCGAGGACATCCGCAGGGTGGATTCAATGTTGCGTTTAAGGCCCTCTTGATGCTTTGCCGTCCAGCAGTTGACCACGTTGGGGAGCGCACTTTTTCCAAAGATCCCCGTAAAGGCCGGAATTAGGTTAAAAATCGAAAACGCAAACGAGTACGCCCCGTATAAAAACGTGCCGAACAGCTCCGGGGTAAAGTTCTCCTTTGGAACCACCGAACCAAAAATTGCCCGAATCTCCTCAAAGCGCTGGGTAAACGCCCGGTTCATCGCGTTGGTGATGGTCATGGTGTCGATCAAGGTCGCCAAGTTGAGTACAAACGCCCCCAGGGAAATCGGGATGGCGATCTTCACCAGGCTTTTGACGATGGATCTAGCTCCCACCGGCTTCGGAGCCGCCGCACACTCTTCCTTGGAAATGCCGTCTCCCCGTATCCGATGCCGCAGGGCAATGTACAGCATGCCCGCCAGCGTGCTGGCGGTGACGCCCAAGATCGCGGCGGCGGCTGCATAGGGCATGATAAGCAGGTAGGCGGCCTCGGCGGTTTCCGCCGCCTGGCCAAACACCCGGCCGGTGTTTTCAAACTGGGTGTTCCCCGCCTGAATCACCGCCCAGGTGAGCACAAGTCCCACCAGTACCTTGACCACCACTTCCACGATTTCGGAAACCGCGGTAGGGCGCATATTTCGAAGCCCTTCGTAATATCCCCGATAAACGGAAGTGACGCATAAAAACAGCAGAGACGGCGCAATAGCGACCGTGGCCCAGAAGGCTCCCTCCATGGAGTTCATAGTGACATACGGATATGCCACCAATCCCAGAATCAAACTTCCCAGCAGGCCTACTGCTACAAATAGAATTTTTGCGACCCGCATGGTCTTTTTGATGTCCCGGTATCGCTTCTGAACGTCAAAATTCGCCACCATTTTCGCCACTGCAGTGGGAAATCCCGCCAGCGCCAGCGAATAAATGGGCGTAAACAGCGTATAGGAGGTGTTAAAGTACGCGGCGCCGATTCCGGACAGCTGCTTGAGTACAAAAATTTTAAACAGCGCCCCGAACAGCTTGACAACAATCATCGCCCCGGTGAGCACCACCGCGCCCTCCACCAGGTTTTGTCGGGTCTGGTGCTTTGCCAAACGACCACATCCTTTTTCTGTCATAGCGCCGAGGCGGGCTGCGCCTTGTTACGCCTACATTATCATATTGCAAAAAAGGTGCGGATATACGCGGCTTCGCCGCCAAACCGCCCGATTGCAAAAAAGGACAACCAGAACAGAATTGTTCCGGTTGTCCTTTTTATCAGCCTTATAAAAATTTCCTGTCTCCCTACAATTGCTTCAGGATTTGGCTGGTGCACCGGCGGGCGTGATAAAGCGCCTTTTCAATGTCCAGCGTTTTGTACTCCCCGTTTTGATAGAGTACCTTCCCGTCCGCCATGGTCATGAGGATGTTGGACTCGGTCATGGAATACACCAGGTTGTGCAGAAAATCATGGCAGGGCGTAAGATTCGGCTGATTCAGGTCGATCATCAAAAGATCCGCCCGATTGCCGGCTTTGAGCGCACCGCAGTCGGTTCTCCCCTGTGCAGACGCGCCGTTTACCGTGGCCATCTGCATCACCTGCGTACAGGTCACCAAAGTGGGATCCCGGTGAATCCCCTTTTGCAGCATGGGAGTGAGCTTGATTTCCTCCAGCAGGTTTCCGTTGTTGTTGGAGGCCACCCCGTCGGTGCCGACAGCAACCTGTACCCCCTTCTGGAGCATCCGGGAAACCGGGGCTACTCCGCTGCCCAGCTTTAGATTGCTCACCGGGCAGTGGGCCACGGTCACTCCGTGCCGGACAAAGATATCCAGGTCATTTTCCTCCGCATATACACAGTGGGCGGCGGTAGCTGGCACGTCGAACACTCCGCAGTCCTCAAAAAACTGTGCGGGAGTCCGGCCGCCTCGCCGGGCCTTGCACTCCTCGTGCTCCTTGAGGGTCTCGGACAGGTGGACGTGCATGCCGGTTCCCAGCTCTTTGGCGTACTCCGCCAGCTGGGTCACGATCTTTTCAGTGTTGGTGTACTCCGCGTGGACGCTCATGTCGATCCGGATGCGGCCATCACAGGCCCCGCTCCACTTCTGAAACAGTTCTTTGCACTCCGAAAAGCGGTCCAGATCCTTTAAATCGGTGTCGTCAAAGCTCACCAGGCTGCGGCTGATGGCCGCCTTCATGCCGGTGTCTGCAAAGGCCTGGGCCACCGAGTCACAGAAAAAATACATATCCGAGCAGGCTACCACCCCATACTTCATCATCTCCGCCAGGCCCAGCACCGTGGCATGGTAGACGCTTTCTCCATCCAAATGATCTTCAAAGGGAAAGATCCGCTCTTCCAGCCACCGCTGCAAAGGCAGGTTCTCCCCATAGCCTCGAAGCAGCGTCATGGGCAGATGGGTATGCAGGTTGTACAGGCCGCTCATAAGCAGTTTGCCCCTGCCGTTTACAACTTCTCCGTAATCCTCGAACGGACGGGCGTCTCCGATAAAATCAATGTAGGAGTCTTTGATTCCCACAAACTGATGATCCAGTTTTTGAAAGTGCTCGTCCAGCACCGAAATATCTTCAAACAGCATTGCTTTTTCTCCTTTATTCTGGGATATGGGCGATAATGGAAGTTACAAGCGCCTGAAACCGGTGGGAAATCCGGCCCGCCACCTCCACCACCTCTTCGTCGGTGATGGGCTGATCCAGCACCCCCGCCGCCATGTTGGAAATGCAGGAGATTCCAAGCACCTTGATTCCGCACTGATTGGCGGCGATCACCTCCGCCACGGTGGACATCCCCACCGCGTGTGCTCCTAAGGTTCGCAGCATCCGGATTTCCGCCGGAGTCTCGAACTGGGGGCCTGGCATAAAGGCGTATACCCCCTGCTTGAGGGGGATGGAAAGCTCTTCAGCGCACTGAAAAGCGATCTGACGGAGCTCTTTGGAATACGCCTCGCTCAAATCAAAAAAACGGGGCCCGAATTCCGGGATGTGCTCCCCTCGGGCCGGGCTGTCGGAAAAAAACTTGATGTGATCGGCGATGCACATCAGGTCCCCCGGGACAAAGGAAGTGTCGATCCCTCCCGCGGCATTGGTCACCAGCAGATACGGGATGTTTAAAAGGCTCATCACCCGGACGGGAAACGCCGTCTGGGCAAAGGTGTAGCCCTCGTAAAAGTGAAACCGTCCCGCCATCAGCAGAACCCGTTTTCCTCCCAGCACACCGGACATGAGTTTTCCCGCGTGAGAGGACACAGTAGAGGTTGGAAAATGCGGGATTTTCGAGTAGTCAAGCTCCTGCTTGTCAAAAAGCTTGTCCGCTAAGCCACCTAATCCGGAGCCCAGCACCACCGTAATATCAAAATGCTCTCCCAGCGTATTCCGGATCACCCGGGCCGCCTGAGACGCCTGTTCCAGTACAGAATCCATCGTTTTATCTTCCTTTCCAGCTTACTTATGAAAATAAAAAAGGAAGTCAAGCCGGCGGGCTTGGCCTCCTTTTTCCCATTCCCTATTCCCCGGAATTTTCAGACGGAGTTTCTTCCTCCGCGGATTTTCCGGCTTCGCTGGCCATGTCCTGGTACTCTTTGTCAAACCCCTGCTCCTTGCCGGTAAGCCTGCTGCCGCACTTGGAGCAGTAGCAGTTTTCCGGTGGATTTTTGGCCCCGCAGCAGGTACAAATGCTGATATTTTTAATATCCGCGATTTTTTCGCTGGTCTCGTTGAGCTTATCAAGCAGCTCGGTGATTTCCTCCACCATGGAATTTACAAGCTCGGGGTTTTCGTAGTCGGACTTGACCATGGAATACACCGCGCTGCCCAGCTTTTCATACCGCTCCCGGATATCGCTGTTGAGCTGCACGCACTGAAGCTTTAATTTGGAAATTTCCACAAGCTCCCCGGTCTTTTTTCCGGCGGCATCCGCCACGCCCTTGGCCTTGCCCAAAAAATCATCAAAAAAACTGCTGCTCATACTGAAAACAGCTCCTTTCCTCTGCCTGTCCCACGCCGTTTCGGCTTCTTCAATCCTTCTGTGACAATATAGTGATTATACCCCACAATGCACCGGATTACAAGCCTTAACCGAGAAATTCCCGGATCATGGAGTCCTTTGGCACCAAATCAAAATCCAGATCGTCAAAATCCTCCAAAATCTGCACAAGCTCCCTGGAACGGCTGTAAAATTTGCTCTGCTGTTTTACCTGCCGAAGAATCGGCACCAGATCGTGGTGATAAACCGACGGCTCGTATAAATGCAGAGAGTTGACCAGATAATCCGCGTCTTTTCGGAACGGATCAATATAAAGTTTTTCACCTTTGCAGACATTCTTCCACATGTGAAAGGTATTTTCCGGATCGGAACCCCGAAACTTAAAATCCCGGATCATCCGGCGCATCAGCCGCAGGGTCTGCCCGTCCAAAAGCTGCCGGCCGCCCTCATAGACCTCCACTTGGGGGCTGATATAGACCTTTAAAAACCGGTCTTTGTACTGGTTGTCGGTAATGGCGGGATTTAAGGCGTGCAGCCCTTCGATAATTACCACATGTTCCCCAGTGATGGTCATCTCCTGAGGCGTTTTCAGACGCAGGCCGGACACAAAATCAAAAATCGGCAGATTGGAACGATTGTTGGTCAAAAGCTCCTCGAGGCAGCGGTTTAAAAGCCCGATGTCCAGCGTAGCGATGGACTCATAGTCCCGGGTTCCATCCTCCAAAATCGGAAGGGTTTCCCGGTCGAACAAAAAGTTGTCCAGCGAAATGGCCACCGACCGAATCCCCATCCGTTCAAGCTCCTGCCGGAGCTTGAGGGAGGTGGTAGTCTTGCCAGAGGCAGAAGGCCCGGCGATCATGATAAACTTGATCTGTCCGCTGTTCTTGAGGAAGCCGGCCAGAGTCTGCACCTGGGCGGCGTACTCCTCCTCGCAGCGGCGGACAAATGCAATGGGGTCCTGCCGGGCCAGCTCGTTCACATCGGTCAGGTCGTACCGGACGGCCGGCTCAAAACTGCTGTTCATAAAACTCGGCCACCTTCCTTTTCCGGTCGATCATCACATCAAAATGGTCTATGTACTCATAGGGAAATTTATAGTTAAACACCCGGTCGATTAAGCCGTTTTTGGGATTGACAAGCTTGGTCACTCCCGATGCGCCCACGGCTAATATTGTATGCACCTCCTCCATGATGTATACATTGTACAGCCCTTCGGTGCCGGGCTTTGCATACCCCACGTTTTCCAGGTTTTCCAGGGTGTTTTTCTGCCGGTACAGGTAATAGGGCGCATAGCCCGCGTTCATCAAGGTATTCTGCGCATAGTCCACCATCTCCCCCGCCGGGTTGTCTTTTAAATTCTGGGGAAGCCCGTCCGACTGGAACAGGCTGGAGGAACGCTTAACCGACAGGGTGTGCACGGTGATGTTTTCCGGCCCAAGGCTCACGGCCCGGTCCACTGTCCGGCAGAATCCCTCCAGGCTGTCCTTGGGAAGCCCTGCGATCAGGTCCATATTGATGCAGTCAAACCCCACCCGGCGGGCCAGCTCATATTTTTCCACCGCCATCTGGGCCGTGTGCCTGCGGCCGATCTCCTCCAAAACCGCGTCCTGGAAGGTCTGGGGATTGATGCTGATCCGGCCCACTCCCGCGTTTTTGAGCACCAACAGCTTTTCCTCGGTGATGGTGTCCGGCCGGCCGGCCTCCACGGTGTATTCCCGCAGGGTGGACAGGTCAAAATTCTGTTCCACCGCCGACAGGATCTGGGCCAACTGCTCCGGCTCCAGAGTGGTGGGGGTCCCCCCGCCCCAGTACACCGATTCCAGCCGCAGGCCCAGAGAGGCCGCCAACTTCCCTGTATACGCGATTTCCCGGCAGAGATGTTCCACATAGGAAGGAACCAGCTTGAGCGCCGACCGGTTGGTGATCGAGTGGGACACAAACGAACAGTAGCTGCACCGGGAGGGACAGTAGGGAATCGAAATATACAAGCTAAAGGATTTCGGCTGGGTGCACTTTAAAAGAGGGGTCTGCACCCGGGCGGTCTGCAAACACAGCTCCGCTTTCTGGGGAGAGACCAGATAATCCCGCTCCAGAACCGTCTTGATTTCCTCGTCGGATTTTCCCTGCTCCCAATATTCGTGGATGCGCTTCACCGGCCGGATCCCCGTGAGAATCCCCCACTTGGTGGAGCAGCCCACAAACTGGGACAACGCTCCGTGCACGCACAGTCCCAGCAGGCGTTCGCACTCGTTTTTCTCCTGTGCTGCCGGGTTTTCTACCTGGATGGATTTGGAGCAAGTCCGCCCCTTTCCCCGGACAAAGGCGTAAAACAGCGTGTGGGTCTTTCCCCGCTTCATGCGGGTAAAGATCATCTCGTCCCGGGATAAATCCCCCGCTTCGTATTCGATCTGAAACCGCTGGCAGGAAAAAAACATCTTGCAAAGGCTCTCGGTTTCGTACTTAAAGGTATGTCCGGATAAAACTAATATCATGATTTTAAAATCTCCATATACGGATTGGTGCGTCGTTCCTGCTCTAAAGTGGTGGCTCGACCGTGTCCGGCGACCACCTGATAATCCCCCGGCAGGTCATAGAGTTTTTTCAGAGATTGTTTTAAAGCGCTGTAATCGCCGCCGTAATGGTCGGTACGGCCCACGCTTCCGCAAAACAGGGTGTCCCCGCTGATCATCAGATTGTCCCCTAAAAGCACGCAGGAGCCCTTGGTGTGCCCCGGTGTGTGCAAAACGTTCAGCGAGATATCGTCCAGCACCACCGTGTCGCCATCCTGAACGATCACATCCGGCTTTGTTGGAACATAAGGCGCGTTAAAGTAGGAGGCCAGATTCTTGCGGGGATCCTCCAGCATTTCCACGTCGTCGGCGTGGATGGAAAGCTCCGCTCCCGTAGCCTTCTTGATGTCGTGCACGGCCCCGATGTGATCGTAATGTCCGTGGGTGAGCACAATTTTTTTCAGGTTGATCCCCAGCTTCTCGATTTCCTCCAATAACTGTTCTGCTTGGGCGCCGGGGTCGATAAGAATCCCGTTGTTTTGATTGGTTTTTAAAAGATAACAGTTGGTGGAGAGCATCCCCACCGTGTACTGATAAAGTTCCATTGAATCCGGTACCTCCTGCTTGCCGCGGTCAGCGGCGAAAATCATTTGTATCCAAGAGAATGGTCACAGGACCGTCGTTTACAAGGCTCACCTGCATGTCCGCGCCAAATATTCCGTGGGAAACAGGCCTTTTCAGCAGGCTTTGGGCGTATTCCAGAAAATATTCATAAAGCGGATGGGCGATTTCCGGCTTGGCGGCGCCGATAAAGGAGGGCCGCCGCCCCTTTCGGCAGTCCGCCCCCAGGGTGAAGTTGCTGACCACCAAAAGCTCCCCGCCCACGTCGTGGAGCGAGCGGTTCATCTTTCCGGTTTCGTCCTCAAACACCCGCAGGCCCGTGAGCTTGTCGGCGAGAATTTCGGCTTCCTTTTGGCCGTCGCCCTCCAGGATGCCCAGCAGCACTAAAAATCCCTTTCCGATGGAGGCTGTGACCTCACCGCTGATGGACACCTGCGCGCAGGCCGCCCGCTGAATGACCGCTTTCATGCCGTTTTCTCCTTTTCTGCTATTTTCCCGAGCGCTCCACCGAGATCACGCCTTCGATTTTCTCCACCTTCTGCATGATGGAGGTGAGCTGGTCAATGCCGTTGATGCCGATGGTCGCCACAATGTTGGCGTTTCCGTTTTTGAGCTCCCGGGCGTTTAATTCGTGGATAGGCACCCGAAAGTTTGCCAGCGCAATGCTGATATCCGCCAGCAGGGCGTTGCGGTCCTGGGCCACGATGTCCAGGGTGGAGCGGTAGCTCACAGGGGTCGCGCTGTCCCAATGCACGTCAATCCACCGTCCCCGCTGGGATTCGTCCTTCATACCGTTTATCACGTTGACACAATCTTTCTTGTGTACCGACACCCCGTGCCCCCGGGTGATAAACCCGATGATATCGTCCCCTGGCAGAGGGTTGCAGCACTGGGAGAATTTGACCAGACAGTTGCCGATCCCCTCCACAGTGACGCCGCTGGTGTTGCGGTTGTACTTTTGAGACTGAAGCGAAATCGCCTCCGGCGTGGCGGCGGGTTCGTCCGCTTTGAGCATTTTGGTGTACTCGTCCTTTAGGCGGGGCATGATCCGGGACAGGATGATGCCCCCGTAGCCGATGGCCGCAAAAAAGTCGTCCACCGAATCGAAGTGCTGGCGCTTTGCCACGTCCTCGATAAATCCCTTGGCGGTTTCCTCGTCCATGGTCATATAGTTACGCTTAAATTCCCGCTCCAGCTCCAGGCGACCCTCCTGTATGTTTTCCTCCCGGCGCTCCTTTTTAAACCAGGACCGGATCTTGCTGCGGGCCTCGTTGGTCTTGACAATTTTGAGCCAGTCCCGGTTGGGGCCGTGACCCTGAGCGTTGGTGGTGAGGACCTCCACAATCTGGCCGGTCTGCACCTTGGTGTCCAGCGACACGATCCGGCCGTCCACCTTGGCTCCCACCATGCGGTTACCCACCGCGCTGTGGATGGCGTAGGCAAAGTCGATGACGGTGGAGCCCACTGGCAGGCTCTTTAAATCCCCTTTGGGGGTAAAGACAAACACCTCTTCGCTGCCGATGTCCGTCTTGATCGTGCGAACAATGTCCTCCACATCCTCGGCTTCCTGCCCGGCTTCCAGCAACTGACGGATCCAGGCCAGGCGTTCTTCCAGCTTGTCTTTGCCCTGAATGCCCGCTTTGTACTTCCAATGGGCGGCGATGCCGTATTCCGCGGTGTAGTGCATGTCCCAGGTGCGGATCTGGATTTCAAAGGGGATTCCCCCTTTGTCGATCACGGTGGTATGCAAACTCTGGTACATATTGGGTTTTGGAGTGGAGATATAGTCCTTGAACCGATTGGGGATGGGCTGGAACATGTCATGGATGATTCCCAGAATGTTGTAGCATTCGATAACGGTGGAGACGATCACCCGCACCGCGTAGATGTCGTAGACCTCCTCAAACGCCCGGCCCGCCATATACACCTTGCGGTAGATGCCGTACAGACTCTTGACCCGGCCTTCAATATGGGGATGGATGCCGTACTCGTTGAGCCTGCCCAGAATCTTCAGCTTGATGTCCTCGATAAACTTTTCCCGGTTTTCCTTTTTCATCTCCAGCATGCTTTCAATTTCATTGCACGCCACCGGATCCAGATAATGCAGGGCGATGTCCTCCA
The DNA here is from genome assembly GCA_904420045.1 of Candidatus Metaruminococcus caecorum. Lineage (GTDB taxonomy): Bacteria > Bacillota > Clostridia > Oscillospirales > Ruminococcaceae > Metaruminococcus > Metaruminococcus caecorum. Next base: position 78,887 of record CAJFTY010000026.1, on the reverse strand, counting down.
GCTCCTCCTTGACGGCGCGGATCCCCAGGCGGTGGGCCAAAGGGGCGTAGATTTCCATGGTTTCCAACGCCTTGTCCCGCTGCTTTTGGGATGGGACATACTGAAGGGTGCGCATGTTGTGCAGCCGGTCGGCCAGCTTGATAATTACCACACGGATATCCTTGGCCATGGCCAGCAGCATCTTGCGGACGTTTTCCGCCTGCTGTTCCTCTTTGGTGGACAGCGGCACCTTGCCAAGCTTGGTCACCCCGTCCACCAGCAGGGCCACATCGTTGCCGAACTCCTTTTCGATCTGCTCCAGGGTGTAGTCAGTATCCTCCACAACATCGTGGAGCAGCGCCGCACAGATACATTCGGTGTCCATGCCAAGCTCCACCAGAATGTACGCCACCGCCACCGGGTGGGACACATAGGGCGCGCCCGACTCCCGGCACTGGCCGGCATGGGCTTTTTCCGCAAGCTGATAGGCCCTTAAAATCACGTCTTTGTCGTATTTTTTTTCTCCGCTTTCAATTAGATTGATCAGCATGTCGATGGTGTAGATCATATCGGCTGACTCCCCATTCCATTTCGAATCTTTTGCGCGGTTTTGCCTGGAAACGCTTTGCGGTTCACGTGGAACTCACATGCGCTGAAGCGCTTGCAGCGTCGGGCTGTCCTGCAAATCTTTTTTTCCGGGACGCTCCGCCAGAGTGATCCCGTCCAGAAGCGGCGAAACCGTCAAAAGCTCCACATCCTGCAAAATGTCCAGCGCGGTTCGGATTTTGCAGTAGTTGAGATTGTTTTTGTAAAGCTGGATATACGTGCCGTCCACATCCCCTGCAAAGCCGTGGTTTTTTTGCAGAAACTTGTAGACGATCCCCGTCTCCTCCCGGGTGGGAATGATCCGCTCTTTCAGACGCGGGTCCACCGCCTCCCCCCGGCGCAGAGCCTCGTATACGTTTTTGGCAGAGAAAAACTTCTGCTGTTCGAACCCGTTGGGCCGCATGTCCTTAATTTTCATGGAAACCGATTCAGTCCCCTTGTAGACGTTGACGTCCAGGGTGACCAGCAGATCCACCGTGTCCCCCAGCTTGTAGGGGAACCGCTCCGGCGTCATCCCAAAGTACAGCGCCTGCAAAACCGACCGGCCCGCCACCAGCTTGAGCCGCAGATGCTTCCCTCCCGAAAGGGGCGCCGCCGAATCAATCCGGGCGTTGCGCAACAAAAACAGCGGCGCAGGATTCTGCTCCCCGCAGGGCTCCAAAGCCGACAGGCTTTTAATATTTTCCAGGGTGATTTCCTGGGGTTTGAGCATTTTATCTACCCGGCAGGTGTACAGGGGCATTTGAGGAAACTCCCGGGCGGCGTAGGCGTTGATGCGCTCCCGCAGGACGGCGATGTTTTCCGCCGGCAGGGACATTCCCGCCGCCAGCCGGTGGCCGCCGAACCGGGTGAACAGCTCCGAACAAGAGCATAGCGCCTCGTACAGGTTAAAGTCCCCCAAGCTTCGGGCGCTGCCCCGTGCTTCCTCCCCTTCGACAGACAGCAGGATGTTGGGCTTGCCGTACCGCTCCAGAATCTTAGAGCTGACGATTCCCACCACCCCGTGGTGCCAGTTTTCTCCCGCCAGCACCAGCACCCGGCTATAAAGCTGATTGGGGTCCGCGGCAATCTGCGCGTCGATCTGTGCCAGGATGTCCTTTTCCATCTGCTGGCGGGTTTTGTTGAGTTCATCCATCTGGGCGGCGAGCTCCGCCGCGCGCTCCTCGTCCTCGCAGAGCAAAAGCTCCACCGCGAGCTTTGCGGAGCCAAGACGTCCCGCCGCGTTGATCCGGGGAACCAGGCCGAACGCCACCTGCTGGGACGTGACCGTCTGGGGATCAATTCCCGCCACCTCCATCAGCGCCCGCAGACCGGGATTTTCGGTCACCGCCAGCATAGAGAGCCCCGCCTTGACCAGCGTGCGGTTTTCCCCGGTCAACGAGACCACATCTCCCACCGTGCCGATGGCTGCCAAGTCCGCAAAATAATCCATAGTCGAGTCGTAATCACCGCCCTCCATGGCGGTGATCAGCTTAAAGGCCACTCCCGCGCCGCACAAAGGCTTAAAGGGGCTCTGACAGTCCGGGCGGTGCGGGTCCACCACCGCCACCGCGTCGGGCAAAAGCTCCCCTGCCTGATGGTGGTCGGTGATGACCAAGTCCACTCCAAGCTCTTTTAACAGCACGCTTTCCGCCAGAGCGGAAATCCCATTGTCCACTGTGATGAGCAGCGTCACCCCGTCGGCGGCCAGCGACCGAACCGCGTCGGCGTTCAGGCCGTAGCCCTCCCCGTCCCGCTCGGGGATATAGTACATCGCATCCGCGCCCACCGAGATCAAATAGCTCATCAGCATGGCGGTGGAGGTCACCCCATCGCAGTCATAATCGCCGTAAACGGCGATTTTTTCCTCCTGCTCCACCGCCTGCTGAATTCGCTCCACCGCCCGGTCCATGTCCGCCAGCAGAAAGGGATCGGACAAAGGTTCGGCCTCCCCAAAAAACTGGGCGGCCTTGGCGGGTGTGGACAAACCACGGGCAACCAGAACCTCCGCCAAAAAAGGGGAGATTTCACACTCCCTGCTTAACAGCTGCGCCTGATCTTCGGGTATCTGCCTGCATTCCCATTTTTTAAAAGCCATTGATGTTTCCCCGCTTGCGTAATTTGTAAGAATTGATAATATAGTTTACCACTTTTTTCAAAAAATTTCAATGAACTTGAAAAGCGGACTGCGTTTTCAGGAAAATTCCGCCGACTTATCCCCAAGGGGCAACCGCCGACGATGGACGTTTTGATTGCCGCTCTTTCGCCTCATAATAAAAAATTACCAATTCTATGAGTTTGTTCACGGAATTCAAGTTGACATTAACCCCTATATATTATAAAATAGTATGTTGTTAAAGTTATGTCAATCAGAAAGGATCGTGCACAGATGGGATTTACAATCGCTGAAAAAATCTTAAAAAATCACATTGTCGACGGCCAGATGGTCAAAGGCACGGAGATCGGCGTTAAAATCGATCAGACCCTGACCCAGGACGCCACCGGTACCATGGCGTATCTGGAATTTGAAGCCATGGGCGTGGATCAGGTCAAAACCGAGCGGAGCGTGGCCTACATCGACCACAACACCCTGCAGTCCGGCTTTGAAAACGCCGACGACCATCGGTTTATCGGCTCGATGGCCAAAAAGCACGGCATTTATTTTTCCCGTCCCGGAAACGGCATCTGCCACCAGGTGCAGCTGGAGCGGTTCGCCATCCCCGGCAAGACCCTGATCGGCTCCGACAGCCACACCCCCACTGCGGGCGGCATCGGTTCGTTTGCCTGCGGAGCGGGCGGACTGGACGTGGCGGTGGCCATGGGCGGCGGCGCGTACTACATCACCATGCCCCAGATGGTGCGCATCAACCTGACCGGAAAGCTGCAGGACTGGGTGTCCGCTAAGGATGTGATTTTGGCAGTGCTCAAGCTTCTCACCGTCAAGGGCGGTGTGGGCAAAGTCATCGAATACGGCGGCGAGGGTGTGAAGACCCTGTCGGTTCCCGAGCGTGCCACCATCACCAACATGGGCGCGGAGTTGGGCGCTACCACCTCCATTTTCCCATCGGATGAAATCACCCGGGAGTTTATGAAAGCCCAGGGCCGCGAAGCCGACTGGGTGGAGCTTTCCGCCGATGAAGACGCCGTATACGACGAAACCTATACCATCGACCTTTCCTCTCTGGAGCCCATGGCTGCATGTCCCCACTCCCCTGACAACGTCAAGAGTGTGGAGGAAATCGGCCCCATGAAAATCGACCAGGTCTGCATCGGCTCCTGTACCAACTCCTCTCTGTCCGACCTGCTGAAGGTCGCCTATATTCTGAAAGGCAAGACTGTTCACCCTGATGTGAGTCTGGCCATTGCCCCCGGCTCCAAGCAGGTGTACAATATGATGGCCCAGTGCGGCGCTCTGTCCGATCTGATTGACGCAGGCGCGAGAATTCTGGAATCCGCCTGCGGCCCCTGCATCGGCATGGGACAGTCTCCCAACTCCAAAGGTGTGTCTCTGCGCACCTTTAACCGCAACTTCGAAGGCCGTTCCGGCACTAAGGACGCAGGCATCTATCTGGTGAGTCCCGAGGTTGCCGCGGTGTCCGCTCTCACCGGCGTGCTGACCAATCCCAAGACGCTGGGCGAGATGCCCAGGTTTGAGATGCCGGAGCAGTTTCTTATCAACGACAACATGATTACCCCGCCCGCCTCTCCCGAGGAGGCCAAAGACGTGGAAATCCTGCGCGGGCCCAACATCAAGCCCTTCCCGGTCACCGAGCCTCTGGAAGCAGACATCAAAGCAGACTGCGTGCTCAAGGTCGGGGACAACATCACCACTGACCACATTATGCCTGCGGGCGCGAAGATTCTGCCCTACCGCTCCAACATTCCCCATCTGTCCCAGTTCTGCTTCGCCGTATGCGACGAGACCTTCCCCCAGCGGGCAAAGGAAGCCGGACAGAGCTTTATTGTGGGTGGCGCAAACTACGGCCAGGGCTCTTCCCGGGAGCATGCGGCGCTAGTGCCTCTGTACCTGGGCGTCAAGGCCGTCATCACCAAGAGCTTTGCCCGCATCCACCGCAGCAATCTGATTAATGCCGGCATCCTTCCCCTGACCTTTGTCAATGAAGAGGATTATGACAGGATTGATCAAGGGGACACCCTGGAGCTCGCCGGCATCCGCTCCATCATTGAAAACGAACAGCCGGTGGTGCTCAAAAACCTCACCAAGGGCATCGAGATCCCACTGGATTGCTCGTTGTCCGGACGCAGTAAAGACATCATTCTGGCGGGCGGGCTGCTCAACTACACCCGGGAGCGCAACAAATAGGACTTTTGGGGTCCAAAAGTCCATTACAAAAATTGTTGTTGACACACTGTGCCAACAACAATTTTTCGTACCTTAAGCCCCATGCAACAAATAGGATTTTCGGGGTCGAAAATCCATTGGAGGAATGGCTGCCGGGCCAACAACCCGGCTTTCGCCTAAGCGAAACCACCATTTCCTTTTCCGCTGCGAACAAACTGATGATACGATTCACAACAAAGGAGGACGTTCCCATGGCGAAAATTCAAATGAAAACTCCCCTGGTGGAGATGGACGGCGACGAGATGACCCGGATCATCTGGCAGATGATTAAGGACATTCTGCTGACCCCCTACATCGACCTGAACACCGAGTATTACGACCTCGGCTTAAAACACCGGGACGAGACAGGCGATCAGGTGACGCTGGATTCCGCCTACGCCACCAAAAAATACGGCGTCGCTGTCAAGTGTGCCACCATTACCCCCAACGCCGCTAGAGTGGAAGAATATGGTTTAAAAGAGATGTGGAAAAGCCCCAACGGTACCATCCGCGCCATTTTGGACGGTACGGTGTTCCGCACCCCCATCATTGTAAACGGCATACACCCCTTTGTTTCCAGTTGGAAAAAGCCCATTACCATCGCCCGTCACGCCTACGGCGACGTATACCGGGATGTGGAGATGCGGGTGCCCGGCGGCGCCAAGGCGGAGCTTGTGGTCACCGACAAAGACGGGAATGAAACCCGGGAAACCATCCACGATTTTAAAGGCGACGGCATCATTCTGGGCATGCACAATCTGGATGACAGCATCGCCAGCTTCGCCCGTTCCTGCTTTAACTTTGCGCTGGATCTGAAGCAGGATCTGTGGTTTGCCACCAAGGACACCATCTCCAAAAAATATGACCACCGGTTTAAGGATGTGTTCCAGGAGATTTACGACGCGGAATACGACGACAAGTTCAAAGCCGCGGGCATCGAGTACTTCTACACCCTGATTGACGACGCGGTGGCCCGTGTGGTGCGCAGCGAAGGCGGCTTTATCTGGGCTTGCAAAAACTACGACGGCGACGTGATGTCCGACATGGTGGCCACCGCCTTTGGAAGCCTTGCCATGATGACCTCGGTGCTGGTTTCTCCCGACGGAACCTACGAGTACGAGGCGGCGCACGGCACAGTGCAGCGCCACTACTACAAGCATCTGAAGGGCGAAAAGACCTCCACCAACTCTATGGCCACCTTGTTTGCCTGGACTGGCGCGCTGAGAAAGCGCGGAGAGCTGGACAACACTCCCGATTTGGTGGCGTTTGCCGACAAACTGGAAAAAGCTTCGATCCAGACCATCGAGGAGGGCGTCATGACCGGAGACCTGGCCAGCCTTTCCACCCTGGAGAACAAAAAGACTGTGGACACCGAGACCTTCCTGAAAGAAATCAAGGTCCGGCTGGATTCCATGATGTAAAGGAAGGATTCCTCATGGCAAAGGCAAATACCGTTTCCCTGTCCGTGATCCGGCGGCTCCCCCGGTACTACCGGTTTTTGGGCGAACTTTTAAAAAGCGGATGCACCCGGATTTCTTCCAAAGAGCTTAGTGAACGGATGGGGCTGACAGCCTCCCAGATCCGCCAGGATTTAAACTGCTTCGGCGGCTTTGGGCAGCAGGGCTACGGATACAATGTCCCCGCCCTGCACGAGGAGATCGCAAAAATTTTAGGCCTCGATAAAAAGCAGAAAACCATCCTGATCGGCGCGGGAAATCTGGGCCGGGCGATTGTCACCCACATGGATTTCAGTCAGCGGGGGTTTGACCTGGTGGGCGTGTTTGATATCAACGAACAGCTCATTGGCAAAAAGGTCAGCGATGTGGCCATCCGCCCCATTCGGGAACTCACCTCCTTTTGCAAGGAAAACGCTCCCACTGTGGCGATTTTATGTATTCCCAAAGGCGCCGCCAAAGACCTGGCTGATCCGTTGGTAGAGCTTGGCATCAAAGGGTTCTGGAATTTCAGCCATTACGACCTGGCCATCGACTACCACGGCATCGTAGTGGAAAACGTACACCTTGGCGACAGCCTGATGACCCTGTGCTACCGGGTCAACCAGAACATGACGGCCCGGCAGGAGCAAGAGGGATAAAGCTGTTTTCATCCACAATAAAAATCCCGCAGCCGGTTTTTAACTGGCTGCGGGATTTTAAAAAAGCGTTCCGGAAAAAACCGGAACGCTTTTTTTACATCGTATAAATATCTTCGCTGGTGAGAATTTTAATGTGGAATTTTTTCAGGACATCCAGCGCCTTTTCGTTATCCTCCACCCGGAGGATCACATAGGCTGTCTCATCCGTACGGCTGATAAAGGCGTACATGTACTCCACACTGATCTTGTTTTCATACAGGGTCTTCATCGCCCCCGCTAAGCCGCCGGGCTTGTCGTTTATGCCGATGGCGATCACCTGGGTCAAAGAGACGGTAAATCCGTTGTCCCTCAGCACCCGCTCCGCCGTGTCGGGATCGTTTACGATCAGCCGCAGAATTCCAAAATCCCGGGTGTCCGCAATGGACAGCGCGCGGATATCAATGTTGTTTTTTTCCAGCAACCCGGTGATCTCCGCCAGGCGGCCAGCCTTATTTTCCACAAAGACCGAAATTTGATTGATGAACATAACGATCATTCCTTTCCGGATGTTTTGGGAACTCGCACAGAGGGGAATTTTTGACTGCCGGAATTGGCTCAGGCAGGGCTTGCAGGGAATGTTTTCCCCTCTTTTATATTTATTGTACCATGTTTATGCGGAATTTACCAGGGGGATTTTCGAACCGGCAGGGGATCACAGGTCTGAGCCATCCGGTCGCACAAAAGCTCCAGCATCCGGGTTTTGATGCCGGCATACACAGGATTTTCATACTGGTTCACCGTCTCGGCCGGATCGGCGTGCAGATCGTAGAGCTCACCCTGACAATCCATCGGCTGGTCTTTTTGATGCACCTTTATGAACTTGTACCGGCCGTCGTACACCATGGTCAGAAACGCCAGCGGATCCCGGTGGTTGAGATTGGAGTTGTAAAACTCCGCGTAAACGGAATCCCGGTGATAATCTTCTTTTTGTTCCTCAGTCAAAAGCTTCCAGAAGGATTTGCCCTGCATGCCGGGTTCGGCGGGAAACCCGGCGGCCTCCAAAATTGTGGGAGCCAGGTCAGTAAGCTCCACCAAGGCGCTGCTCACCCTGCCGCCGGGAATCTTCCCGGGCCAGGCCGCAATCAGCGGAACATGGACGTTTTGCTCGTAAAAATACGGGCCCTTTAAATACATGCCGTGATCACCCAAGTTTTCTCCGTGGTCGGAGGTGAAAAGAATCAGGGTGTCGTGAAGCTGGCCGCTTTGCTCCAAATAATCAAGCATCCTTCCCACCTGGACGTCGATCAGATCGATCATCGCCCAGTAGGCGGCCCGGATCATTTTATGATCCCGGGGCGACATCTCATCGTATGGGAAGCTCCCCTTCATATTATAAGCACCTTCATGATCTTTCCGCTGGAAAACCGGCTTGTTGTCCAGCTCCCCCGGGACATAGTTGGGCGCCGGGATGCCGTCGAGCATTTCCAGATACCGATTGAGGTATTCTTCCGGCGGATTAAAGGAGTGGTGGGGATCGAAAAAGTTCACTGAAAACAGCCAGGGTATTCCAAAGCGATGAGCAGAGTCCATATACTCCAGCGCGCAGTCGGTACACCACTTGGTCTGGCTCCACTCCTCCGGCATGCCGGTCTCCACATACTTACAGTCAGCCCGGGCGGGACTTTGATAGGTCTGGCCGTGCCGGGTCAGCCACAGAGAGTATTCGTTGGCGGGCCAGCTTCCGCCCCGGTCCATTCCGGCGGGATGATGGGACCACCGGAAATAGTCGTATCCGTCGTCGATTCTGGGCTCGATGACTTTGCATGCGGTCTGCATGCAGGCCGAGATATGCAGCTTTCCTGAAAGCCCGCAGGTATACCCCTGCTCGGACAAAATCTTCGGGAGCAGCCGCTCGCCGGAGGGGATATCCTGTCCATTCTGGCGCACTCCGCAGGTGCGGGGATATCGCCCGGTCAGGAAGCTGGCCCGGCTGGGAGCGCATACCGGCGACTGGGAATAGGCGTTTTGAAACCGAACGCCCATCTGTGCCAGCCGGTCCAGGTTGGGAGTTTTTACAAAAGGGTTGCCATAACAGCCCAGGGTATCGTAACGTTGCTGGTCGGTGCAAATCCACAATACATTCATGACAAATCCTCATTTCTTAATAAGGAAACTAAAAAGGTCTGAGATTACTCTCCTGCACTTTTTAGTCGTACCGACGGTTGTCAATGACCCGCTTGGATTTTCCTTCCGCCCGCTCCAGAGTTTTGGGTTCTACCAACGTTACCTTGGCGGAGATGCCCAGCGTGGATTCCACCGCCCGCTGGATAACGCCCTCGGTGTCCTCGATGTGGCGAACCGCGTCGGAGAACATTTCCTCCGCCATTTCCACCTTGATTTCCAGACGGTCTTTGTTGTCCACCCGGTCCACAATCAGCACATAGTGAGGCGCGGTGAGGCCCAAATCCATCAGCACACTTTCCACCTGGGAGGGGAACACGTTTACGCCCCGGATAATCAGCATATCGTCGCTACGGCCCTGGGGCTTGCTCAGCTTAATCAAGGTGCGTCCGCAGGAGCACTGCTTGCGGGACAGCACAGCGATGTCCTTGGTGCGGTAGCGCATCAGGGGAAGCGCCTCTTTGGTGATGGCGGTGAACACCAGTTCCCCCTGCTCCCCTTCCGGGAGAACCTCCCCGGTGTCGGGATCAATGATCTCAGGGATAAAGTGGTCTTCATTGATGTGCATGCCGGTCTGCTCGCTGCACTCAAAGGCTACACCGGGGCCGATGACCTCCGACAGGCCGTAGATGTCAAACGCCTTGATGCCCAGCTTTTTCTCAATTTCCCGGCGCATGCCCTCGGTCCAGGGCTCCGCGCCGAAGATGCCGGCCTTCAGATGGATTTCGCTTTTGTCCACGCCCATTTCCTCCAGGGTCTCCCCCAGGTACAAGGCATAGGAGGGCGTACAGCACAAAATGGTGGAGCCAAAGTCCTTCATGATCTGGATCTGGCGCTTGGTGTTTCCCACTGAAACGGGAATGACGGTGGCTTTAATTTTCTCCGCGCCGCAGTGGAGGCCGAAGCCGCCGGTGAACAGCCCATAGCCGTAGGACACGTGGACAAAATCGTTTTTTGCCCCGCCTGCCGCGGTCAGCGCCCGGGCGGTGCACTCGCTCCAGATGTCGATGTCATGGTCGGTGTAGCCCACCACCGTCTGCTTGCCGGTGGTGCCGCTGGAGGCGTGGATGCGCACCACTTCCTCGATGGGGCGCGCGAACATCCCATAGGGATAGGTGTCCCGCAGATCCTGTTTGGTGGTAAAGGGCAGCTTGTGCAGATCCTCCACCGAGCGAATGTCATCGGGAGTCACACCCATTTCATCCATTTTAGCCCGATAATGGGGCACGTTGTCGTACACCTGCTTGATTTTGGCGCTGAGCCGGTAGGATTGCAGAGCTTTCATCTCGTAGACCGGCGCGGTCTCAATCTGGGGATTCCAGTACTGTTCGGACATGAGGTCTTTTCCTCCTTATTCGTCGCCGGCCCGGCGGCCCAGGGCGAACGCTTTTAAATTCAGTTCTACAAATTTTTCGGGCACACAGGCGCGGATGGCATCCTCCCAATCCTGCTCCGGAATGTCCATGTGCTTAGACAGCACGCCGATGAGCACCACGTTGACGGCCTTGGAATTTCCCGCCTCCATGGCGAGCCCCAGAGCGTCCACCGCCAGCAGGCGAACTCCCTGCTCCCGGATGGTGTCCAAAATCCCGGCGGGATACTCCATCGCCCCAGTAATCACCGGCATGGGGTCGATCTGCTGGTCGTTGACCAGGATGGTCCCTCCCTTCTTTAAATAGGACAGCCAGCGGGCCGCCTCCAGCGTTTCAAAGGACAGGATAATATCCGCCTCGCCCTGCTCAATAGTGGGAGAATAGACCTTTTCCCCGTATTTGACGTAGGTGACCACCGATCCGCCCCGCTGGGACATGCCGTGCACCTCGCTGACCTTGACGTCGTAGCCCTGCGCCATCAGCACATTGCCCATCACCCGGCTGGCCAGCAGCGTTCCCTGGCCGCCCACGCCGACGATCATAATGTTTTTACCCTGGTTCACTTTTTATTACCTCCAAAACGGCGTTTGCCGCGGAATTTTTCTTTGCTGTTACAACTTGACGGTTTCCTCAAATGTCTCCATCAGTTTGAGGGTGACGGCCATATGCCCGGTGGTGTGGGGATGCACCCGGTCCCCCGCCAGCTCATACGAGGTGAGGCCCTGCTCCAGCAGGCCCTCGAACAGCGCTTGCAGGTCGATGACCGGCAGGCCATACTGTTTTCCAAGCTCCTTGCAGATGTCGCCGTACTCGATCATCTTTAAGCGCATGGGCTCCAAGGGGCTGCGATCGATCAGATAGGGGGTCATCAGGACAAGCTTTTTGGTCTCGCCTAAAATCCCCTCGATGATTTTGACCATGTTGGCACGGTATTCCTGGGCATCCACCCCCGCGCCGGGTATCTGGGGCACGTCAAAGCCCCGCCACACGTCGTTGATGCCGATGCACAGGGTGACCACGTCGGGATGGTAGTCCAGCACGTCGGACTGGAGGCGTGCCAGCACGTGGCGGGTCTGCTCCCCTCCGCAGCCCTTGTTTAAAAACCGCACGTTCATTTCCGGATGCAGCACCCGGAACAGGGAGACGAAAAAGCGGGGATATCCTCCGCCGTAGGCGTTGGAACCCATGCCGCCTTCCCCGTTGTCGCCCCGGCTGCGATCGCAGTCAGTGACGGAATCGCCCAAAAAGATCACGGTGTCATGATTGCAGATTTTCATATGGTTTTCGCTCCCTTATTCGTTGTCCGGGTCGATGGCGCCAAAGGCGCACAGTCCCTTGCAGAGATTGCAGCCCACGCAGAGGGTTTCGTCGATAACCGCCTTGCCGTCCTTCATGCTGATGGCAGGGCATCCGATTTTCAGACAGGCCTTACAGCTTCTGCACTTGTCCTTGCTGATCTGGATGGGCGGGTTGTGCTTGACGTATTTGAGCAGCGCACAGGGCCTGCGGGAGACGAGCACCGACGGCTCGTCGGCAGCTAAAAGCTCCTTGACCGCCTGGCGGGTGGCCTTGAGATCATAGGGATCCACCACGTGGATGTTGTGAAAGCCCACAGACTCGCACAACTTTTCCAGATTGATGGCCGCGGTGGGATCGCCCTTAATGGTGTATCCAGTGGTGGGGTTCTGCTGGTGGCCGGTCATGCCGGTGATGCTGTTGTCCAAAATCACCACTTTGGATTTGCCCTGGTTGTAGGCGATGTCAATCAGTCCGGTGATGCCCGAATGGATAAAGGTGGAATCCCCGATCACCGCCACGGAATGGTGGGTGCTCTCCTCTCCCCTGGCCTTGTTAAAGCCGTGCAGGCCGGAGATCGACGCGCCCATGCAAACAGTGGTGTCCATGGCGGAAAGAGGTGCTGCCGCGCCCAGAGTATAGCAGCCGATGTCGCCGCTGACCATGCAGTTTTCCTGCTTTAGGGCGTAAAACATTCCCCGGTGAGGACATCCGGCGCACATGACCGGCGGCCGCACAGGAAGCTGCGCCGGATAGGAAACGGCCTCAGGCGCTTCGCCCAGCATGGCCTTGCGCACGATGTTCTGGGAAATCTCCCCGATCCGGGAGAATTTTTCCTTGCCGGTCACCTTGACGCCGATCTTTTTGCAGTGAGTCTCGATAATATCGTCCAGCTCCTCGATGACAAAAAGCTCGTCCACCTTGGCGGCAAAGTCCTGAATCAGCTTTACAGGCAGAGGGTTTATGAGTCCCAGTTTTAAGTAGCTGGCATTGTCGCCCAGCGCCTCCCGGGCGTACTGGTAGGAAACGCCGGAGGTGATGACGCCGACTTTTTTGTCTCCCATCATCACCTGGTTCAGCGGGGTTTCCTCCGCCCATTGTGCCAGAGCCGCTTGGCGCTCTTCCACCACCACATGGCGCTTTTTGGCCATGGCGGGCATCATCACAAATTTAGAGGGGTCTTTTTTGTATTCTTTCAGCGGAAGATCCTCCCGCTCTCCCAATTCCACAATGCTTTGGGAGTGGGAAACCCGGGTGCTTAAACGGAACAACACCGGGGTGTCAAACCGCTCGGAAATTTCGTATGCCGCCTTTACAAAGTCCCGGCACTCGGTGGAATCGGAAGGCTCCACCATGGGGAGCTTGGCCGCAATGGCGTAGTGGCGGGAATCCTGCTCGTTCTGGGAGGAATGCATCCCCGGATCGTCCGCCACGCCGATGATCAGCCCCGCGTTGACCCCAGTGTAAGAGGACGTGAACAGCGGGTCGGCCGCCACGTTTAAGCCCACATGCTTCATGGCGGTAAACGACCGCGCCCCGCCGATGCACGAGCCGATGGCCACCTCGCAGGCCACCTTTTCATTGGGCGCCCACTCGCAGTACAGCTCGTCGTATTTGCTGGCGTATTCGGTGATTTCGGTACTAGGCGTCCCCGGATAGCTGGACACCAGACGGCATCCGGACTCGTACAAACCCCTTGCCACCGCTTCGTTTCCCAACAGTAATTTCTTCACTCTTTGTTACCCCTTTTCTCATCCAAAGGCTCGATAAAAAAGCCTTGTTTTTTCACTTGGTTTGATCGTTCATCTGTATGCGGACAGGCGTTTGTTTATGTATACTCCTACCGCAGGTCCACAATCCGTTTGGCCTTGCCCTGGAACCGTTCCAGCGACATGGGCTCCACCAGGCTTACCTTCGCGTCGATGCCAAGCACCGTGTGCAGGTTGTGCTTCACACGCTTTTGCAGGGCTTCCAGCTCGCCGTAACGCTCCAAAAGGCTTGCGTTTACAAGCTCCACCTTGACTTCCAGGGTGTCCATAAAGCCCTCCCGCCGGACAATCAGCTGATAATGAGCGCCGATTTCCTCGGTTCCCATCAGCACGCTTTCGATCTGGGAGGGGAACACATTGACCCCGCGAATCTTGAGCATGTCGTCGCTGCGGCCCTTGATTTTGTCCATTCTGGCCAGCGTCCGGCCGCAGGCGCAGGGCTCGTAGTTTAGCCGGGTGATGTCCTTGGTGCGATAGCGCAGCAAGGGGATCCCCTCTTTGGTCAGGGTGGTGACCACCAGTTCCCCGGTCTCGCCTCTGGGGAGCACCTGCCCGGTCTGGCTGTTGATGAGCTCCGGCAAAAAATGATCCTCGTTGATGTGCATGCCCTGTCTTAAATGGCACTCGCCGGACACGCCGGGGCCCATCAGCTCGCTCATGCCGTAGTTGTCGGTGGCGAACAGGTGGAAGTTCTTTTCGATCTGATCCCGCATCTCCACGGTGCAGCCCTCGCTCCCAAACAGGCCCAGGCGGAGCTTTAAATGATCCAGCACGCCTTTTTGCTTGGCGACCTCCGCCATATACAAGGCGTAAGAGGGGGTGCTCACCAGGCCGGTGACGCCGAAGTCGTTTAACAGCATCACCTGTTTTTCGGTGTTCCCGCTGGAGGCGGGGATCACCGACGCGCCAATTTTTTCCAGCCCGTAGTGAAGCCCCAGCGCCCCGGTGAACAAACCGTAACCGAAGGAGATCTGGATCACGTCCTCGTCGGTGGCTCCCGCCGCTGTGCACAACCTTGCCATACAGTCCGACCAGGTGTCCAGATCGCCCTTGGTGTAGCCCACCACGGTGGGCTTGCCGGTGGTTCCGCTGGAAGCGTGAATCCGGACGATGTCCTTCATGGGCTTTGCGAACAGCCCGAAGGGATAATTGTCCCGGATATCCTCCTTGGTGGTGAAAGGGATGTACTGAACATCCGACAGGGATTTGATCTTGTCGGGGGTCACCCCGGCCTCGCTCAAACGCTTGTGGTAAAACGGCACATTGTCGTAGCAGTACGCCACGATGTGTTTGAGCCGCTCAAGCTGGAGCTCCTCCAGCTTTTGTCTCGGCATCGTTTCAATATCCTTTTGAAAGAACAAAACGGATGGCACCTCTTTATGTAATAGATTCCGGCAACAGGCTGCCGGGTGAAACCCATTTGAATTTCCTACTGGGCATTCTGAGCATCCCGGGCGAAAAACTCCCCGCCGCCCGGCTCCCGTTTGGTCACCAAAGTGACCACGATGCAAAGCAGGAAAGACACCGCCATGGAAAGAATCCCGAACAGCGGAGCATTTGCGGTGTCAAAGCCGCTTGCCACCGCCAGGATCAGCGAGGTGGAAAGGCCGCCAACCATTCCGGCCCACGCGCCTTTTCTGCCCAGCCGCTTCCAGTAAAGCCCCAGCAGGTAGGGCGCTAAAAACGCGCCCGCGATGCTGCCCCAAGAAAAGGACATCAGCATCAATATTGGGGATTTGATGGAGGCGATCAGATAAGACGCGATGATAAACAGCACGCACAACACCCGGGTCAGGGTAAAGGTCTGCTTTTTGGTCATATCCGGCTTGATCCCTCCGGCGATCAGATCCATGGAGATCGCAGAGCAGGAGGTCAGCGTGATCCCCGACAGGGTGGAAACCGAAGCAGACAGCACCAGCACCAGAATCACCCCCAGCAAAATGGTAGGCAGGTGAGATAAAATCTGCGGGATCAGAAGATCGTGCACCGGTTTTCCGTCCACGGTAGGCACCTGCTCAAAGAACAGGCGGGACAACGATCCGACAAAATATGCGCCACAGGATATTATAGCACAAAACACTGTGGAAATGATAGTCCCTCTTTTGATTCCCTTACGGTCGGCCACGCCGTAAAACTTGTGAACCATCTGAGGCATGCCCCAGGTTCCCACGCTGGTCAGAAGGATCAGGCTGATAAGCCCCACGACCATCTCGGGCGTCAGGGACGCAATCCCGCTCTCCCCCATTTTTTCGGTGAGGTTGTGCATTCCCTGAACAAAGCCGCCCACCTGGTCGGTGCGCACAATGCAGAAGATCATGGCCAGAATCCCAAAGATCATAATGATCCCCTGTATAAAGTCCGCAAACAGCGAGGCCACATAGCCTCCCAGCACCAGATATCCCGCAGAGATTGCCGCGATAAACAGCATCGCCAGCTGATAGTCGATCCCCAATACCGATTCGCACAAATAGCTCAGGCCGCTGTACACCGACGCGGAGTAAGGGGTCATAAAAATGAAGATCACAATCGCCGCAAAGATCTTCATAGGTTTGCTCTGATACCGTTTTTCAAACATCTGGGGCATGGTCTTGATCTTGAGCCGGCGGGTGACCTCCCGGGTGCGGTCGGCTAAAAGCTTCCAGGCCAGATAGGTGCCCAGCAGGGCGTTCCCCACTCCAATAAGCACCGCCCACAGGCCGTAGTCCCAGCCGGAACGCCCCGCATAGCCGATAAACAGCACCGCCGAAAAGTAGGTTGTTCCATAAGCGAATGCCGACATCCACGGGCCGGCATTGCGCCCGCCCACTACAAAGTTTGTCAGCGAGTCCGCCTTTTTGGCGGTAAAAATGGCCACCAGCGCCATCAACAGAATATAAATACCCAACACGATCCAAACTGCCATACTCCTCATCAAGCCCTTCATTTTATTGATTTAAAGCTTTTTGCTATTAAAGCGTTCCGCAACTATTTTTTTATTATAGCAAAGTCGTGAAGAAAAGAAAATGATCTTCCTTTAAATTTGTCAAAAACATCGAAACAATAGTCGGTTTTCTGTGAAAGAAACCGAAGTCTGACGACAAGTGTCCCAAGAAGTCTTACCGGAAGTGTCTGATCATCCATAGACGGAAACGAACACAGTCCCTGCCAGGAAACGTTTTGCGAGAGCAAACCTCGAATCCAAAACTCTTCGCGGACTTCGGCAAAAAAGGAAACTTTTCTGTTCGAAGTGCATATCGCGGACAGCTTGCACATATAGATGGGGTAAGAAAATGAAAGAAGGAGCGGTAGCGACAATGGAACTGAATATGACGCATGAAAATATTTGCATAAATGAGACGGTTTACGACGGCCCGCTGGAACAAAGCGTAGAGCTTGACACCCTGCTGCCCGACTACTGTCCCCCCATCTTCAAGGTGCTATGCTGCAATATGAAGGCGGCGGTCAACTCCTGCCGGGTTTCGGGGGACAAAGTCCTGATCGACGCCACAGCCCACATCCGGGTGCTGTATGTGGCGGAGGAAGGCGGCGGCGTACACAGCTTGGAACAAAAGGTCCCCTTCTCGAAAACAATTGACCTGAAGGGGGATCTGAACGACCCCGTGGTGAAACTGAGTGTTAAAACCGATTACATCAACTGCCGGGTAGTCAATCAGCGCCGGCTGGATATCCGGGGCGCTGTCACCATCCGGGCCAAAGTGGTAAGCCAGCGCTGTGAGGATGTGATCTGCGACGCAAACGGCGGCGGGCTCCAGATGAAAAAGCGGATGGTCAACGCCGGCTGCTCGGTCAAATCCTGCATGAAGCAGTTCACCGTGGAAGAAGAGCTGGAGCTAAGCTATGGCAAGCCCTCCATCGCCGAAACCCTCAACGCCACCTGCTCCGCCATGGTGACCGATTACAAAATCATCGCCAACAAGGTAATTATCAAAGGCGAAATCCTGCTGCACATGCTCTACCTCCCTGACGGCGAGGACAAAAAGCCTGAGGTAATGGAGCACTCGGTTCCCATCAGCCAGATCGTGGATTTAGAAGGCGTGGACGAAGACTATCTGTGCGCCATTAAGCTACAGGTGGGCGCCGTGGACATTCAGGGCGGCGGCGAACAGGAGTCGGACGGAAAGACTTTCCGGGCGGAATTCGCTGTGAACGCCTTTTGCGAAGCCTATAAAAGCAAAGAGATTCCCGTGATCGCGGATGTGTACTCCACCCAATTTGAGGCCAAAACCCAGTGCCGGGACATGCGCAGCGAAAAGCTGCTGGTTCCCCTGTCCGAGCAGTGCATGTGTAAGGAAGAGCTGGAGCTTCCTCAGGAGTCCGGCGGCATCTACGACATCTGGTGCGATGCGGGTAGCGTGTCGTTTCGGGACGAGGGCGGCACCGCTGTTCTGGAGGGTGCGGTCACCGCGAACCTGCTGGCGCTGGACAGCGACAACATGCCGGTACTGATTCAAAAAGAGCTCCCTTTTACCTATAAGATGGATCTGAAGGACGCGCCGCCGGACTTGACCGCCGACGCCACAGCAGAGGTGGTCTCCGCCGCCTACAGTCTTTCGGGGGCGGACACGGTGGAAGTGCGGGCAGAAGTCAAAATCTGCGGCTGCATCTATGAGATCACCGAGACCTGCATGATGACCGATATCACTCTGGATGAAGAGCACCCGAAGTCCAAAGCAGATCTCCCCGCCCTGACGCTGTACTTCGCGGACAAGGGAGAATTCGTGTGGGATATCGCCAAGCGGTACAACACCAGCATTTCTGCGATCATGGAGGAAAACGGTCTGGACGGCGACGAGCTTATGGAACGCGGAATGATTTTGATCCCCATTGTGGACTAGGCCGCAGCTCGAGAAACGATAGGAGGAAATCAGCATTATGGAGAGTCGTAATATTTATCAGGACATCGCCAAGCGGACCGACGGCGACATTTATATCGGCGTGGTTGGCCCTGTCCGCACCGGAAAATCCACCTTTATCAAAAAATTCATGGAAACGCTGGTCATCCCCAACATCGACAGTGAATTCCGCAAAGAGCGCGCCACCGATGAGCTCCCTCAGTCTGCGGCGGGCAAGACCATCATGACCACCGAGCCCAAGTTCATCCCGGAAGAGGCGGTGCAAATCACCCTGGATCAAAACGCCCAGCTCAACGTGCGGATGATCGACTGCGTGGGGTATATTGTGCCCAGTTCTTTGGGCTACATTGAAAACGAGATGCCCCGGATGGTGATGACTCCTTGGTTTGACAGCGAAATCCCCTTTAATATGGCTGCGGAAATGGGAACCCAGAAGGTCATCAACGAGCACTCTACCATCGGGCTTGTAATCACCACCGACGGCAGCATCAGCGACATCCCCCGGGAGGAATACGAGGAGGCCGAGGAACGGGTCATCCGCGAGTTAAAAGAGATCGACAAACCGTTTATCGTGCTGTTAAACTGCCAGTATCCCAACTCCGAAGCGTCCCAGGCGCTGGCGGCGGATATGACGCAGAAATACGGCGTCCCCTGCCTGCCCGTCAACTGCCTGGATCTGACGGAAGCGGATATCCGGGATATCCTGACTCAGATTTTGTTCGAGTTCCCGGTCAAGGAAATCTCCATCGACTGCCCCAAGTGGATCACCTCTTTGGCCAAGGAACACTGGCTGAAAAAAGCGGTTTTTGACGCCATCAAAGAGGCGGCCATGGGAGTCAGCCACATTGGAGGCGTGGGCGCTGTTTCGGATCAGATTGAAGCGTGCGAATATGTCACAAAAAGCCGGATCGACAGCATGGATCTTGGCTGCGGATGCGCAAGGATTTGCGTCACTCTGAACGGAGATCTGTTCTACAAGATCCTGGGCGAGGCCACTGGCATCGAGATTAAAAACGAGGCGGATTTAATGCCCTGTATGATCGAGCTGGCCAGAATTAAGGAGGAATACGAAAAGGTGCGGGGCGCGCTGGAAGAGGTCAACGCCACCGGCTACGGCATCGTGATGCCCACACTGGACGAATTGTCTTTGGAAGAACCGGAAATTGTTAAACAGGGCGGCAAATACGGCGTTCGACTAAAGGCCAGCGCACCGTCCATCCACATGATGAAGGCCGATATCACCACCGAAGTCAACCCCATTGTGGGCAGCGAAAAGCAGTCGGAGGAACTGGTGATGTACCTGCTCAAGGAATTTGAGGAAAGCCCCAAAAAGATCTGGGAGTCCAACATCTTCGGCAAATCCCTGCACGAGCTGGTCAACGAAGGGCTGCACAACAAACTCTACCGGATGCCTTCGGACGCCAGACTGAAAATGCAGGAGACCATCGAGCGCATCATCAACGAAGGGTGCAGCGGCTTAATCTGCATTATTCTATAATTCGTCTGGAATTTCCTCCTGATTTTCTTATCAAACACAAAAAGGGTTCCGCAAATTTGTTTGCGAAACCCTTTTTTGCATAAATTTTATTTAAAACGCGTTCAAGATACGGAAAATCCACCGTTTAAAAAATCATCCGCCACATCTCGGACGTGCAGGACGGACAGCTCCCCGGTGTTGCAAAGCCCCACAAAGGAACAGGTCGTTTCTTTTTCCAGGCACAGATCGGGAATACTCTCTCCTCCCCAGCCGATTCCGTAGGTCGGCAGGCTTTGGCCCTCCACCTCCGCAGTGGTTTCCACCACATAAAACATTTGTCTTCACACTCCATCAAACAAAAAATATTGGGGCCTGCAAAGTCATGGAAAACAGAAAAAACAGGCGATTCCCATCGGTCAATGTTCCAGTATAAGCTCTTCCATCGAAACCTCCAACGCCTCTTTGAGCAGATCAATGACATTGGCTGAGAGATTTGCTTGACCATGTTCAATTTTGCGAAGATAACTCAGGTCGATATCCGCCTTTTCCGCCAGTTGTTTTTGTGTAAGGCCTTTTTGAATCCGGCAGCGAAGAACATTGTTTCCTACGATTTTTCTGAACTCCATATCAAAACCCCGCTTAAAAGTCTAGCGGAAATAGTTTCCTTTATCAACGGGAATATAGTCCTCGTAGAAAGGACACAACGTTTGCTCCTTTTAGGCGCACCCTTTATCTGTTTTTCATAGAAAATATGAAGTGTAATACACATTCGCTGTCCATTCCCCCATATTGTAAGACAAAAAACGATTCACATATCTCCGCTGTAAAACATCATTTTTATGAAGTTTTCTGTCTTCTTTAGTATACTATATTTCCCCGAACCACACAAGAAACCGGATTTCCTGTTCCGTTTGGTTCCGTTTGTCAAACCGGATTTGAAAAGACGGATAACATGTGGTATGATAAAGGTAATTTTTGTAAACACTAGGTTCAAAAAGATCATTTTGCGCGCAAATAACGCGCGGATTCAGAAAGGAAGGCGGCAATACAATGATTTTTGGCGCGGTATTGGCGGGCGGCGTAGGCTCCAGGATGAAACTGGCGGATATGCCCAAACAGTTTCTCCCTCTTGGAAGCAAGCCGATTATTTTGCAGACGCTGGACAAATTTTTGGCAAACGACCGGTTTGACGCAGTGTATGTGGCCATCAACGGCGATTGGTTGTTGTATTTTGAGGATCTTTTGCAGAAATACGGGGTGCAGGACGACCGGCTTCGGGTGGTTTCCGGAGGAAACGACCGGAACGAGAGCATTATGAACGTGATTGCCGACCTCAACAAAACCTTTGGCGACAACGAGGACGACGTCATCATCACCCACGACGCGGTCCGCCCCTTTGTGACCGCGCGGATTATAAACGAAAACATCGACGGCGTGCTGCAATACGGCATGTGTGACACTGTAATCCCCGCTACCGACACCATTGTGTGTTCTCCCGACGGGGAATACATCTCCTCCGTTCCCCTGCGCAGCGAATTGTATCAGGGGCAGACGCCTCAAAGCTTTAACGTGCGGCAGTTACGGGATCTGTACCAGAGCCTTACCGCCGAGCAAAAGGCGCAGCTGACCGACGCGTGCAAAATTTTCACCCTGGCGGGCAAACGGGTCCGTCTAATTGAAGGGGAGGTTTACAACATCAAGATCACCACCGTCAGCGACTACAAAATCGCCCAGGCGATTTTGGGAGGGAAAATCAGTGATTAACACGGTTTACCAACTGATCGCCCCCAAGGTGATCTCGGTGAAATTCGAAGAACTGAAACCCGATGCCGGACAAGTGCTGGTGCGCCCCACCCACCTGGCGATCTGCCACGCCGACCAACGGTATTACCGGGGCTTGCGGGACAAGCAGACGCTGGAAAAAAAGCTTCCCATGGCGCTGATCCACGAGGCGGTAGGCACTGTGATCCGCGACCCAAAGGGTGTGTTTTCCAAGGGAGACCAGGTGATTTTGATCCCCAACATTCCCGGCGACGGCCCTCAGTGCGTGGAGGAAAACTACCAGCGGGGCTCCCGGTTCCGCTCCAGCGGCACCGATGGCTTTCTGCAGGAGTACATCCAGCTCCCCCACGACCGGCTGGTGGAGGCGAACAACATTGATCCGGAAGTGGGCGCCATCTCGGAGTTTATCAGCATCGCGGTGCACGCCTCCAAACGGTTTGAGCGCAAAGCCGTGACCAGCAAGGATGTCATCGGCGTGTGGGGAGACGGAAACCTGGGCTATGTAGTCTCGTTTGTGCTCAAGCGGCGCTATCCCCAAAGCAAAATCGTGGTGATCGGACAAAACACCGCGAAGCTCCAGTACTTTTCCTTTGCGGACGAAACCTATCTGGATTACGAATTTCCCGCTGACTATGCAGTGGATCACGCCTTTGAGTGCACCGGCGGCGAGGGCTGCCAGGCGGCGATCAACAGCATCATCGCCCACATCAATCCGGAAGGGCTGATCATGCTGCTGGGCGTCAGTGAAAACAAGGTGCCCATCTTCACCCGGGATGTGTTGGAAAAAGGGCTGACTATGATCGGCAGCAGCCGTTCCTCCCGGGAAGATTTTGAGCGGGTGGCCCAGCTTCTGAAACAGCCGAATATGCAAAGGCGGTTTAAGACGATTGTTTCCGAGGTTCTCAACGTTCGCTCCATCCAAGATATCGCCCATGCGTTTGAGCGGGATATCAACAACCCGTTCAAAACGGTCATGCGTTGGAAATAGGGCTTTTGGGACCAAAAGCCCCTTGGGAAAATTGCTGCCGGGTCAACAACCCGGCTTTCGCAAAGCGAAACCACAATTTTCATTTGGATAAGCTCACAGAAAACTTTTTGGGCCCAAAATGTCCACAAAAAACTTACAGGATAAGTTCTTGGAAATTTGTTGTTGACACAGTCTGCCAACTACCGCAGCGGCGACACCACAATGCGTATCTTCCTTGGAAAGTTGTGGATGGGACAATCCAATCACAGTGGTTTTCCATGTGATCGTCTGCGACACTCTGCATTGTAGCAGAACATTGGCCGGAATGTGTCTTAAAAACAGATAGAGCGAAGGATGCCAAAATAAAAAGGATATATAAAATTTCACGCACAGTATGTGGTTTCTGTCGTTTTTATATGGTTTCAGGCGCCTGAGAGGAGTTGTTTTTAGAACAACTCCCCTTTTTTCGTTTTCTATTGAAAATACATTGCAAAAATGATATGATAATTCTATACGTTTTCAAGCGATTCCCCGACGGTATCGCTTTATTTCACACGCGAAAGGGGCCTGTCTTGATGAGCCTTAAAAAGCTGAAATTCCCCGAAGGCTATTCCTCCAAGCTGGATATTTTACAAACGGAAATCGCAATTAAACTGGTTAAGGACACGTTTGAGCGGGAACTGAGCGCCCGGCTAAATCTGACCCGGGTGTCCGCTCCCCTGTTCGTCCGCCCGGAATCAGGGCTCAACGACGATTTAAACGGCACCGAACGTCCGGTTCAGTTTGACATTTACGACCTGGGAGCGGACGTACAGATCGTCCACTCCCTGGCCAAGTGGAAACGCCAGGCGCTGAAGCGGTACGGCTTTCCCACGGGAAGCGGACTATATACCGATATGAACGCCATCCGCCGGGACGAGGAGCTTGACAACCTTCATTCTGTGTACGTAGACCAGTGGGACTGGGAAACGATTATCTCCCGGGAAGACCGCACCTTACATACCTTGCAGGAAACCGTGAAAAAAATCGTCTCGGTGCTCATGGACACCCAGGAGCTTTTGTGCCAGCGGTTCCCCCAGATCGACCGGTTTTTGTCGCCGGATATCACGTTTATCACCACTCAGGAGCTTTTGGACCGCTACCCTTCCCTCTCGCCCAAACAGCGGGAGGACGCCGTGTGCAAAGAGTACGGCACCGTTTTCCTTATGCAGATCGGCGGCGCGCTGTCGGACGGCAAGCCCCACGACGGCCGGGCTCCCGACTACGACGACTGGAACATGAACGGCGACCTTTTGATCTGGAATCCAGTTTTACAGCAGGCGTTTGAAATCTCCTCCATGGGCATCCGGGTGGACGAAAAATCCCTGGACGCCCAGCTGTCTGCCGCCGGCTGCGACAACCGCCGGGAACGGCCCTTTCACAAGGCGCTATTAAACGGCGAGCTGCCCCTGACCATGGGCGGCGGCATCGGGCAGTCCAGAATCTGTATGCTGCTGCTGCAAAAAGCGCACATCGGCGAGGTTCAGGCATCCGTATGGCCGGATGATATGGTCGCCGCCTGCGAGCAAAACGGGATTGTCCTTTTGTAGAGAAACGGCCGACCCAATCTCGATTGATTCAAGTAAAGAAAGCGGAGGTTTTTATGAGTTCTGATTTTGCATCGAAATTTGCCTGCAAGGTGTTCGACGACGCGGTGATGCGGGAGCGCCTCCCCAAAAACACCTATAAAAGCTTAAAGCACTCCATTGACGAAAACGTCCATCTGGAACCCGACGTGGCCGACGTGGTGGCCAGCGTCATGAAGGACTGGGCGGTGGAGCAGGGCGCTACCCACTTTACCCATTGGTTCCAGCCCATGACCAACATCACTGCCGGAAAGCACGACAGCTTTATCTCCCCTCAGAAGGACGGCCAGGTGATTTTGGAGTTTTCCGGCAAGGAACTGATCCAGGGCGAGCCCGACGCCTCCAGCTTTCCCAACGGCGGGCTGCGCAACACCTTTGAAGCCAGAGGGTATACCGCTTGGGACTGCACCTCCCCCGCTTTTATCAAAGGCGGAACCCTGTACATTCCCACCGCGTTTTGCTCCTACACCGGCGAGGCGCTGGACACCAAAACGCCCCTTCTGCGCTCGATGCAGGTGATCTCCGACCAGGCCATGCGGATTCTGCGGCTGTTTGGAAACCGCACCTCCAAACGGGTGCTGGCCACTGTGGGCGCGGAGCAGGAGTATTTTCTGGTGGACCGCGAAAAATATGAAAACCGCCTGGACCTAAAAATCTGCGGACGCACCCTGTTCGGCGCCATGCCTCCCAAAGGCCAGGAGATGGACGACCACTACTGCGGCCGCATTCGCCTGCGGGTGGCGGAATATATGCGCCAGTTGGACAACGCCCTGTGGGAACTGGGTGTCACCTCCAAAACCAAGCACAACGAGGTAGCTCCCGCCCAGCATGAACTGGCCCCTGTGTTCTGCTCCGCCAACATCGCCTGCGACCACAACCAACTGACTATGGAGGTCATGCGGATCGTCGCCAAGCAAAACGGGCTGGCCTGCCTGCTTCACGAAAAACCTTTTGACGGCGTCAACGGCAGCGGCAAGCATAACAACTGGTCGTTGTCCACCGACGACGGCCTGAACCTGCTGGACCCCGGCAAGACTCCCTATGAAAACGTCCAGTTTTTAATCTTCTTATGTGCTGTACTCACTGCAGTGGACAACTATGCCGATCTGCTGCGGCTGACCGCCGCGGTGGCGGGCAACGACCACCGCCTGGGGGCCAACGAAGCCCCGCCCGCGATTATCTCGGTCTTTTTGGGCGACGAGCTCACCGGAATTTTGGAAAACATCGCCAAGGGGAACACCAACCATCAAAGCAGCTCGGGTATTTTGGAAACCGGCGTGGAAACCCTTCCCGACCTGCCCAAAGACGACAGCGACCGCAACCGCACTTCCCCCTTCGCGTTTACCGGCAATAAATTCGAGTTCCGGATGGTGGGTTCTTCCCAGAGCATCGCTCAGTCCAACTATGTGCTCAACACCATTGTCTCCGACAGCCTGAGCACCTTTGCCGACCGACTGGAAAGCGCCCCGAACTTTGACGACGAGATCAAGCACATCATCACCGAGACCATGGAGCAGCACGGCCGGATCATCTTTAACGGCAACAACTACACTGACGAATGGGTAAAAGAAGCCGAAAAACGCGGTCTGCCCAATCTTCCTACCACCGTGGACGCGGCCCAGATGCTCATTCAACCCAAAAATATCGCGGTGTTTGAACGGTTCCATGTGCTCTCCCCGGTAGAGTGCCGTTCCCGGTATGAGATCATGCTGGAAAATTACGCCAAGACCATCAACATCGAAGCCAACACCATGCTGGAGATGGCAAACAAGCAAATTCTTCCCGCGCTGATTGGGTTTGCGGGCGATACTGCCGCTGCCTACAACGAGCTGATGTGCGCCGGCGTATCCAATGCCACCAGCCTGCGTCTGGCCCAGGCGCTGTCCGACGCGGTGGATGAAATCTACGCCGAAGCTCAGGAGCTTCAGGCGGTTCTCGACCAGATCCACAAGTCGTGCATCGGCGACGCCCTGTGCGAGGCCAAGGGATACCGGGATCAAATTCTTCCCCAGATGGAAAAGCTCCGCCAGGCGGTGGACAAAGCGGAGGGGATCTGTTCTTCCGAAGCGTGGCCCATGCCCAGCTACACCGATCTGCTGCATCGCGTATAGAACGTTCGGGTCGAACGTTCATTCCAAAAATTGTTGTTGGCACACCGTGCCAACTGCCGCACAAGCGGCACCACAATTTTCATTTCCCAAGCTTTCCGTTCAAAGGGCTTGGGGGCCAAAAGGCCCTTGGGAGAATTGTTGCAGGGTCAACAACCCGGCTTTTGCAAAGCAAAACCACAATTCTCATTTAGGATTGCTCGGCATTGTATTTTCGGGTCGAAAATTCATTTCAAAAATTGTGTTGGCACACCCAAAAATGCTGGCGGGACAAAGTTCCGCCAGCATTTTTCGTTTTACAGCGTTGTATGCGGAAGAATCGGTTCATCGGCCGTGTCAGCAGAGACAGCATTCCCCTCCCGCTGGACTTTGCATCGACAAACCGGACTTTTTATGCTACGATTAAAAAAATCATGTGTTTTAATAAAAAGGAGAATGATTATGATTGGTGGCCTGAACTATTTACAGCCTGTTTTGGATAAACTGGCGCTTCAGTGGCCAGACAATGAAACTGTTAATCTTGTCTGTCATGGGCACAGCGTCCCATCAGGGTATTTTACAACGCCCTTCGTCAACACCTTTGACGCATATCCTCATCTGCTGCATCGTATGATTAAGGAACGGTTTCCCTTTGCCGTTGTGAATGTAATCGTGACCGCAATAGGAGGTGAGCATGCCGCCAGCGGCGCAGGCCGGTTTGAAAAAGACGTGCTTTGCCATAACCCAGATGTCATTACCATCGACTACGGCCTCAACGACCGGAGCATTGGGCTTTTGAAAGCCGAAGAGGCCTGGAAATCCATGATCGAACGATGTCTTTCCCAACAAAAAAAGGTGATTTTGCTCACTCCCACCTGGGATCAGTCTTTTTTTGCAAAGGACAAAAACTGGGAGCAGCTCTGCCAGCACAGGGATTTGATCCGCCGGCTGGCGGACACCTACTCCGTGGGCCTAGCGGACAGCTTTTCCCAATTTGAACAGTACTGTACCAGTGAAGACAAGCTTACCCATCTGCTTTCCCATCAAAACCACCCCACCCAAAAAGGCCACCAACTGGTGGCGGAAGAACTTTCCAAATACTTTTTGGCGCGATAGTGTTCGCCCAAGCTGTTTTCCCAAACAAATTTTGTACGAGGGACAGCTTGGGCATTCTTTTTTCTTGTATTTCCTATCTTATACAAAACTGGTGGCATTTACATCTTATAAACGCTGGACATGAAAAACGCCCCATGCTATAATCAGATTCCAGATGACATCCATCTGTTCCCGGAGGGTGGGAGCGACAAAAAACGAACATATGATCAAGTTTTGCTGTGATAAAGAAAGAAAGGAGCAATATGAGGATCAAATTAAAACGCATATTTGTCAAATGGGGCGGTATTGTCTGCACCCTTGCGTTTATCGCAATGACGCTTGGAGGGCTGCTGCTTCCTATGGCGGGCTCTCAGCAAATGACAAACGGCACGATAAATGGTATTCCATCTGCTGTCGGAACAGAAAATTTTTTTGATATGTCCAGCCACAGCGCACAAAGCGCCGTTTCTTCGGAGGAGTCCGTTTCTTCCAATTCTTCCACGACAAGCAGCTCTGTTTTAGATCTTTCCTCCAATTCCGCACTCAAACAGGACGGATGGAGCAATACGCCCGCTTTTGGGCATACAAATGGAACCGCTTCATCCGATCAGCAGGTCACGGCCTCCAACACCACATCTGTTTCACCTGGAAAAAAACCGGAAAACAGCGGCAGTTCTTCCAGTTTGCAAAAACCAGGCTCTGGAGGATCGCAGACCGGGAGTTCCAGTACAGTTTCCTCGGGGGTATCCAAGCCGCCGGTCTCCAGTGCTCCGCCAGTCAGTTCCTCCCCTTCCACATCTCCGCCCGTCACCATGCCGGACACGGGAAAATCTGTGGTGGCCTATTATACCGGCTGGTCCGCGTATAAAGGGTATACGCCTTCTAAAGTTCCAGTCAGCCAAATCACCCATCTAAACTACGCGTTTGCCAAAATTGACTCGTCCGGAAAGATTGCGCTGGCGGATCCGGCCAACGACCGCAAGAATTTTGCTGAAATTCGAAAACTCAAACAAAAATATCCCAAGCTGAAAGCGTTGATTTCGGTAGGCGGATGGGATTATTCCACTTATTTTTCCGATGTGGCCTCCACCGAAGCCCGGCGACGCACCTTCGCTAAGAGCTGTGTGGAATTGATCGAAGAGCATGGCCTGGACGGAGTGGATCTGGACTGGGAATACCCGGTGTCCGGCGGCCTTCCGGGGACGGTTCACCGTCCTCAGGATAAGCAAAACTTTACGCTTCTGCTAAAGGAAATCCGCCGGCAGCTCAACGAACAAACCGGAAAAACCGGTCGGAAATACTACCTGACGATTGCAGGCGGAGCCGATTCCAGTTATCTTTCCAAAATTGAGCCCAAAAGTGTCGCCTCAATTGTAGACCACATCTTTTTGATGGCATATGATTACCACGGCCCCTGGGACAGCTACGCGGATTTAAACGCACCGCTGTACACGCCGCAGGAAGCTTCTCCTCAATACAAAGGAAGCGTGTACGACAGCGTAAAAGCCTATTTAAACAGCGGTGTGCCTGCAAAAAAACTGGTGATGGGAATGCCTTTTTACGGCTATATCTACCAGGGCGTCCGCCCGGAGAACAACGGTCTGTACAGCAAATATTCCTCCGCCAAGTCCATCAGCTACGACGCGGTTAAATCCTATCTGAGCAATCCCTCCTTTCAAAAGCTGAGGCATGCCAAAGCACAGGTTCCTTACCTGTACGGAAACAACACCTTTCTCTCTTATGAGGACCCTCAGTCCATCGCAGCCAAGGCCAAATTGGCGAAATCCATGGGTCTGGGTGGAATCGGCGCGTGGGAACTTTCCCACGACACCAGCGGCGCACTGTTAAACAGCGCTTACCAGTCCTTTCGGTAAATCCGTCGCCCGTTCTTCTCTGCGTTTTACAGGATGAACAGTTTAAACATTTTCCAGAGTGCAGCAGTTTGATCCGCTGCACTCTCTTTTTATTACAAGGCAAATGTGTCCATCATGAGCATGATCCGGTGTTCCTAAGGGAAGAATGGAGAGATCAAGAGAATCAACGGAAAAAATAAGGCGCAAAGCGGCTATTTTTGACTTGGCCTAGACACGGGTATTTTTAAAATCCTACATAAAAAGTTTGATTTTTTTTTCACGATGCTTTATAATAATGATATCCTATGAAAATCTTGAAGGAGGATTTTTAAATGTTAGTTTCTGCTAAGGAAATGCTTCAAAAAGCCCGGGACGGTAAATACGCGGTCGGTCAGTTTAACATCAACAACCTGGAGTGGACCAAAGCCATTCTGCTGACCGCCCAAGAGAACAACTCCCCTGTGATCCTCGGCGTATCCGAGGGCGCGGGCAAATACATGGCCGGCTACAAAACCGTGGTGGGCATGGTAAACGGCATGCTGGAAGAACTGAATATCACGGTTCCCGTTGCGCTGCACCTGGATCACGGCAGCTATGAGGGCGCTAAAGAGTGCGTCGCGGCTGGATTTTCTTCCATCATGTTCGATGGCTCCCACTATCCCATTGAGGAAAACGTGGAAAAAACCAAAGAACTGGTGGCTTTGGCCAACGAAAAAGGCCTTTCCATCGAAGCGGAGGTTGGCTCTATCGGCGGCGAGGAAGACGGTGTAATCGGCGCGGGCGAAGTTGCAGACCCCAACGAATGCAAACGGATCGCGGATCTGGGCGTGACCATGCTGGCCGCCGGAATCGGCAATATTCACGGCAAATATCCCGCCAACTGGCAGGGACTCAACTTCGATGTGCTGGCGGAAATCCAGAAGCTGACCGCGGGTATGCCCCTGGTTCTGCACGGCGGTACCGGAATCCCCGAGGATATGATTAAAAAGGCCATCTCCCTGGGCGTTTCGAAAATCAATGTGAACACCGAGTGCCAGCTCTCCTTTGCGGAAGCTACCAGAACGTACATCGAAGCGGGCAAAGACCTGGAAGGCAAAGGCTTTGACCCCCGTAAGCTTCTGGCGCCCGGCTTTAACGCAATCAAAGAAACCGTCAAAGAAAAAATGGAGCTGTTCGGCTCTGTGGGCAAAGCGTAAATCCTCTTTTTTATCATACGCATGTAATCGGACGGAAGGGAATTCCCTTCCGTCCGATTTTTTCAGGCCGATCTTTGTTGCTAACCTCAGTTTCCCATGCTATAATAGAGAACAGAAACAAAAAACAAGGGGGATTTTATGATGAAAAAACAATTTGCAATGACCCTTGCCGCCGTATTGCTGGCGGCAAGCCTGGCAGGATGCGGTGACAAGCCCGCCACTGGAACTTCTTCCACTTTGACCAGCTCTGAGTGGGCGGTTTCCAGTCAAGTGACAGCGGATGTCTCTTCTACAAAGTCGGAAACGCCTTCCTCCAAACAGGCGCAAAGCTCCTCAAAAAAGCCGGTTTCTTCCGCAAAGCCGTCCAGCTCCAAGGTGGAAAAGCCGGTGAGCAGCAAGCCAAAAACGCCTTCTGCCGCTTCTTCCTCCCAGCCCAAGCTCAGCGAAACCCAGCGGCTGGGCCTTGGCACTAAGCAGACCAAGTATGTGAGCTTAAACCGAAATTACGAGTGGTACATCGATCAGAAGGAAACCGGCATTCACGGCGGAACAAACTGCGCGCCCAGCTGCTGCGTCATGGCGGCCAAGTGGGCCAACAAACGCGCCGACGGCTCTCCTGAAGAGGTCGCCCGGGCCCGTGAAAAACGGTACAGCCGGGATATCGGCTGGTACTTTGTGGATATGACCGACTATCTGGATGAGACCAAAACGCCCTATCAGGTGGTTCCAGATCTGTCCGTGGAGAAAGTTCTGGCCGAAATGGACAAGGGAAACATCTGGATCTTTAATCTGGACACCTTTGACCTGACCATTGGTTTTGATCCTGAAACCCATGTGGGCCGGTTTTACACCACCGACTGTAAGCATGTCGTATTGGCGAAGGGCTACCGGATTGTGGACGGCGTCACCTATTTGGAGATGTACGATCCCCTTTCGATGGGCGCTAAATATAAGGACGGGCAGTACAAAGGCAAAGACCGGTATTACAAGGCCGAAGAAGTGGTGGAGTCGGTGAAAAACTACTACGACTACTCCATTGTGGTTTCTCCCAAGTAAGCAAAGGATGAAAAAACGCAGGACAAAGCGCGCTTTGTCCTGCGTTTTTGTTGTTTTACTCTTCCGGCTGGGCCGCTGCGTCCTGGTTTAAGGTCATCTCCTGCCACTGCTGGCGAGTCATAAGCACCTGCCGGGGCTTACTCCCCTCAAAGGGGCCTACAACGCCCCGTTCCTCCATCTGGTCAATCAGACGGGCTGCCCGGGCGTAGCCCAGCTTGAGCCTTCTCTGCAAAAAGCTGGTGGATGCCTGCCCCGCCTCGATGACGCACTCGATGGCCGCGGGCATCATATCGTCTTCGTCGTCAAATCCGCCGCCGGAGTCCTTTTCCTTCGGATCTTTGGCAGCCTGTTTTTCGATCTCTTCCAAAATCTGTTCGTCATATTCCACCGTGGCCTTGTTTTTCACAAAGTCCACCACCTGCTCCACCTCTTTGTCCGAGACAAAACACCCCTGAATTCGGGTCGGTTTCGGTGAGCCCACAGGGGCAAACAGCATATCTCCCCTGCCCAGCAGCTTTTCCGCGCCGCTTCCATCCAGGATGGTGCGGGAGTCCACCTGAGAGGACACTGCAAAGGCGATTCGGCTGGGGATATTCGCCTTGATGACGCCGGTAATTACGTCCACCGATGGGCGCTGGGTTGCGATGACCAGGTGCATCCCTGCGGCACGGGCCATCTGAGCCAGGCGGCAGATCGCGTCCTCCACCTCGTTTGGAGCCGCCATCATCAGGTCAGCCAGCTCGTCGATAATGATGACAATCTGAGGCATTGGCTCCAGATCTTCCTGTTCCTGCACCAGCTGGTTATAGCCTTTTAAATCCCGCACGCCGTTGTCCGCAAAAATCTTGTAGCGCTTGAGCATTTCGGTGACCGCCCACCCCAGGGCGCCCGCCGCCTTCCTGGGATCGGTGACCACCGGGATCAGCAGATGAGGGATCCCGTTGTAAATTCCCAGCTCCACCACTTTGGGGTCAATCATCAAAAGCTTGACCTCTTCGGGGCGGGATTTGTACAACAGGCTGATGATAAACGAATTGATACACACGCTCTTTCCGCTTCCGGTGGAGCCTGCAATCAAAATATGCGGCATTTTGGCCAGATCCGCCACCTTGGCGTTCCCAGAGATGTCCCGGCCCAGCGCCACGGTCAGCTTGCCAGGGGATTTTTCAAACTCGCCTGATTCCACGATTTCCCGGATGGTGACCACCTCGGTAGCCTGGTTGGGAACTTCGATGCCCACAGCAGGCTTTCCGGGAATTGGCGCTTCAATTCGGACTCCTGCCGCTGCCAAGTTCAAGGCGATGTCGTCCGCCAGACCGGTGATCTTACTGATCTTGACCCCAGCTGAGGGCTGAAGTTCGTACCGGGTGACGGTGGGCCCCCGGCTGATGTTGATGATCCGGGTCTGCACCCCGAAGCTTTTAAGCGTATCCACCAGCTTGTCCGCGTTGGACTTGAGCTCGCCGCTCACGTCCTTGTTGGTGGTCCTGCCCATTTTTAACAGGCTGATAGGCGGCGGATTGTAATGAGACGCCGCCGGATTGTCCGCGTACAGCCTGGTCTGGTTGTTCACATCGGTGACAAGCTTTGTCTTTTCCTCTTCGCTCATGGGAGTGCTCACGGCGGGCGGCGCTTTTGGAGATTCCTCCCGTACCGCCCTTTGGATCAGATCGTCGATGACCGGAGACGACGGTTCGGCGGCTCCCGGCTCCACGTACAGATCCTGTTCGGGGGCCGGCTCTTTTCGAGGCTCCGTTTTCGGTTTGGAGGCTGCTTTTTTCTCCTGCCGGCCGGGGCGTTCCTCCTCATCCAGGGGAATGTCGATGGAAAACCGGGGCGAGCTCACCGGATGGGCGGGCAGCGGCCCTAAATCCACGTCAATATCAAACCGGGCTTCCTGCCGGGCTTTTTTCTCCTCCACCATGCGGGAATAATTTTCTCCTACCTTTTTCGCAGGCCTTGTCACCGCCCGAAACAATCCGATCAGGGTTCCGCCTGTTAAAAGCATGATAAACAAAAAGATCAAAAGCACCAGGATGATTCCAGCTCCCGTCCGGCCGCAGGCGGCCATCAGCGGCCAGCCCACCAGGGCGCTGGCAAGGCCGCCCCCGTGTAGCTTGATCCCTTCCTGATACAAGCCGGCAAGCTGTTTTGTAAACTCCCCTTCCGGAACGCTGCCCACCGCGAACACCTGGATCGCTCCACAGATCAGGATGACCAGCACCCCGGTCTGCCACAGCTTGTGTTTAATCGACCCAATGGAACGGTCCAGCGTGTACATCACCGCGATGTAAATGAGAATCAGCGGAAGGACAAATGCAGGCGCGCCAAACAAGCCGTACATGGTTTCATGAAGAAACAGCCAAACGTTCTGCCCCTGGATAAACGCCACACACAGCAAAAAAACGCCTGCCACAAACAGCAGGATCGCCCAAAGCTGCCGGGTGCTTTTTTCCTGTTCTTCCGCCTTCTTTGCACTGTATGCAGGCGATTTGCTTTTGGCTACAGGCTTTTTGGCCGTTCCTGATTTGGCCGGCGATTTTTTTGCAGGCGTTTTTTTCCCTTTTGCCGCTGGCATCGTCTTTTCAACTCCAAAATTCGTTGTTTTTTGAGAAATTTCCTCGCAATAAAACAACCGTCAAAGTCTGCTTTGACGGTTGCCCATAGGCAGGATACTCCTACCAGTTATTGTAAACGTTTTTACCCGTTTTGTCAATGAAAACTCCACGCGCCATTGTCTGCGGGCAAAAAGAAACGCCGGTTTTACAACTTTTATCTTCTTCCCTTTTACTGTCTTTTAGGCCAGCAGTCCGCCGATGTAGGACACGATATTCTGGCCGACAATGTGTTCCACAATCCCTGTGACAACGGTCAGGATGCCCAGGATGCCCGTATACCAGTAGAAAATCTTAAACTTATCCGACTTGATCAGCCACTGCACCATTTTAATGGATAAAAAGCCCACCACAGCGGCTACGATGAAGCCAACGATAATCGGGGCGATGCCAATCGTGGTAAGATCAGATGCGCTCACATCCCCGATTTCGGAAACCGCGCCCCCTAAAATCGCGGGAATTCCCAGGATAAAGGAAAACTGCACGGCAGTTTCCCGGGTCATGCCGGAAATCAGTCCCCCCGAGATCGTAGAACCCGACCGGGAAACACCCGGGAGCAGCGCGACGCACTGGAATCCGCCCACCAGCAGAGAATCCCGCACCCGGATTTCCCCCATTTCCTTTTTGCCCCGCACCATGTGGTCGGCGATAAACAGCATTGACGCAGTGACCAGGAAACAAACACCCTCCAGCACGATATCCTGATCCGACGCTACACCGGTGAAGAAATCCTTAAAGGGATACACCACTAAAAGAGGCAGCAGTGCTAAAATCAGCATGAAAATCATGTTGCGCTCCGGAGAACGGTTTTTAAAAGAGAATTTGCCAGTAAAAAGATCCCGGAACATTCGGCCGACTTCCATCAGCAGCGACCAGATCAGCGGGAAAAAGGCTCCCACCACGGCGACCAGCGTCGCAACATGCAGAATAATCATAAACAGCACCGCGCTGTCCCCGCTGACGCCGAAAAAGTGCTGCACCAGTGAAATGTGGCCGGAACTTGAAATCGGCAGGAACTCCGACAGGCCCTGTACAACAGCCTGGACAATAGCTTCGATGATAGACAAGATGTTTTCCTCCCAGTATGTAAATATGTAAGAACCTGTTTTCAGCAGGTTCTATCGTCTTTTGAAAGGCTGCGCTCATGACCAAAACTGGCCCGGCGCATACCCAGGGTTTAAATAATCCGCCGGATCGGTGGAGATGATCCGGGTGATCCTATGCCCGTTTTCCTCTCGGACTGTTTCCAGATATCCATGTCCGATGGGCTGAAACTCCGTCTGAAGATCCTCCCGGGGTTGAGCGAATACCTCCTGCAAATCGACAATTGTGTAAAGGATCATACCTTTCCACTCTCCTTTTGAGGATTCTTGGGAGGCCGTCCCCGCCGCTTCGGCTTTTGTTCAGCTCCCGCAGAAGGTTTTTTTGCTGTGGAAGTTTTTCCCTTTATAGACTTATCCGCTGGTTTATTGTCGGACTCTTGCTGTTTTTTCTCCTCCTGCTGCTCCTCAATGAGCTGGTACAGACAGGCGATCACATCGGACAGTCCGCCCAGCTGGTCGATGAGTCCTTCTTCCACCGCCTGTTCCCCGTCCAAGACGGTTCCCACATCCATCATCAGCTCCCCAGTCGTCATCATCAGTTCCCGGAACCGGTCTTCTGAAATGTCGCTGTTTTTGGTGACAAAATTAACGATGCGATCCTGCATTTTGTCAAAGTAGGACAAGGTTTGGGGAACCCCCAGCACAAGGCCGTTCATCCGCACGGGGTGAATCGTCATAGTGGCAGAGGGAACGATAAACGACCGCTTGGCGGAGACCGCCAGCGGCACGCCGATGGAGTGCCCTCCCCCCAGCACCAGAGAGACTGTTGGTTTTTTCATCCCGGCCACAAGCTCTGCAATGGCAAGGCCGGCTTCCACATCGCCGCCCACGGTGTTGAGCATGATTACAAGCCCTTCAATATCCGGGTCCTGTTCAATGGCGACCAACTGAGGCATGATGTGCTCGTATTTGGTAGTCTTGTTCTGAGGGGGCAAAATATAGTGTCCTTCGATCTGCCCAATAATCGTCAGGCAGTGGATCAAATGCTTGCCCCGGGTCGTCACCGAGCCAGACTGTTCAATCTGTTTTTGCGTGCTTTCTTCTTCCAAAGACACCGTGTCGTCCTGTTGATCCT
Source organism: Candidatus Metaruminococcus caecorum (assembly GCA_904420045.1). GTDB lineage: Bacteria > Bacillota > Clostridia > Oscillospirales > Ruminococcaceae > Metaruminococcus > Metaruminococcus caecorum. The sequence goes on along the minus strand of CAJFTY010000026.1, from coordinate 42,504 downwards.
GCTCGCTGCCGGAATCGTCCCCGGGCTTTCCATGATGGAGAATATCGTTGTTTTCCATAGTCTGCCTCCTGCCTGTTCTTCAAATCAGGCTTAGTATTTCCGGTTTCCGCACAATTTATGCAGGCGGTCACGCAAGGCGGCGTTTCTATGCAAAAACTATTCTTATTATACCTAGCAGGCGGACTGCCGTCAACTAAAACATATCTTACAAAATTCTTATAAAATCCTAAAATCCCACTTTTTGATCCTATGATTAAAAATGTTTAAATATGTCGCTGCCTATATAAAGGCTTCTTTGTTTCAAATCATTCTTTTAGGACATTCCCGTTCTTTTTCGTGTTTTCCTAAAATAAGGATTGACAGATTCCGAAAACAGGTGTATCATATACCTAAATTCATACATGATTAATAGGAATAAGGAGTGTATACAATGGCGAATATTAAAACTTCTTTAACGCAGTTGATTGGCAATACCCCCATCCTACAGCTTGTGAACTACAACAAAAAGCACGGCCTTGAGGCGACGATTCTTACCAAGCTGGAATATTTTAATCCATTGGGCTCGGTCAAGGACCGGGTGGGATACGCCATGATTACTGAGGCGGAAAAGCAGGGTAAAATTAACAAAGACACTGTGATTATTGAACCTACCAGCGGAAATACCGGCATTGGTCTTGCTTTTGTGGCGGCCTCCCGGGGATACCGGCTGATTTTGACCATGCCCGAAACCATGAGCGCAGAACGCCGCAATCTGCTTAAAGCGCTGGGGGCAGAGCTTGTGCTCACCGACGGAGCCAAAGGCATGAATGGTGCGATTCAAAAGGCAAACGAACTGGCCCGGGAATACCCTAACTCCTTTATTCCCCAGCAGTTTGAAAATTCCGCCAATCCTGCGATGCACCGCAAAACCACCGGGCCGGAGATTCTGCGGGATACCGACGGCAAGGTAGACTACTTTGTCAGCGGAGTGGGAACCGGCGGCACTCTCAGCGGGGTGGGTGGATTTTTAAAAGAGAACATTCCCGGACTGAAGGTTGTGGCAGTGGAGCCCAAGGATAGCGCCGTCCTATCCGGCGAACCGGCGGGTCCCCACAAAATCCAGGGGATCGGCGCGGGCTTCATTCCCAAAACCCTGGACACTTCGCTGATCGACCGGATTGAAAAAATCTCCAATGAGGAGGCGTTCGCCGCCGCACGGGAGGTGGCGAAATCCGATGGGCTTCTGGTGGGAATTTCTTCCGGGGCAGCGATTGCGGCAGCCACCAGGCTTGCCCGTTTACCCGAAAACAAAGGGAAAACCATTCTAGCCCTGCTGCCGGATACCGGCGAGCGGTATTTGTCCACCGCCCTGTTTGCAGACTAAAAAATTCCCCGGCTAAGCCGGGGAATTTTTCTTTGTTTATTCTCCATTAAATGCAGTAATCACTCTGCCCTTTGGCCAAATAATCATCCACCAAATCCTGCAGCGTCATATGGTCAACTACGCTTTCAATGGCCTCGCGGACTTTGCGCCAGACAGTCACCGTGACGCAGAGGTCGGCGTTCGGGCAGCTGCCGGGCTCATCCAGACATTCCACCGGCGCCAGAGACCCCTCCACCGCCCGGAGCACATCCCCCACTAAAATTTTATCCGGAGTTTCCCGCAGGCTATACCCGCCTTGGGAGCCCCGCACGCTGCGCACTAGTCCCGCCCGGTTTAACTGCATAATGATCTGCTCCAGATATTTGTCCGAAATCTCCTGCCGCTTGGCAATTTCTTTGAGCGGGGTCATCCCCTTGCCATAGTGCAGCGCCAAATCAAACATCAGGCGGAGCCCGTAACGTCCTTTCGTGGAAATTTTCACAGTAATCACCCATTCTCCCCCATCCGGTTTTGCCGGATGAATCGTTTCCGTATTTTTCCCGGGCAGACCTTAGCCCCGCACCGGAATATATCCTATTAAGCTACCAGTAATTGTAGCATATTTGAAAGAACTCTGCAAGAATTCTTTCATCTAAATTTTAGTACGGGAAAAAAGGCAGGCAAACAAGTCCCAGAAAAGCACGGGTTTGCTTGCAAAATGGCAAAATTCCACGTATAATAAAGACAGCATTCCATCCCCTTTTTTTCGCCCATCTCTGGCGGATCAAGGCGTTGCCATTTTTTCATTGCCTGTGAATGGCTCTCAGTCAATGAGGAAATCCGACCATTATCATCCGCGGCAGTGGTCTGACCGCGGCAGCTTTGGAGGTACTCATGATATCTGAACTTCAAAAAGAAATTCTCCGTTTAAAAGAGGAAACCGGTACGGTGATCCTTGCCCACAGCTACCAAGCTCCTGAAATTTTAGAAATCGCGGATCACAAAGGGGATTCGTTTGCCCTGAGCGTAGCGGCAAAAGATCTTCGCTGCGACCGGGTTATCCTGTGCGGCGTACGCTTTATGGCGGACACCGTCAAGATGCTTTCCCCTGAAAAGACGGTGCTTTTACCCATCGCCCAGGCCACATGTCCCATGGCGGAACAAATTTCGCCTGAGCGGGTGCTGGAGTATAAAAAAAGCCATCCCAATGCGGTAGTGGTGGCCTATGTCAACACCACCACTGAGCTGAAAGCCGTGTGCGACGTGTGCGTGACCTCCTCCAGCGCCTTGAAGATTGTGGAGCAGCTGGACGCGCCGGAAATCCTGTTTATTCCGGATCAAAACCTGGGCTCTTACATAAAAAAACAGCTTCCCCATAAAAACATTGTATTGTGGGACGGCTACTGTCCAGTTCACAACTCGGTGACCGAAGAGGACTGCATCCGCGCAAAACAGCAATATCCCGGGATGAAAATTCTTATGCATCCGGAACTGCCTGCTCAGGTTTTGGAATACGGGGATGTGATCGGCTCCACAGCTGCGATCATCCGCTACGCCATGGAGCATGACGAAGACTGCATCATCGGCACGGAAAAAAGCATTTCGGACTATTTAAGCCTGATGCGTCCGGGACGCCGGTATCCGCTTTTAAGCAAGCGGCTGATGTGTCCGGATATGCGGCTGACCACTCTTTTAGACGTGTACAAGGCACTAACCGGCCAGGGCGGTGAAGAAATCCAGATTCCGGAGGATTTACGCCTAAAGGCCAAACGCTCGGTGGATGAAATGATCCGCATGGGATAAATGTTCCGTCAATAAAAACGGTGTGTTCAGGAAAAAGGAAGGGCCCTTACAGGCCCTTCCTTTTTGATTCATATGCAGACAAGGGTAAAAAACAAACCTTGTAAGTACTATGCTTGATCCGACCGTTGCTGTTTGTTTAACAGCTTTTTATAGGACAAATCGGTTAAAAATGCGCCCAGCGGCGCGGTGACTAAAATGGCAATGACCGCTGCGGTTAAAATCATCTGCCCGCAAGCGAGTCCCATGGACAGGGGAACCGCTCCAATTGCGGCCTGAACCGTAGCTTTAGGTGTGTAGGCCAGCATACAAAACAACCGTTCTCTACGGGTTAACGTTGTGCCCACCACACACAGATAAACACCCAGCATCCTGAATGCCAGTGCCAGCGCGATCACCGCCAGGATCATCCCTCCCGACTGAAGGGCGTAGCGCACATCCACTGTTGCTCCCACCAGGACAAACAGCAGAATCTCCGCCACCACCCAAAGCTTTGCATACTTGACAGACAGCCTTTTTGCACACACGGTGTGTTTTTCCATAAGCATTGCACCCATGGCGAGAACGGCGAGCAGGCCGGAAAACGGAATCCAGGCCCCAACCGTATGTTCCAACGCTACAAAGAAAAAAGAAACGCTTAACAGGATAACGATTTTTACGGTGTCCCGCATATGAAAACGCATGAAAAACGCCGCAGCCAGCCAGCCGGACAAAAGCCCTAGGGCGATTCCAGTCAAAATGGAAACCGGTGTTTTCCAAAGAAAGTGAATATCAAAGGAGCCGCCGTTCCCGGACATGGCAAGCAGGGCAGTAAACAGGATGATGACAAAAATATCGTCGGCCGACGCCCCTGTCAGGATCATCTGCGGAATGCCCTTATCCGTTCCATAGCCGGCTTCTTTGAGCTTGAGCATCCTGGGAACCACCACGGCGGGCGAGACCGCCGCCATCACCGTCCCCAACAGCGCCGCTTCGTTCCAGGACAGGCGCAGCAACAGCACCCCAAAGATCACGTAGCCCACAATTTCCGCAGCCGCGGGTACAAAGCAGAGCATCACAGCGCTTCGGCCATTTTTTCTGAGTTCCTGTATGTCGAAGGATAGCCCGGCCCGGGTGAGGATAATGATAAGCGCCAACTGCCTTAAATCCGAGGAAATATGTAAGATCTCCGGCGCAATCAGGTTAAACGCATATGGCCCCAGCACCATACCCGCCGCCATCATCCCCAAAAGAGGAGGCAGTTTCAGTTTTCTGCATATTGATCCCAGTGCCAGTCCGCACAGCAAAAGAATTCCCAAACTCGCTAAAAAATCCATTTTACTTCCCCTTTTGCCGCATCTCCTCCGCGGCGTATACTTGTTAAACACAAAATCAGGGCCTTGGCATGAAAAACAAAAAAGCTGGTGACCCTGCTTCTTGCAGAAGTCATCAGCTTTTTACAAGCGCTTTAAGGGAGACACCCTAAGGGAGAACTTCATTCCCAACTGTATTTTACCGAAACGATTCTTTATTGTCAAGGCCGCGCACAGACGATATTGGTCACAAATTCCGAAAAACGCGTTTTCTGTTTATAGAATCTGAGACTATAAGGGAGAAAATCGACAAAATTTAAAGAAAATAGGATATATTCTCTTAAAAATCGCCATAAATTGTTTACTATTGTATTTGTTTTGATTATAATTGAAAATATAAGAAATTAAATGCTTTTAAATCTCAGACTATACAGGTGAACCAAGCCATGCGAGAAAGAAAACGGTCTTTGGAAAATACCGATCCGCTGTCGTACAGCCAGGAAAACATTTGGGCGCTGGAACAGTCGTTTCCCGGCACTCCCATGAACAACATCTGCGCAACCATGCGCATCCGGGGCAGGCTGGACATTGCCCTGATTCAAAAAAGCCTGCATCTGGTGATCCAGTCCGATCCCTCCCTGCGGACCCAGCTGACGCTGGTGGATGGTTCTCCGCGGCAGTATCAGGCGGAGCATGAAGAAGCCCCTTCCCCCTTTTTTGATTTTACTATGACCAATCAAAACGGATTCCGCCAATGGGAAGCCGCCGTCACCCGGGATCAGATGCCGCTGCTCGACTCTCCTCTTTATTTTTTTGCGATCTTTAAACTGGGTGAAAACGACGGCGGCGTGATTATCAAAACACACCATTTGATCTCGGATGGGTGGTCCCAGGTGCTGATTGGAAACCGTTTTTCCGAACTCTATCTGAAATTCCTTGCGGCGGAGCCCGGACAATACGCAACGATCACCGCCGAGCCCGCTCCGTCTTATCACGGACACCTTGACGCCGAACAAAAATATCTCCGTTCTTCCGCCTACCAGAGGGATCTGGCCTACTGGGATGACGCTTTAAAAAACCGTCCGGAACCCGCCGCGCTCAAGGACTGCATCAGCCCTTCAGTCAGCCCGGTGGGGCAGCGAAAAACCTATGCGCTGAACGAACTGCTCAACCATGCCATCTACCGGTTTTGTTCCACTTACCGGGTTGCCCCCTTTTCGGTGATCTACATGGCGCTGGCCATCTATTTAAACCGGATCAACGGACTGGATCGTATTTGTATCGGCGTGCCCATCTTTAACCGCTCCAACTATCTGGAAAAGCTGACTACTGGTATGTTTGTGAGCACACTTCCGTTTCTGTGCAGTGTGGACGAAAACTGGTCGTTTGCTGAATTCAACCAACACCTGACCGAACAGTGGTACAGCCTGTTAAAACACCAGCGGTTCCCCTTTTCCCAGATGGCGGAAATTGTCAAAAAACACACCCCGGATCATCCCAAGCTGTTCCACATTGTGCTATCCTATCAAAACAGCAAGATGAACGCCAGCGACAACGCATCGGTTTCTTTTTCGGGAGAATGGCATTACAGCGGCTATCAGGCGGAACATCTGTGCATTCATCTAAGCCATCTGGAGGACGAACACCGCTACTCCATCAGCTACGATTACCTATCACAGATTTTCAGCGAACAGGAGATTGACAGCCTGCACGGCTATCTCGTGAACATCCTGTCCGAGGCTCTGGAATATCCCGACCGCCCTTTATGGCAATACGCGGTCATGAACGACCGGGAAAAAGAGCAGGTTTTGTTTTCGTTTAACCGGACGGATGTTCCCCGGTATCAAACAAGCCTTTGTAGCCAGTGGGACAGCGTGCTGAAACGGAACGCCGCCCGGGTGGCGCTGATCCAAAACGGGGAGCGCATGACGTATGAAACGCTCTCGAAACGCGGCGACCGGTACGCCTCCCTGCTGTTAAAGCGGTTCCCGGAACAAACTATTACGGCTGCCCTGCTTCTTCCAAAATCCTTTGACCTGTTTGAGGCTATGGTCGGCCTGATGCAGTCGGGCAACGCCTGGATCATCCTTCCCGATGATATTCCCCCAGGGCGTCTGCAGGAAATCCTGTCGGATTCCGGTGCGCGTGTCGTCATCACCACGCAGGAACTCCGTCAGGCTTATTCCCTGCCAGAGGATCTCTGCCTGACGGCGGAGGACTGCGCCCTGTCCCCCCTGCCCTCCCAGCCCGTCCGGCGAGCTGGAATGTTCAAGGATCTCGCTTATATCGTCTACACCTCCGGCAGCACCGGCAAGCCCAAGGGAGTGGAAATTGGGCAGGACAACCTGCTCAACTTTGCGCTGTCTATGGGAGGGTACTATGGACACGGCGGCGTGCTCAGCCTGTGCAGCACCGGGTTTGACGTGTTTATGTTGGAAAGCGCTGCGGCGCTGTTAAACGGGCGGACCATTGTTCTTCCCACTCCAGAAGAGGTGGAAAGCCCCGCTAAGCTCGCCAGGCTGATTCGGGAATACGCCGTGGGCTTTTTCGCGCTCACGCCTTCCCGCCTCACCGCCTTTCTGCGCAATGGGGAATTCCTGCTGGCGCTGTCCAAATTGGACGCCATTGTCTGCGGAGGCGAAGCGTTTCCTGGCGATCTTTTGCAGATGCTGAAGCTGTACACCCACGCGGATATCTACAACCAGTACGGCCCCTCGGAAGCCACGGTGGGGGTGAGCATCAAACGGCTCAACGACGCATCCTGTATCACCATCGGAGCGCCGATGGAAAACTGTCGGATGTACCTGCTGGATAAACATCTTTCCCCTTTGCCGGTCGGCGCCTACGGCGACCTGTATATCGGCGGAGCCTGTGTGGGAAAAGGCTACCGAAATCTGCCGGAACGCACCGCTCAGTCGTTTCTGGACAGCCCCTTTGAGCTGGGAGAACGGATCTACAAGACCGGCGACGTGGGCCGCTGGACCCCGGACGGAGAAATTGTCCTGGGCGGTCGCAAAGATCAGCAGATCAAGCTGCGAGGCCTGCGCATCGAGCCGCAGGAAATCGCAGCCCGCATCGCCATGTATCCCGACGTGGACAAGGCAGCTGTGCGCCTGATCGAACAAAACAGCCATACGGTTATCGCCGGCTATTATACCTCTCCGCAGCCGCTGGACGAACTGCACCTGCTGGAATTTTGCGCCAACTTCCTGCCCAGCTACATGATTCCCGCCTGTCTGATCCGGGTGGATCACATCCCATTGACCGAAAACGGGAAAGCGGATCTTGACCTGCTGCCTCTGCCCGTTCAACCCTCGCTGGCACAGACGGCGCAGACCGGTATGCAGAATACCATTGTTGCGCTGTTTAAAAAAGTTCTCAAGCGGGACGATATCGGTGTACTAAGCGACTATTTCTTGAGCGGTGGGGATTCTTTAAATGCCCTGGAAACCCTGTCCGAATTAGAACACGCCTTTGGCGTTACCCTCCGCGTGGCGGATTTGTACGCATGCCGCACGGCAGCCCGGCTGGAACAGCGTATCCGCGAGTGCAAGGGAATGCCCGCCGCGGCTGCAGCTCCGGTTCTGCCCAAGGCCCCTCTGCGAGACAGCTATCCCCTTACCCCGATCCAGCAAAACCTGTATGTTCAGTCAAAGCTGGATCCCACCGGCCTTTCCTACAACATGCCGGGCGCGTTCCGGCTTCCCGAGTCCATCGACCTGGAACGGTTAAAAGCGTCTCTTTCCCGTCTGGTGGAGACCGAGCCGCTGCTCCGCGCACGGTTTGTATCCGAGGGCCCGCGGGTCGTACAGAAAATCGACCCTAACGTTCCTTTTCAGGTCGAGCAGATTGACGCTCCCGATTTTTCCCAGGCGTGCAGGCAGTTTGTACGGCCCTTTGACATCAGCCGCGCACCCCTGTTCCGGGCCGGGTTGTGGCGGGAGGATGCAGAGCACTGCGTTTTGCTCATCGACCTGCATCATATCATCTGCGACGGCATCAGTTCCCCGCTGCTGCTCAAACGCCTGGACGCGTTATACAGCAAGGAACACGAGGATGTAGAGGCGGAGGCGCTGACCTATCTGGACTATGCCTGTTACTGGGAACAAAACAGCAAGCAGACAGATCCCGATACTGCGGACTACTGGAAGCGCGTCCTTTCCATCGAAGGCGAGCCCATGGCGCTGCCCACCGACAACGCGCGTCCGCGCCGGTTCGATTATCTGGGCCAAAAGCAGGAATTCTGCCTGACCGCCGAATTAAGCGCCGCCTGCGATTCGTTCTGCGACGCCCACGGAATTTCCGCTTATATGCTGTTTGCGGGTGTGTTCGGCATTTTGCTCTCCAAAGTGTCCGGCAGTTTTGACTTTTTGATTGGCACGCCGGTTTCCGGCCGGAACCGGCAGGAGTTCTGGAATCTGTTTGGCGCGTTTATCAACACCCTTCCCCTACGGCTTTCTCCCGGCCGGGAACGCACGGTTTCCGAGTATCTGCAGGCGGTAAAAGACCAGGTGGTGAACATGCTGGATCATCAGGAGATAACGCCTGACCAGTTGATCACCCTGACGGGAACCCAGCGTTCTCTGGGCAAAAACGCCCTGTACAGCGTGATGTTTTCCATGCGGCCGATCAGCGCTGAAGAATTCGCGCTGGGAGGCGCTTTGCTGCCGTTCCTGCCTGTCCAGACCGGGACGGCCAAGCTGGACTTAAATTTGGAAGCCGCCAAAGAGGCGGGCTGCTATGCCTTCAGCCTGGAATACGCGAGCTCCCTGTTCGAGCCGGATACCATCGCCCTTTACTGCCGCAGCTTTCAAAAACTGCTGGAGGAAGTGCTGGACGGCGCTGAAACGCCGCTGTACGACCTTTCGCCTCTGGCATCTGTGGACAAGCGGATGCTGATTGATATCCCCAACCATACCGTCACCCCTTATCTGAATCTGCCCATTGACCGGCTGATTGACGAAAACGCCGAAGCAGATCCCAGCCGCCCAGCCGTGACTTTTCATGGGGAGACCATCTCCTACGGGGAGTTTAAAAAGCGCTCCGACGCGCTGGCGGGATTGTTACAAGAGCTGGGCGTCGTTCGGGGAGACGCGGTGGCCTTCTGCCTGAAACGGGGAACGGACATCCCCGTTGCCATGGCGGCGATCAACAAGGCGGGAGCGGCTTATATCCCCATGGTGGATTCCCTGCCTGCAAACCGGCTTCGCTCTATGTTAGAAACCGCCGGTGCAAAGCTTGTGCTGTGCGATTTACAGACGCAGTCAAAGCTTTCGGACCTTTCCTGTCCGGTGCAGGCGATCAGCTATGACCACTCGCCTCTGAGTCCGGTGATTGGAAGAAGCGGCGAGGACATCATGCACATCCTGTATACCTCCGGCTCCACTGGAAAACCCAAGGGGGTTGCGATCAAGCACTCCAATCTGTGCAACCTGCTCCCCAGGATTGAAGAAATGCTGCGGGGAATCGACGGCAGTTTTTTGTGCATCGCCAACGCTATCTTTGACACCTTTATCACCGAAACCCTGTATCAGTTGGCTCTTGGCCGGACGGTCATCATGGCGGACGAGGAGGAAATGATGCTTCCCTGGAAGATGGCGGAGCTGATTGGCCGTCACAAGGCGACCATGCTTCAGTTTACGCCATCCAGATTACAGATGTGCTTAAACAGCAAGCCCTTCTGCCAGGCATTAAGAAACATCCAGCTCATAATCGTCTGCGGAGAGGTATTTCAGCCCAGCCTGTTAAAACAGCTTCAGAGCAGGACCGACGCGAAAATCATCACTATGTACGGTCCCACTGAAGTAACCGTGTACATGACAATGGCGGATGTGACCCATGCCGATCACATCTCCATCGGGAAGCCCATGAACAACTGCCGGGTGTACGTGCTGGACGAAAACCTTCGCCCGGTGATGCCCACCGCTGTGGGGGAACTGTACATCGCAGGCGAATGCGTTTCCGCCGGCTATGTGGGCCGCCCGGATCTTACAAAGGAACGGTATCTGCCCGATCCGCTGTTTCCCGGGCAGAAGATGTACCGTTCCGGCGATCTGGGGCGTCTGCGCACCGACGGGTATTACGATTTCGCCGGGCGGCGGGACAACCAGATCAAGTTAAACGGCCAGCGGATTGAACTGGACGAGATCACCGGACAGCTGTTGTCCTGCCCAGGCGTGCAGGAAGCCGCTGTTGTCGCTGTAAAAAAAGAGGACTCCTCCATGGCGCTCCGGGGATTTCTGGTGTGCGGGCAGGATGGCAGCCTCGAAGAAATCAAGCGGAGTCTTGCCGAAAATCTGCCGCCGTATATGATCCCCTCTCAACTGACCCTGCTCGATGAGCTCCCCAAAACGCCCACTGGGAAAACCGATTTGCAGCGTTTGTCCCGCTGGCAGGATGAAAAGCGCCCCGCCGGCACGGCCCGATCCGCTGTGGAATGCAGTGCATTCACAGCGCCCGCCAAAGACGAAGTCTCTCCCCGCCCTGACACGGCCGGGCAAACGGCACCGCAGACGGCCCTGCCGGACAGCGTTCCCGCCCTGGATGAAAACTCGGAGGCATGCAAAACGCCCGCTCTATCTCTGGCCGAACAGCTGGATGAACTGTGGCGCGCCGTGCTGGAGCGCCAGGAAGTGGACAGCGCCCGCTCCTTTTTCGAGCAGGGAGGAACCTCCTTGGCGGCCTTGAATCTATTGAGCCTCTACTTTAATCAGGGCTTTTCCATGACTTTGGAACAGTTTTACGACCATCCCACCCTTGCGGAGCAGGCCGAACTGCTGGGGAAAGCGTCTAGCCTTGCATTGGCCGAAGAAGCGGGTGCTCCCAAGCTGGTTTCCTCTGCACCCGATGAAACCAGCGGAGAAACTTGTGGAAAAACGGTTCTGCTCACCGGTGCAACCGGTTTTTTGGGTTCCCATCTGGTGCGGGCGCTGCTGGAAAAAGGAGTTTCCCGGGTCATCTGTCCCGTTCGGGGTGAACACCCGGAACGCCTATACGATTCCCTACAGGGCTATTTTGGAAAGGATTGGGTCGGTGTACACCGGGACGCGGTCCTCGCAGTATCCGGCGACATCCAAAAGCCTTCTTTGGGACTTGCCCTTTCGGAGCTCCCACCGGTGGATGAACTGCTCCACGCAGCGGCGGATGTACGCCACTACACTGTGGGCGGGAGTTCGATTCAAACCAACACCAGCGGAACGGCAAACGCCATCCAGGCTGCCAAGGCCCTGGAAGCGCGGTTTCATCATATTTCCACCATCAGTGTGTGCGGAGAATACCTGACCGAAGCGCCAGATAAACGCTGCATTTTCACAGAAAACGACCGGGATATCGGTCAGAACTGGCGGGAAAACAGCTATGTGCAGGGCAAATTTCTGTCTGAGCATCTGGTGTTTGAAGCCGCGAAACAAGGCCTGCCCGCAAAAATTTTTCGAATCGGGCGGCTGGTAGGCCGACAAAGCGACGGCGTATTCCAAAAAAATCCCGGGCAGAATACCTTTTATTCCCTGATGCGGGGCATCATGCTTCTGGATTTGTACCCCGCCTCCCTGGAACATCTGCCCATCGAGCTGTCGGCTGTGGACGAATGCGCCCGTGCCATCTCCCTTTTAATGGACGGCGAACAGATCGTTTACCACGTATTTAATCCTTCTGCCGTGGAGCTCGGCACTCTGGCGCGGCAGTTTAACCGTGCCATCTGTCCAGCGGATGACCAAGAGTTTGAACATCACCTGTCCGAACGGATGAGCCGTGGATACAGTTCCCATCTGTCTGTGCTTTTGGATCTGTGGAACCGCGTCAAGCTGCATCCGGCAACCATTATCCCCAGCGCGGTTCGCACCGTTTCAGAGCTGCAAACCCGTTCCTTTCAGTGGCCGCAGCCCGATCCCGCCCTGCTGCTGCAATCCTTCGTCCAGTAAAGAAAAAGGAGACGTTTCATGGTACCAGATGTAGCCGCCGTAATCTTTGCAATTTTCATTGTGGTTGTAATCGGCTTTATCATCACGAATATCCGGAACAAAAAAACCGGCTTAATCCACAAGCTTTACTATACAATGAGCCTGATTTTGGTGATCTGGGATATCATGCTGATCCTGATCCGGTTTACCGATCCCGACAATATCACGCTTTTGCGGGTATGGGATGCGATTATGTATCTGGGGCCTTTTACACCGGTTCTGGCCCTGCTGATCGTACTGGTGTTTGTCAACAACGACCAAAAGCTGCCCAAAGGGTTGTATCTGCTGCTAGTCGTCCCCACCGTTTCCTTTTTCGTGGTCTGTACCGACCCGGTTTTTCATCTGTTTTATCGGCATTTCTCGCTGGATATCAACGAGGTGGAATGCACCCCATACCTCTATTTCTCCAGCATCTATTCCCTGATTTGCCTGCTGGCCTCCATCGTCATCATGATCCGGTTTGCATTTCGCAACCGAAGTAAACTATGTCTGAAACAGGCGCTGTTGTTTTCGCTGGGAGCCGCGGTCCCCCTGATGATCAACCTGTTCGTAAGCCTTAAAATATTTCATCTGGGACTTGTCGCAACGCCGTTGAGTTTTATTGTCACCACGGTGTTTCACGGCTATGCAATTTATAAGCTGCACCTGCTGGATATTCGTCCAATCGCCATGCAGCGGGTGCTGGACTGGATTTCCGACTGCTATCTGGTCATCAGCGAGCAGGGCCTGGTGATTAATTACAACACGCCGTTTTCCATGGTGTTCGGAAAGCGGTACGGCATCTCGGAAAACACCTTTTTAAAGGACATCGTTCAGGATGAAGATGTGCAGAGCAAGACCGGTCTTTACAATTTGATTACCGCTGTGGACTCCTGCAGGAGTACCCGTTCAAGCATTTCCTATGAACAGGCGATTTTCACCGGCAGCGGTGCGGAGCTCCGCAAACTGTACTATATGGTGGACGTCAATCCCCTGATTATCGACTCCCGGATTGAGGGATTTGCGGCGATTTTTAAAGATGTGACAAAAGTGAAGGAAAGCATGCATCGCTTGCAGGACAGCCAGGCTCGTATGATGGAGCAGGAGCGCTTAGCTTCTTTGGGACAGATGGTCGGTGGTCTGGCTCACAACCTGAAAACCCCAATCATGAGCATTTCCGGCAGCGCGTCCGCCATTGAAAACCTGATTGCGGAGTGCAAGGCCAGCACTGGAGACTCGGAGGTGACCGACGACGACTACCGGGAGATTTACAGCGAGATGGACGTTTGGGTGGGACGGCTCCGGGAAGCCTGCACCTACATGTCCGACATCATCACTGCCGTCAAGGGGCAGGCGAAAAACATGAGCACATCGGATGAATCCCTGTTTTCCATGGATGATTTGTTTAAACAGGTGTCTCTTCTTTTGCGGCATGAATTTTTAAGCAGCGGCTGTCGGATGGAGGTGGTATACGAAATCCCTCAGGACGTCTACATAAACGGCGACATCAACAACCTGGTCCAGGTGATGAACAACCTGGTAGGCAATGCTATTGACGCGGAAAAAAACGCCGTGTGCAAGGACATTATAATCCGGGTGCTGCAAACAGGCGGTTGTCTGCAAATTGAAGTCAAAGATTTTGGCTGTGGGGTATCTCCCCAGATTAAAAACCGACTGTTTAAACAGATGATTACCAGCAAGGGAACAGCGGGGACAGGACTCGGCGTGTATATTTCCAACGCCGTCATCCGCGGTAAGTTCGGCGGGGATATGGGGATGCGGGACAATCCGGAGGACGGCTCGACCTTCTGGATTTCTATTCCTATGAGTAAAGTTGTGCTGAAAGACAAGAGTATGCAGAGGGAACAAAGCGATGAGAAAAAATAAGGTAGTAAAACAGCAAACCGAATTTTCAATCCTGACCTTAGACGACGATGAAATTATGACTGTTACGTTACAGTCGTATTTTCAATCCTCCGGCTATACGGTGGATATCGAAAACGATCCATACCGGGCGATTGAGCGCATTCGAAACCACCACTATGACATTCTGCTGCTGGATTTCCTGATGAAGCCCATCTGCGGCGATGTCGTCGTGCAAAAGATCCGGGAATTCAACCCCGATCTTTACATTATCCTGCTGACCGGACACAAAAGCATGGCTCCGCCGATTCAGACCATCCGGGAGCTGGATATCCAGGGGTATTATGAGAAAAGCGACCGGTTCGATCAACTGGAGCTGCTGGTGGAATCCTGCGTAAAATCCATTCGGCAGATGCGCCTGATCCGCCGGTATCAGGACAGCCTGCAAAAAATTGTCGACAACATTCCGGCGCTGTACCTGATCCAGGACACCCAAAGCGTTGCCAAAACGGTTCTCCGCCAATCTGCGGAATTTCTTGAGGCATCCGACCTGTATATTTACCTGGAACAAAAGGGCTCCCCTCGTCCGGTGTTTGAGGGAACGGGCCGTTACTGCAACCGCCCTGAAATCGGTCAAGAGGGGCTTCGGCGCATCCTGGAACAGGATGAACTATCCCCCGTATGCGATAAAAACGCCCTGTGTTTCCCGCTCATAGACGGACAGCACCGGGTTTTCGGCATTATTTGCGCAGATGTCTCTGTGAAAGCAACGCCGGATATCGTTACCCTGTTTGAGCTTTACTGCAAGCAGGCGGGTGCGGCGCTGAGCAACGTATTTTTACATACTCTGTTAAACGATAAAAATATTGAACTGGAAAATGCCTACGCCAGCCTGCGGGACAACTACCTGGAGATCATTACCGTGATGCGTTCCATGGTGGATGCCAGAGATATCTACACCCGGGGCCACTCCGACCGCGTTGCCTTTTACGCTGGACTGCTGGCTCGGGAAATGGGCAAGGATGAAGACTTTATCCAGCGAATTCATGTGGCGGGGACGTTTCATGACATCGGAAAAATCGGCACGTCGGACGACATCCTCTTTAAAAGCTCAAAACTGACCGACCAAGAGTTTGATGAAATTAAAAAGCACTCTGCCCGTGGGAAGAAGATCCTCTCCGCGGTCACGCTGTTTCAGGACATCGCCCCTATCGTGGAATCCCACCACGAGCGATATGACGGTACGGGATATCCCAGCGGACTGCGCGGCCTGGATATTCCCGAAGAAGCGCGCATGATCTCCATTGCCGACGCATTTGACGCCATGACATCCAATCGGCGCTATCGTTCCAGCATGACGCTTGAACAGGCAAAACAAGAACTGATCCGCGGCAAGGGAACACAGTTTGATGCCCAGCTAGTCGATCATTTTTTAAAAGCCATTGTGGATTTTGACAGCATACAAACAATCATCGAACGGACGTATTCTGGTGATCCTACAGATTAAAGGATGGGGATGAACTACAACATGAAACAACAAAACAACACGCCTTACTACCGCCATTTTCAGGAAATGCTCGACGATCTGTTACGGCGCTTCGGCCCACAGGAGGCCATCACCTGCTACAGCCGCCGAGGTGAAGCTACCGTGTATACATACAACCAGCTATACGCGGATGTAACAAAGCTACAATCTGCTTTAATACAAAACAAATTGGCTGCAAAACCGATTGCCGTCGCCGGTGAAAACAGCTATGCCTGGCTAGTCGCCTACTTAGGAATCATTGTCAGCGGCGGCATCGCCGTCTGCGTGGATATCGAACAACCGGACGACGCAGTCCGAATGGCGGTTCGACAGGCGGACTGCGCAGCGGTTATACTTTCCGCTTCCATGCTGCCTGTGTTGCATCCTCCCGGGGAGCCGTATGACCTTCCGACTTACCTGCTGGAACGGGAACAGCCACCCTGGCAAAGCATTTGGTCTTTGGCAAAAAAGGCGGAGGCCCCCCTTTCTCCCCCCGTTTCGCTTTCCCCTGAGCAGCCGGCTGCCGTGATCTGCACCTCGGGTACCACTGTTCGTGCAAAACCTGTTGTCTTAAGCCACAAGGCGATTCTAACCAATGTGGCCGACGCGCTTTCCATGATTGACCCACCACCTAAAACGTTTGCTGCCCTGCCCATGTATCACGCCTATGGAATGACCTGTTCAGCGCTGGCCGGGCTGGTGGGCGGTCTTGGCGTCTGTTTAAACGGGAACTTAAAAACCATGGTCCGGGACCTGTCTGTTTATCAGCCAGGATCTGCGGTGGTGGTTCCCCTGATTGCGGAAAATATCCACAAAATGCTCTGGACAGAAATTGAGCAAGCGGGACTTCGGAAAAAGCTGGAAACAATGCTTCGGTATTACCGTTTGCTGGGACGTCCTGGATTTTTAAAAAAGCGGCTGCAGGCAGCATTTTGCTCCAAACAGCTTTCCAACCTGAGCCTGCTGGTGTGCGGCGGCGCGTATCTTTCCAAAGAAGTGGCGGACGATCTGACCGATCTGGGAATCCAGGTGATTCAAGGCTATGGCATTACCGAATGCTCTCCGCTGGTCACGGTAAACCGGAAGCCAGACAGCTCCTCGGTGGGGTATCCCCTGCCTCATGTAGAGCTTTCCTTCTCAGAAGAAGGGGAAGTCCTAGTTCGGGGCGATTCACTGATGAGCGGATATTACCAGCAGCCAGATCTCACACGGGAGGCAATGGAAAACGGCTGGTTTAAAACCGGCGATCTGGGTAGGCTCACCAAAGACGGACGGCTTGTGATTACCGGGCGCAAAAAGAACCTGATCGTGTTTAAAAACGGCAAAAAAATATCTGCTGAGGAGATTGAGGACGCCCTGGCGGGCATTGATTTGATTAAAGAGGTCGTGGCCTACGGAGCTGTGACCGGCAGCTCCACCGACGACGTCAAGCTGTCAATTATGGTCTACCCAGATCCTCAAAAAAGCCGGGGAATGACCTCCTATGAAATTCTAGACGCGTTGCAGCGGGAAATTGACCAAATCAACGCCGGGCTTCCTTCGTACAAACAGATCCAGATGATTAATCTGCGAGATCAGGAATTTGAGAAAACATCTTCCAAAAAAATTAAGCGGCCCATGATATAAGGAGCACCTTCATGTTCGAACTAATACAAGAAGTGATTTACAAGGTAACCGGAAAACGGGATATCACCTATGAAACCGACTTTATAAAAGATTTGGAGCTGAGCTCCTTCGATATTATGAATATCATCTGCGAATTTGAAGACCGGCTGGACATCACCATCCCCGAACGGGATGTCTGGAACATCCATCAGGTCAAGGATATTTTTGATTATATGGAAGCGCGGGGCATCGTCTACCCGGACGCTCTGTAAAACGGAGGGACACATATGAACGTACAGCGCGGCATTGTCATCTCTGTTTTCGAGGGCGCGCCTTCCGACAAAGATGCGGCGGTTCTCTCCTGCGTCCGACGGTATGCAGAACGTCATGGGGTTTTCCTGCCAGAACAGCTTACAATCTACCGCGCGCCCCATGAAAAGCCTCGTCTGAATGGAACGGGCATCTATTTTTCGGTCTCTCATACCAGGGACTTGTGGGCTTGTGGAGTTGGAACTGCTCCGCTGGGCATCGACCTGGAATTACACCGGCCAGACTGTAAATTGGAAGCGATTGCCCGGCGTTTTTTTCATTCGGAGGAGATTCAGTATCTACAGGCGCGCGGTTTTACTCCCGAAGCGTTTTTCCCAGTCTGGACCGCCAAGGAAAGCTATGTCAAATTCACAGGAGAGGGGATTTCCGACCTGTATTCCTCTTTTTCTGCTGTCCGGGGGAATTCTCTGAGCGGCAGGATCAACGGCGTTTTATACCATCACTACCCCATCCGGGAGGGATACAGTCTGTGCGTGTGTTCACAGCAACCGCAGCCGCCTGTGACGATTGAAACGCTTCCCAGATTGCTGGATTAAGCCTGTGATAGGCGTTTGCTTCTTTACTGAAAAATGCGGAAACCGAAAAAGAGCGGACGTATTCGTCCGCTCTTTTTTTCTATCTATACCGCCAAACTTTGGCGGTATTTCTGAATGGAAAACCGTTTTCCCTGCTCCGGCATCTTTACAGAACCATCAGATTAAGTCCGGCAGCTTCGTCAAACTGGCGTTCCACCTGCCCCTCCATCCGACGGATGACAATCTCCCCGGTCCCGCTGATAACCGCCCGGTCCAGATGGCCGCCTACCACCTGTCCGTCCAGCTTCGCAAAGGTCGCGTGAAGATGAAGATAGGGCGCCCCTTCTTTGGTGGTGACCGTTCCAGTCAGGCTGGTGAGCTCCAGGGTTTCACGCCAGCGGTTGTGAACATATCGCTTTTGGGAGGCAAACAAAATTCCCGCCACCGCCTCGTTGCAGGCGCCGATCCCCGATACTTCCCCCAAGGTAATATTTTCTTTTTCACACAGAGACTGAAGGCTGGACAGAATTTCATCCCCTTTTTCCAACCGGATCAAAACAGCGTCTTTTGTTATCCTATAAACCATTGTTTGTGCTCCTTTCCATACTATCGAAATCAAAAATGCCGACAGCAGATTCCTGCTATCAGCATTATGAAGGAGATCAGTGGTTTTGTCAAATGTTTCCGGACTCGTTTCCCAATTGTTTTGATTCCGCACACATTTTGGACACAAAAAATCCTTTTACAGTCGACGGACCATCAGGAAAAGCTCCCGCCACGCAGGTTGATGGTCACAGCCTTCGGCCGGGTCATCGCCTCAATGGAATACTTGACGCCCTGGGTGCCCATTCCGGAGTTTTTCACCCCTAAAAACGGAAAGTTATCCGGACCGCGCTCGGTTTTGTTGTTGATTTGGACCGTGCCCACCTCCAAGCGGCTTGCGATGGCAAACGCCCGGTTGATGTCGTTTGTAAACACCGAGGACTGCAGCCCGTATTCCGAACGGTTGGCAATCTCCACCGCCTGTGCCGCGTTTTTCACCCGCAAAATGGGAAGCACCGGGGCAAAGGGCTCGATCCACGCCAGGTCCATATCGGTATCCACATGGTCAATCAGCGTAGGGGTTAACAGGTTGCCTTCCCGCTCGTTCCCAACAATGAGCATCGCCCCTTTTTCAAGCGCATCGTCGATCAGGCGTTGGGCAGCATCCGCCGCTTCTTTATTGATGAGCGGCGTGATGGCAACCCCCTCCTCCCTGGGATCGCCCCAACGAAGCCGTCCAATACGGGTTTTGAGCTTTTCAATCAGCTGATCGGCCACCGGTTCCACCACCAGAATCCGCTTAACCGCCGTGCACCGCTGGCCGGAATAGGAGTACGCGCCCTCCACAATGTTGTCCGCGGCAAAGTTCAGATCCGCATCCTCCAGCACGATGGCGGCGTCCTTGCCGCCCAGCTCCAAAATCATGGGTTTCATGGCACAAATCTGCGAGATGTGTTCCCCAACCTGGGTGCTGCCGGTAAAGTTGATAAAGTCCACATCCCGGTGGGTGACCGCGTAATCGCCGATCACACTCCCTTTACCGGTGATGGTGTTTAAAACACCTTTGGGAAGCCCTGCCTTATCGAGAATTTTCGCCAGCATCAAGGCACTGGCCGCTCCCTGTGTGGCAGGCTTTAACAACACGGTGTTTCCCCCCATCAAAGCGGGCGCGATCTTGGATACCGACAGGTTCACCGGGTAATTAAAAGGGGAAACCGCCAGCACCGTTCCCATTGGAACCCGCGCCACAAAGGACATTTTATTCCGGCTTCCGCCGGGAAAGTTGTCGCCAAACACTGCTTCTCCCCGACTGTTTTTACTCACATCCGCCGTGTAGCGAAGCAGATCCGCACTGCGGATCACCTCGGACAAGGAGGACTTTTTGTCCTTGGCGATCTCCATGGTCAACACTGCGGCCAGTTCTTCCGCCTGCTGCTCCAAAAGATCGGCGGCCCGGTATAAAAGATCCGCCCTTTTGTAGACCGGCATGCGCTGCCAGGGGCCCTGCGCCTGCTTGCAGCCACGGGCGGCCTCGTCGATGTCCTCCCGGGTCATGGCGGGAACCGCTCCCACCAGGGAACCGTCTACCGGAGAATAAATTTCGAGAATCTCTCCGCCTGTCGCCGGAATAAAATCCCCGTTGACCAAATTATAATGGGTTTTTGCTTGAAATTCCAAAACGCTCACCCTTCCCAAAATCCAATCTATCCATAGTATGAGAAAAATCGGACGGGATATTACTGCATTTTAAAACACGCCGTCGCAAAAGCGACGGCGTGTTTTGATGCAAAAACTCATTCTGCGTTTGTAATAGGAACCAGGCGGAAGGTGAAATCCATCTCCTGAGGCTTAATCTGATATTCCTCCAGAGTAGCGGGGCCGCAGCTTGCGCTGCCAAGGCCCGCCATTTTATAGTCCAGGTTGACCACCACATCATCGGTGCGGATGAGTTCGTTGGTGTGGGCAGCCCGCGTGAGTTCCTGATCGGTGTAGTGCCGGGCACTTACGTTAAACAGTTCATCCGACTCTGCCCGCAGGCCAGTTCCAGACGAATTGGTCAACTGCGCCCAGCGGACGTCCGACTTATTGCCGTTTTCCTGGGGGTACACATAGCTTTCAAACTGCTCGTCGACCGTTCCCTGATAGCGGCCCACCAAGGCGCTTTCGTTTTTATCGCTGTAACTTTCGTGAGGGCCGCGGCCATACCACTCCATCTGCTCCATCCCCGGCCTGAGCCGGAAGGTCAGCCCCATTCGAGGCAGACAGGGCAGCGGCTGCCGGTATTTGACCTCCCCGGGAACCACATGGGTGTTCACCGTTAAAACCCCATCCCCCGTCACCGTGTACCGGTGCTGAATCCGGAACGCAGGCAGGAAGGAAGGCGTGGCAAATACGCCTGAAACCAGTACCGCCGCCTGGGATTCAAAAGGCTGTTCCCAGGATACTTCCCGTGCCTGATGCTCCAGGCGCGAAAAACCTGCGCTGTTCCAGGAATTTACAAAACACCCGTCGTTATCGGTTGGCGCCCGCCAGACATTCAGGGTCATACCGCCGGCGAGGAGCTGCTCGTTTCCCACAACCAGCGACTCCAAAATCCCGGTGTGTCTGGAAAAGGCGTATTCCGCTTTGCCCGCGGTCAGGACAATGCGGTCGGGGGTTTCCTTCACCTGCACAGGGTTCTCGCTGGACGCCGCCTTGGTTTTATCCGCAGCCTGTAAAAGCACCTGTCCACGGGTGACCTCATATCCTGCGGGAGCCCAGAGGGTTTTCTCTTTCTGAGTGACGATAACGTTTAAAAAGTACTCTTTTTCCGGATCAAACGCAGTGGAAAACTCGGGCAGTGAGATTGATCCCGTCTGATGAGGCTGAATGTCCGGCAGAGTTAACGCCCCCTGCTCCACCAAAAGGCCGTCCTCCAACAGCTGCCACTGAAACGCCAGGTGAGAAAGAGTCAAAAAGTCGTACCGGTTGACAAAGGTCAAGCCCTCTTTCCCGCCGGACAGGTTTACCGGTTCAATGATCTTTTTAAAGTTGATCAGGCCGGTGTGGGGAACCCGGTCCGGCGTGCACAGACCGTCAATGCAGAATCTTCCGTCGTTGGGCCAGTCGCCATGATCACCGCCATAGGTGAAATACTCCACGCCGTGTTCGTCGGTTTCCCGCATGCCGTGGTCCGCCCACTCCCAGATACATCCGCCGATCAGACGGTCGTATTTGTAAAAAGCCTCCTGATACTCCCGCAGGGAGCCGGGGCCGTTGCCCATAGCATGGGCGTATTCGCACAGGAACAGCGGGCGGGGATCGTTTTCCCGCTCTCCAACTTCCCGGCAGAAATCCACCGGCGGATACATCCGGCTGAACACATCCACATAATCATCTTCGCCCGCGCCCTCATAGTGAATGGGCCGGCTTGCATCCCTGCCCCGAATCCAGGCGGCCATGGCCCGGTGATTGCAGCCGTTTCCGGATTCATTGCCCAGCGACCACATGATGATACAGGGGTGGTTTTTATCCCGTTCCACCATCCGTTTGGCACGATCCAGGTACATTTCCTCCCACAAGGGGTCGTCGGAAATCCGGCTCATGTCCCCCACCTCGCCGAAGCCGTGGGTTTCCAGATCGGCCTCGTCGATCACGTACAGGCCGTACCGGTCGCAAAGCTCCAGAAAATAGGGGTCGTTGGGATAATGGGAGGTTCGCACGGTATTGACGTTGTGCTGTTTCATCAGCTCCACGTCTTTGCGCATATCTTCCCGGGTGACTGCATAGCCCCGGTCGGGATTGGTGTCGTGCCGGTTCACGCCCTTGAGCTTCACCGGACGCCCGTTTACCAGCAGCATGGAATTTTGAATCTCGATCTTCCGGAATCCGACGGAGATTGCCGTGCACTCTTTGACCGCCCCGTTTCCGTCTTTAAGCGTGACGCCAAGCCGGTATAGGTTAGGGGTTTCCGCCGTCCAGGCCAACGGCGCTTTCACCGCAAAGTCCCGTTGGATCTTGGAAGCGGCTGGAATGCTTTCGCTCAGCACCTGATCCCCTTGAGGTTCATACAGAGAAACCTCCACCTGATCGCCCGCCTTAGGCTCTCCGGACAAGGTGAGGGTAAGGCCCAGTGTTCCGTCTTGATATGCGCCGTCCAGTTCCGGACGGACGTCGACATCAAAGATTCCCGCCGGATCGTGAGCGGTCAGGCACACCGAGCGGAAAATTCCATGCATCCGCCACATATCCTGGGCCTCCATGTAAGAGGATGCGGCCCAACTGTACACTTTGACCGCCACCAGGTTGTTACCGGAGGCGACCAGCTGAGTCACGTCAAATTCCGAGGGCAGATGACTTCCCTGGGAGTATCCCACATACCGGCCATTTACCCACAGGTCAAAGGCGGCGCAGACCCCGCCAAACGAAAGGCGAATGCACTTGCCGGCAAACTCTGCCGGCAGGGTAAATTCCCGCCGGTAACAGCCCACCGGCGTCGCCTTTGGCACAAAAGGCGGATCCACTGGAAAGGGATAAACCATGTTAATATAGTTTTTTACGCCGTAGCCCGTAAACTCCCAGCAGCTTGGAACCAGAACATCATCCCAACTGTGGTCGTCAAAGGAAAGCGATTCAAATCCTGTGGGAGTATGGTACTCTTCCTTCGAATAGGAAAATTTCCACTGCCCGTCGAGGCTTAAATAATTTCCCTGGGAATATTCTCCTGCCAAAGCAGATTCCTGTTTAGAAAAAGGGACAAATGTGCTTCGTGGCTCCATTCTTCCACGGCCCGTAGTCAGGCTCTGCCAGTCCGGCAGCGTATTTTTGCTCATGGTGCTTCCTCCTGTCCATTTCGTTTATCAGTAGTTTGATCGAGGGAAAAGATAAATATGTATCTGGTAAAAAGGATTTCCGGATCAAGCATACCGTCAAGATCCATCGTTATCTTACCACGGCATCTTTAGAATTGCAAGAGAAAAATCGAACATTTTAACAAATAAAGAAAATATAAAATTTTCAGAATTTTTATTTTTAATTCCATGAAAACGGCTTTTTCTGCTTATGAGCTCTCTTTTTTATTTGGCTTAACCGTTTAAGCAAAGAACATAAAAAAACGCCGCGGCGTTTGTGACGCTGCGGCGCAGTTACGGAAATTATCCTTTTTTTCCGGTTAACACCACATATCCGGTGTGATCGGGAGAAAGGCTCATTTCGGTCAGCCCTTCCGGATACCAGATAGGCTGATCCGCTTTTTGGCGGGTGATGATGTATCCGGCGCATTCATAGTACTTATCCGGAACCAAGGCATCCAAATATTCCTCCAGGCACCATCCGTTTTGGTAGATGATCTGGGAATGAGGTTTTCCCACATACCGGATATGCCACGGCTCAAACCCGATGCCGGTCGAACCCTTTTTGAACATGGGGTACCGGGTGATAAACCCGTATTCCCATCCATGGCGGTTCACAAATTCCCCGACGGGTGATTTTAAAAATCCCGCTCCTGCAAACTGCCGGACGCATACGTCCAGGGCAAGTCCGGTTTCATGCTCGCTTTCTCCCGGCTTTGCCGCTTCCTCTGGATTGTCCCGATACTCGTTTGCCTGTTGATCTGCCGTGCGGTAACTGCTGTTGATTAAAAGCCTTTCCTGAAACTGGTCGCCAACTGTTTTGGACAGCTCGCCAAACGCCTTGGCCACAGCCTCATCCATCTGAAGTCCAGTGTCCTTGTATTCCGTAAGCGCCGGCGTCGTGGAATCATCCATAGGGTAAGCACTGTTGACAAGCATTAAAAACCGATTGTAAGAAATACCCGTGTTTCCCTGTTTGACTTCCTCCAGCGTGGTCTTACACAGGCTTGGAAAATACCGTTCTTTCAAAGGCTGGTTGGAAAAAGTCTGATCCCATAAAATTAAGCCTTTTGTCCGGATATCCGGACGCAGGATCAAAAGCGCGGCTACCGCTCCAACCAACACTGCGAAAATCAGCAACACCCATCCGAACTTTTTGCGTTTCCGTCTGATCGTCATACTGTACCCTCTTTTCAAAAAGTCTTATTTCAGTATAACCGATAAACCTTACCAGATACCGATGGGAATTCTTTCGGATTTCTTACTGCAAGCCTAACTTTTCCTGAACAAAAAGCAGGAAATTTGTAAGAACCCCCGCCTGTCCATACGGACGGGCGGGGGTTCGCTTTTTGGGCAGTCGTTTCTTGTTATATGCCGTCGGATTGCTTTCGCTGCCGGTATTTTACAATCAATTGGCGTATTTCTTCTGAAACCGGCTGGAGCTCCTGCGCCGGCACTCCTATGTAAAATCCCTGTAGATAATCCACGCCGCAATCCATGACCGTCATTAGTTCCTGCCGGGTTTCCACCCCTTCTGCAATGACGCGGATATGTTGAGCCCCCGCATAGGAAACAAGATTTTTTAAAATCCTTTGACGGTTTTCATCCTGGTCAATATTTCGTATAATCGACATATCTGCCTTTACATACTGCGGTGTATAGCTCAAAAGCACGGATTCTCCATTGTAGCCTGTACCAAAGTCGTCAATGGCAAACTGGCCGTTCCATCGCTTAAGATACTGCTGTTTCTGCTCCATAACCGCTTCGTCCAGTTTCTCTTCCTCCGTCAATTCCAGCACTACGCGGTTTAAATAAGGTGAAAATCGTTCTTCAAGCGCGCGGACATCCGAATCCGTAAGCACCTGGTTGGGAATTGAGTTAATAAAAATTCTACACCCTTCCGCCTGATCGCAACGGCGTACAAATTCTTCCATCGCCTTAAACCAGGTCAGCCTTTCAATTGGATAGAGCTGAGACTGCGCCCTGGCCAGTGATAAAATCTCAAAGGGGGATTTCAGTGTGGGGAGCTGGGAGCGCATTAATGCTTCATACGCAAACACCCGTCCGGTGACGGCATCCACAATGGGCTGAAAGACATACGTCAGACATTCCTCATCAATCAGCTTATTAAGTTCGCCCTTGGCATGCAGCAGATAAGCGTCCTTTTGATAGCTGGCCATGTTGAATTCATGGACCCCGCCTTTGACGCTGTTTTTAACCTTGTACATGGCAAAATCCGCATATCGAATCAGCGTTTCATAATCCTTGGCGTCCTGAGGATACCAGGAAATTCCCACCGAGGCACGGAGCTTATAGGTCTCCCCGTTTGGCAGAGGCATATACGCTTCTGACAGCGCGTCTTTCAGCTTTTCCAGGACTTCCCGGAGCGTTTGCTTGGATTCATAGCCATAGAGAAACAGGAAAAATTCGTCTCCGGACATGCGGGAAATAACTGCCCCAAAGGGGGTGAACTTTTTCAGCGCCTCAGCCGCTGTGCGGATATAGGTGTCCCCATAATCATGGCCATAGGTGTCGTTGACATATTTTAAATTATCCAAATCCAGCATG
Source organism: Candidatus Metaruminococcus caecorum (assembly GCA_904420045.1). GTDB lineage: Bacteria > Bacillota > Clostridia > Oscillospirales > Ruminococcaceae > Metaruminococcus > Metaruminococcus caecorum. The sequence continues at coordinate 16,355 of CAJFTY010000026.1, read as the reverse complement.
ACCATGGCGGCGATTTTGATCTGCCCCGGAGAATGAAAAATCTCCTTGAGGGCGTTGTAAAACGCCCTTCGGTTGAGCAGGTTGGTTAAAAAATCATAATCCCGGTCGTATTCAATCTTCCGCTTTTCAAGAATATCCCGGGTCACGTCCACTGCAACGCCGAAGGTTTTCTTTCCTCGATTGGTAAACTGTATTTTCACCCATCGCTGTGTTCCATCCCGGCAGACCAGATGGTACGTCTTTTCCCGGCCGTCGCAGTCAATCTGTTCCACCGCATTTTCCAATTGGTGAAGCCGTTCCAGCAAAACGGATGTTTTTAGATAGGCGGTGTTTTGCATCCCGGAGGTATCCAAACCCAACAGCTCCAACATCTGGCCAGTGCAGTAGGTCAGCTCGTCGTCTTCGCTGTACTCAAACACACCGATGGACAGATCGGTCACCTCTACGATCTGCTGCATTTTCGAAGAAGCATCCGCCACCGAATTGCTCAGAGCCTCCACCGCCTGCGCCAACTCGTCGATTTCTGAAATCCTGGTTCTATCCAGATGAATCGGATGCCTGGGATCACTGCCGCGCAGCTTTTGAATCAGCTCGGTGATCGGGGTAGTAAGGACGATGCTCACAATCATGGTGCTCACCACGCCGATCGTCAAAGAAATGCCCATAGAAACAATCATCAGCATAACAATTCGGTGAGGCACTTTCAGAAGGGCCTTTTCTGGAAGAATGCCAATCATCGTCCACCGGTCATCCTCAAAAGGGGTATTGGCACTGTACAGGGAAAGTTTATGTACGCATGCAAATGCGGCGGGGCTGCCCTTGCTCGGATCTGTCACACGCTGGCAGTTCGGGTAAACCTCATTGGAGGCGAGGGATATAGAATCACTGTCCCCGAACAGATTGGAAAATGCCGGACCGTTTGACAGAATATGTTCATAATCGTCTGTTTCTGCATGGCCCACCGCCAGCAAAAAGGCGCCTTCTCCATCGCTGTTCAGATTTTGAAACGGCAGGTATTCGGACAGACGATCCAAGGAAATTTCCACGCCGATCACGCCGAAGCACCGACCTTCCTGGTCCCGGAGCGGCTGTGAATAGGTCAGAACCATTGCGTCGTCTGGATGCAGGCGGAAGGGCCGGCTCCAATATCCCAAATCTTTGCAGGATAATTCCGGCCGTTTCTCCGCCTGAAAAAGCGGTTTTTCTAAAAAACCAAGATCCATCCGGCTGGAGTCAAACTGAGATGTCCATTGTTCATCCTGAAACACGCTCTTTTCGTGAATCGCAGACATGGGACCGATCTCCAGCAACAAACCAGGATCCGCAGGCGTTTTTCCACTGGAAGACGGGTCCCGGAGATACAGGCCGTCGTATTTTCCATCCGTACTTTGGCGATTCGCCAGCACCAGGAACGCTCCCGAAGCACGATTGATTCGCAGCAGATCCGCAATATCCTGCGAGACTATCGAAAGAAGCTCCTCTTTCCCGCTGCCGGATAGAGGCTGGGAATCCACATGCAGGCATTCATAGGCGGTCTGGACAGTCTCTGGAACCCCGCCCATGTCAGACCACCGCCCCAGCATTTCATTTTCCAGATCGTTTTTGCAGTTAATTACCCGCTGGTTAAAAATATCAAAAGCGTTTTCATTGAGCTGGCTGACCGCGCCTCCCCAAACCATTGTCGTGTAAAAAAGGACAGCCTGAACCAAGGTGACCAGAATCATCGGAAACAGCACCTTGCGTTTAAGTGATGTATTTTTCTGTTTTTTTCTTGCCATCCTTTGCTGACCCTTCCCGCTATTTTGTCTGAGTTTCCACATGGAGGTCCAATGGCTGCTCTGCAATGGAAATCACACAAAATTTACGCAGCCTATGCCGCTTAGCCAAATGTTCCATTGTTCAGCGTCATGTATAAAAGCGGATAAGGGTTTCCCTACTCATCGCATTCCGTTCGTTTATAGACCTGAAAACCCATATGCTCATAAAACCCTTTTGCAAGTGGATTCTGCTCGTTTACCGTCAGCTCGCGAATGGAAAACTGCCGGATTCCATATTCAAGCAACTGACGGCCGAGTCCCCTCCCTCTTTCTTCCGGCGAAAGAAAGAGCATTTCCAGCCTTTGTGCTTCCACTCCCATAAAAGCAACCGGGACTTTTCCCCCTTTTTGAGCAACCACCAAGTGCGGGATTTCCTTTAATGCCTGGGGAACAAATTGTTTGATGGTTTCCCGCTCGCAGTCGGATAAAAACAGATGCGTTGCCTTTACAGAACGCTCCCACACCTCCACCAATTGTGCAATCAGGAAAGAGGGTCGTTCGCTAACCTCCATGATATCCATAAAATCTCCTATTCGGCCTGACGTTTCCAGCTCGTCCGGTTCGCCGGCGTCTGAGTCGATGCTTTCATCTTCCATGTCAAATGGATCAATGCCTCTATCATTTTGTTTGATTCTTCTATGAAATCCGTGTTTTATTATACAATATTTTCCTTTCTTTGTATAGCAAAAACAGGGGACAAGAAAAACTGATACCAGAAAACGATTCCGGTACCAGTTTTTATAATTCTCAAATGTAAAAGCCTGCTTAGGCCAAACGACGCGACCGCCTATTTTACCATCTGGTTAATTGCACTGACCAATGCCCACACAGAGGAGGTCATAATGTCGTTGTGGATGCCGCAGCCCCAATAGGATTTTCCGTCGGGAGCCGTCACGCAGATATAAGAAACCGCCTGAGATTTCGAACCGCTTTCCAAAGCGTGTTCTTTATAAGACAGGTCGGTATAGGTCACGCCCAGATGTTCCTGCAAAGCGTTGCTGATGGCGTCCAGCCGGCCGTTCCCCTCCCCTGCCAGCGTCTTTTCCTCGCCGTTATAACGCACCTTCAGCTGAACATGGAAGTCGTCGTTTCCCGGGAAGGTAAAGTCCAAGATCTCAAGAGGAGACGTACGATTTACATACTCGTTTTGGAAGATGGCGAACACCTCATCGGGCAGAAGTTCCTTATGCTGATGGTCGGACACATCCTTGACTTTGTAGCCAAAATCCTCCCGCATCTTTTTGGGAAGATCCATGCCGTACTTCTGCTCCAGCAGATATCCGATGCCGCCTTTGCCAGACTGGCTGTTGATGCGGATGACGTCCCCGTCGTATTCCCTGCCCACGTCTTTGGGGTCGATGAGAAGATAGGGCACGTTCCAGTGAGCGCAGTCGTGGGTTTCACGCCACTTCATTCCCTTGGCGATGGCGTCCTGATGAGAGCCGGAAAAAGCCGCGAACACCAGTTGTCCTGCATAAGGATGCCGCTCGTGCACGTGCATGCCGGTAAAACGCTCGTAAGCCTCGGTAATCGCAGGAACATGCTCAAAATCAAGGCCGGGATCGACTCCCTGAGAAAACATATTGCAGGCCAGCGTCAAAATATCCACGTTTCCGGTGCGCTCGCCGTTCCCGAACAGAGTGCCCTCGATCCGCTGGCCGCCGCCCAAAATGCCCATTTCTGCATCCGCTACGGCGGTTCCCCGGTCGTTGTGGGGATGCAAAGACAGCACCACATTGTCCCGATAGTTTAAATGCTTGCTCATATACTCCACCTGGCTTGCGTACACATGGGGCATGGACATCGCCACCGTGGCCGGCAGATTGATAATCACCTTGTCGTCCCCGGCGGGCTGCCAAACATCCAGCACCCGGTTGCAGATTTCCAGAGCGAACTCCATCTCGGTGCCGGTAAAGCTTTCGGGCGAATATTCAAACCGGAAATTCCCCGGCGTCTTTTGAGCGTATTCCTTGAGAAGCTTCGCACCGGACACAGCGATGCCGATGATCTCATCCTTGGGCTTTTGAAATACCTGCTCCCGCTGGGCCACCGAGGTGGAATTGTACAGGTGGACCACCGCCTGCTTCGCGCCGGCCAGCGCCTCAAAGGTCTTTTTGATAATATGCTCCCTGGACTGGGTGAGCACTTGGATGGTCACGTCGTCGGGGATCAAATCCTGCTCGATGAGTTCCCGTAAAAACCGGTATTCGGTCTCGGACGCGGCCGGAAAACCCACTTCAATCTCTTTAAAGCCGATTTTCACCAAGAGCTTAAAAAATTCCAGTTTATCCTCCAGGCTCATAGGAACCACCAGCGCCTGATTTCCGTCCCGCAGGTCTACGCTGCACCAGACAGGCGCTTGCGTGATCGCGTCCTTTTTGATCCAGTCAAAACAGTCCACAGGAGGCATAAAATACCCTTTTGCATACTTGTTTACGTTTTTCATTGCAATCCATCCTTTCCAGTCAATATGCGGGACGGGAATAAAGGCATAAAAAAAGCCTTCCGCCCCTTCTGTTCAGAGACGAAAGACTTGCATCTTACGCGGTACCACTCTAATTTCACGCCCTCAGGCATGCCCTTTGCGGATACGGACCTTGGAAAAGCCTTATATCCTCCCACGATAACGGACGGGAACCGTCTCCACCTACTCTTTGACATTTCAGCGAGCTACTCAAAGGCCAGTTCGGTCGCTTGCCTCCGCTGTTTTCCACCAGCCAACAGCTCTCTTTGCTACGGCAAAAGACGTACTCTTCCTTTTCACTGTATTTGAAATTGTTATTATCATATTCCATTTTGAAGCGTTTGTCAACTGGTAAATGAAAAAATTCTTGCAAAACTTCAAAAGCACCGGGAATTTTCCCAGTGCTTTTACACTAATCCACTTGTTTTTCCATAATGTAATCGTCCATTACAAAGCCGCTTCCAATGTCGGTCACCTGTTCCCGGACGGTGTGAAAGCCAAGCTTTTTGTAACAGGCGATGGTGCCGTCGTTGTGCTTATTGACGGTCAGCCAGATGGAGGAAAGTCCCCGCTCTTTACACAAACCGCACAGATACTCCACGCCGCGGCGTGCGATGCCCTGTCCCCGGCTTTCTTTTTTTACATAGAGCTTGCTTAAAAACAGCTTTCCATCCTGAGGCTGAATCCCCATATACCCCACGTCCGTGTCGTCCACAGAAAAGATATAATAGGCGTAACCGTCCTCCAACTGCTGCTGCAAAGCATGGGGCGACTGAAACTTGTCCAGCATATAGTCCACTTGTTCTTGGCCGATGATCGGGGTGAAGTGCTCGTTCCAGATCTCCTTGGCCATGTCGCTGAGCTGTAAAATCTGAAACATCTTTTCCAGTGGGGTGATTTTAAAATTCTCCACGTTAAACCTCCGCGTCCATTCTGATTCACCGGTGTGAATACTTGTCTGATTTTCACGCTGCCGTCCGCTATTATAGCAATTTTCCGTCAAAAAAGCAAGGAAAACGGCCGGAAATTTTCCCGGCCGGTCCGGTTTTTGTCAAACGCTAAATTTCCTTGCCTTCAAACTGGCTGTTGTACAGGGAAGCATAAAACCCGTTTTTCGCAAGAAGCTCGTCATGCTTGCCGCTTTCCACAATGTCGCCGTCTTTCATCACCAGAATCAGATCCGCATCGCGGATGGTGGACAGCCGGTGCGCGATGATAAAGCTGGTACGGTTTTGCATAATGCTGTCCATCGCCTTCTGGATCAAAACCTCCGTCCGGGTGTCCACCGAGCTGGTGGCCTCGTCCAAAATCATGATGGACGGTTTCGAGATCACCGCGCGGGCGATGGTCAGCAGCTGCTTCTGCCCCTGGGAGACATTGGACGCCTCCTCGTTGAGCTCCATGTCATAGCCGCCCGGCAGGGTTTTGATAAAATGGTGGACATGGGCGGATTTTGCCGCCTCGATCACCTCTTCATCCGATGCGGACAGATCGCCGTAGCGGATGTTCTCCCGGATGGTGCCGTTGTAAAGCCAGGTGTCCTGCAACACCATGCCGAACAGATCCCGCAGTTGATGCCGGGTCATGTCCCGGATGTCCACGCCGTCCACCCGGATCGCTCCGGAGTTCACGTCATAAAAACGCATCAGCAGCTTAACCATGGTGGTCTTTCCGGCTCCGGTGGGACCGACGATGGCCACCCGCTGCCCGGGTTCGATCACACAGTTAAAATCGTTGATGATGATTTTGTCAGGAGAATATCCAAAGTGCACGTGGTCAAACTCCACCCGGCCCTTGACATGTTCCAGCAGGACGGGCTTGTCGGTATCGGGAAGTTCTTCTTCCTCGCCCAAAAATTCAAACACACGCTCTGCCGCCGCTGCGGTGGACTGAAGCACGTTCATGATGTTGGCTGCCTGGGAGATCGGCTGGTTAAACTGGCGCACATACTGGATAAACGACTGAATATTACCGATGGTGACCCGGCCTTTCACCGCCAGATATCCGCCGACCACACACACCGCAACATAGCCCAGGTTCCCTACAAACGCCATGACCGGCATCATCAGGCCGGACAAGAACTGGGATTTCCAGGCGGAGGCGCCCAGCTTTTTGTTGATCTGCTCAAACTCGGCCACCGAGCGTTCCTCGCCGTTGAATGCCTTTACAATGTTGTGCGCGGCGTACATCTCCTCCACATGGCCGTTGATGTCCCCCAGAGATTGCTGCTGCTGGGTAAAGTGTTTTTGAGAAAACTTGACAATGATGCTGATGAGAATCACGGATATCGGCAGAACACACAGGGCCACCAGGGTCATGATCCAACTGATGGAGAACATCATGATTAGAATTCCCACCAGGGTGGTGACGCTGGTAACAATCTGGGTCAGGCTCTGACCCAGCGTCTGGTTGACTGTATCCACGTCGTTGGTGACACGGCTTAAAATATCGCCGTGGCTCTGAGAATCGTAGTATTTTAAAGGCAGACGGTCCATCTTCTCAGAAATCTGCTTGCGCAGCCCATAGGTGAGCTTTTGGGTGACCCCGGTCATGATAAAGCCCTGGATGTAAGAAAATCCCGCGCTTAATGCGTACAGCGCCACCAAAAACAGCAGGATTTTTCCCACTTCTTCAAAATTGATGGAAGGCTTGACGGTCAGATCCAGTTCCTTGAGCATTTGGATCTGGCGGTCGTTTAGTTTGTCCTTTACGTCCTGGGGAATTTGATTCATTAAAACCTCGCCCTTGGTTCCTGCGGGGAGCTCCACACCTGAAGGCAGGTTTTCGTGCACCTGGTTATAAATATTTTGGGCGATAATGCCGTCGGCGATTTCATCGGTGGCGTTTCCCAGGATCCGAGGGGATACAATCATGAAAATGGTGCTGAGAATTGCAAAGATCAGGACGATCAGCAGCGAAAATTTATACCGGCTCATCTGTCCAAACAGCTTTTTCATGGTGCCTTTAAAGTCCTTGGCCTTTTCGCCCGGACCCATGGGGCCGCCCGGTCCGCCATGGCCTGGCCTTCTGGGAGCGCGTCTCGGTTCACTCATGCTAACTCCTCCTTTGACAACTGGGATAGGGCGATTTCTTTATAAACCTCGCAGGAATCCATCAGCTCCTGATGCGTTCCCATGCCCACAAGGTTCCCCTCGTCCAGAACGAGGATCTTTTCCGCGTTTTTAATAGTGCTGATCCGCTGGGCCACAATGATGACCGTAGCGTCGCCCAGTTCCTGCTTTAAAGCGGCGCGCAGGGCGGAATCCGTTTTAAAGTCCAGGGCGGAAAAGCTGTCGTCAAAGATATACACATCGGCTTGTTTTACAAGGGCCCGGGCAATGGAAAGACGCTGCTTCTGACCGCCCGACACGTTGGTGCCGCCCTGGGCGATGGGCGTGTCATACCCCTCGGGCTTGGAGTCGATAAACTCGGTGGCCTGGGCGATGGCTGCGGACTTCTGCACCAGCTCATCCGAAGCGTCTTCCCGTCCGTATCGCAGATTGCTGGCGATGGTGCCGGACAACAGAATTCCCTTTTGGGGAATATAGCCGATTTTCTCCCTCAGCGCATGCTGGCTGACATCGCGCACATCCACCCCGTCCACCAGAATCTGGCCCTCGGTGGCGTCGTAAAACCGGGGAATCAGGTTGATCAGCGTGGATTTACCGCTGCCGGTGCTGCCGATAATCGCAGTGGTCTCCCCGGGATTGGCAGTAAAGGAGATGTTTTTAAGCACCTCGTCGTCCGCTCCGGGATAGCGGAAGGTGACGTCTTTAAACTCCACCACACCTTTTTTCTCAGGCAAAAATTCGGCGCTTTCTTTGGGATCGACCACCACGGGTTTGGTGGAGAGCACCTCCCCGATCCGGTTAGCCGCCACGGCCGCCCGGGGCGCCATAATAAAGATCATTGACACCATCAGGAAGGACATGACGATCTGCATGGTGTACTGGATAAACGCCATCATGTCTCCGATCTGCATGCTGCCCATATCCACCGCTTTGGAGCCCACCCACACGATGAGCACCGAAATGCAGTTCATCACCAGCATCATCACTGGCATCATTAAAACCATGGCGCGGTTGACAAACAGGTTGAGCTTCGTCAAATCCTTATTGGCGTTGTCAAAACGATGCTCCTCATGATCCTCCGCGATAAAGGCGCGGCTGACCAGCAGGCCGTCCAGACGTTCCCGCATAATCAGGTTGAGGCGGTCCACCATCTTCTGAACCAGCTTAAACTTGGGCATGGTCACCGAATAGATGATGAGCATCAGTCCCAAAATGACCACCACCGCCAACGCGATGATCCAAGTCATGTTGGCGCTTTTGGACACGGCCCGGACAATACCGCCAATGCCCATAATAGGCGCCGCCAGCACCATACGGAACAACAGGACCACAAACATTTGAACCTGCTGCACGTCGTTGGTGGAACGAGTGATCAGCGACGCAGTGGAAAAGTTGTCAAACTCGGCATTGGAAAAGCTTTCCACCTTGGCAAACAGGTCGCTGCGCATGTGCATGGACGAAAATGCCGCCAGCCGGGCGGACAAAAAGCCCACGATTACCGAACATGCCGCCCCCAACAGGGAGATGCCCAGCATTTGCAGACCGACCCGAAGGATAAAATCATTATCCCCTTTTACAATTCCATCGTCGACGATCTTCGACATGTAGTCCGGCAAAGCCAGATCCGTCATGGTCTGAACGAACAAGAACACAAAGATGCCGATGATCGATAGAACATATGGTTTGTAATACTTGATTAGTTTTTTCATGTCTTACGCTCCTTGTTCTTTAGAATTTGAAAACTGCCCTGCGGACGTTTGTCCGCCTGCCTCGCACTTACCCCTCCGATCCCGGAGGCTGCCCGCCGTGTGTGCCGGCGTAATATTCCTCCATAATTTGGAATACCCGGTTGCCCAGGTCGATCAGCCGCCGGGTGTCCTCAGGCCCCAGCGTTTTTACCAGATACAACATGGAGGACTGTGCATTTTTAAACTGCTCCTCAACGGTTTGAATCCCCTGTGCGGTCAAAAACACCTGAATTTTCCGACGGTCACGCCCACAGGGATCCCGCTCCCGCCGTACATACCCCTTATCCTCCAGGGAATTGAGCATAATGGTCACCGCCGGCCGTTTGACCATCAGCCGGTCGCTTAAGCTGGAGGGAGCCATGCCGCCTGTCTCCCGGTGCTGATACAGACAGAACAAAAGCGCTTTCTCGCCCTGCATCAAGCCGGAGGTTGCGCTTCGCAAATGACTTCCGCCAAACAGATGCGCCACCCGCAGCAGTTCGTCCACCAACTGACGATCGGTTTGCAATATGCTCTCTCCCTTTCAAAATAGAAGGTTTCCCCACCAAGTAGTTTGATCTTATAATTATTTATGATAACTATTATAGAATGCTTTTTCTCGAATTCAAGGACGCAGTTTTGCAAGAATATGAACTTTTCATGAAAGTATAGGCCGAATGAAAAAAGAGTACAAAACTTTTGTTTTGCACTCTTTTTTCTTGTATTATGTGCCAATTTCACCCAGTTTAAACCGACTCCCGGTTTTTCGCCTGAAACACCAGGTGGGGCATGTCCATGCCGTAGTAGTGCTTGACAATGGTTTTGACCACCGTCATCCCGTTGCGCTTTGCCACACGCTGGGAGGCCAAATTGTTATCTCGGATGATGGAGTAAACCTGGGCTGCTTTCAGCGTGTGGAAGGCGTACTCTTTACAGCCGATGGCGGCTTCGGAGGCATAGCCGTTTCCCCAGTACTTGCGTTTGAACAGGTACCCGACTTCCAACACAGGAACCGTTTCCCCGACATCCTGGTACGTGAGTCCCGCCTGTCCCAAAAACGCTCCGTCCTCTTTTCGGATCACCGCCCACAGGCCCACGCCGTCGGTCTGATAGCGGGTCAGCTGCCGCTCCAGCCAGCCCATTGCTTCCTGGTCGCTGAAGGCGTGTTCATAGGCGTACATGGCCTGCTCATCCTGTAAAATCTCGCACAGATCGTCATAATCCTCTTTGGTCAGTTTGCGCAGAAGCAGACGCTTTGTTTCCAATATCATCGGCCTGTTCCTCCTAAGAGCAAACCAGGGAAATGCGCAGGCATTTCCCTGGTTTTAATCATCCATTCAACTAAAATTCCAGCTTGGATTCAATGTAGGAACGCAGCTCGGAGATCGGCATCCGCTGCTGCTCCATGGTATCCCGGTCGCGGACGGTCACGCAGCCGTCCTCCACCGAGTCAAAGTCGTAGGTGATGCAAAACGGCGTGCCGATTTCATCCTGACGGCGGTACCGCTTGCCGATGGAACCGGTGTCGTCGTAATCCACCATGAAGTATTTGGACAGTTCCTCGTGCACCGCGCCCGCCTGTTCACTGAGCTTTTTGGAAAGGGGCAGTACACAGGCCTTGAAGGGAGCCAGCGCCGGATGGAAGTGCATCACGGTGCGCACATCGCCCTCGGCAATCTCCTCCTCGTCGTAAGCCTCGCACAAAAACGCCAGCGTCACCCGGTCTGCGCCCAAGGAGGGCTCAATCACATAAGGGACATACCGCTCGTTGGTCTGAGGATCAAAGTAATCCAGCGCTTTGCCGGAATGGTTGATGTGCTGAGTCAGGTCAAAGTCGGTGCGGTCCGCAATGCCCCACAGCTCGCCCCAGCCAAAGGGGAACAGGTACTCGATGTCGGTGGTGGCGGTGGAATAGTGGGACAGCTCCTCTTGTTCGTGATCCCGCAGGCGCATGTTTTCTTCGTTGATGCCAAGATTCAAGATCCAGCGCTTGCAGAAGTCCTTCCAGTACAAAAACCACTCCATATCCGTGCCGGGCTTGCAGAAAAACTCCAGCTCCATCTGCTCGAACTCACGGATGCGGAAGATAAAGTTGCCGGGGGTGATCTCGTTGCGGAACGACTTGCCCACCTGTCCCACGCCGAAGGGGATCTTCTTACGGGTGGTGCGCTGGATATTGGCGAAGTTGACAAAGATGCCCTGGGCGGTTTCCGGACGCAGGTAGATCTCGTTTTTCGCGTCCTCGGTGACGCCCTGATAGGTTTTAAACATCAGGTTAAACTTCCGGATGTCTGTGAAGTTCTTGCTGCCGCAGTCGGGGCACTTGATGTCGTGCTCCTTGATGTAATCCATCATCTGCTGGTCGCTCCAGCCGTTGGGCTCGATCCCAGTCTGCTCCTCGATGAGCTGATCCGCACGATGGCGGGTTTTACAGTCTTTGCAGTCCATCAGCGGGTCGGAGAATCCGCCTACGTGGCCGGACGCCACCCAGACCTGGGGGTTCATCAGCAGGGCGCTGTCCAGCCCCACATTGTATTTATTTTCCTGGACGAATTTTTTCCACCAGGCGCGTTTGACGTTGTTTTTAAGTTCCACACCCAGCGGACCGTAGTCCCAGGTGTTGGCAAGGCCGCCGTAAATCTCGCTTCCGGGATAGACAAACCCCCGGTTCTTACACAGGGCCACAATTTGATCCATTGTCTTTTCACTGTTGTTTAACATCGATAACCTCCACAGGTGCTAACCAGATAATGTTGTTGTTTCCTTTTCATAGTAAGGTTCTGCAAGGTGAATGTCAAGTGGGAAAAATCAGTCCAAATCCTCGGCGATCCACAGGGTGTCCAAAGCGACATGGCCTTCCCTGCCCGGATTCAGACGGATTTCCACCTGATTCTCGCCCTCTTTCAGGTTCAGATACACCGCGTCCTGCATCCACTGATCGTAGTCCTTGGTTTTCTGGAGCAAAAACTCGGTCTGTTTTTCACCGTTGACATACACGCTCAAACGTGCCGTGGCCGGATCGTTGCGGTGCCAATTGTAGCTCTGCTCAATTTCCACAAAATGGCCATAGGAATACCGCAGCGTAGCGATATATTTGCCCGCCTGCTTGGCGTTCACACCAAAAGCCGCTCCCTGGCCAGGCTTTGCCAGATTGACATATTGGGACTGAATCGCGCCTGTCTGCTCCGCTGCGACTTGCGCTCCGTTAAAGGGAGCCGCCTCGGCCGCGGAATACGCCTCGCCCAAGCCGGGATCGCCCGACGGAATGGGAAGCTGCTCGTTGGTCTGAACCGGAGAACCGAAGTTGGGCGTTCCGTCCTCGTTGAAGGTGAATTTCTGCATGGAGATCTGCCGGTAGCCGTTTTCATCCACCGACCAAACCTTGTGATGGTAGAACATCCAATCCTCCGTTCCGTCCGCGGATTTGACAAACGATGCCCGGGAGGTTCCCCACATGGTGCCGCTGGGGATGAATTTTTTGTCCGCCAGGCCTTCATCCCAGCTTCCCAGAACCCGGGCGTTGTCCTGTTCGTTTGCCCAGGTTCCGTGCGGCTTAAACACATAGCCCATGGAGGTCCACACATCGGGATTGAAATAGTCGTCGCTGCGGGTGTACGCGGCGGTCACGCAGTAAGAACTGTACCGCCAAAAGCCCCAGGCGTTTGTGACGATGGTCATCCCATCCCGCTGGATCACCCGGGGACCCTCCCCGTTAAACATGGGCATGTGGACAAACTCGCCCTTGAGCTCGGTGGGGCTTTTCATCTCCGCCATGCACTCGTGGGCGCCGATGACGTCCATAATCATATACAGTTTCCCGTTGAGGGCGGAACGGAACACAGTGGTGTCGTTGGCCTCGTACTCCACGCCGTCCACCTTGGGGATGATGCAGTTTGCAAGCTCAAATCCGTCCAGGGGGTTCTGGGTTTTCCCCTTCCAAACAAACAGATATCGTTTGTTGTAATCAAAATTGAAAGAAGCGGCGTAGATGTACCACTCGCCGTCGATGTAGTGCAGTTCGGGAGAAAACAGATGAATAAATTTCCCCGCTCCGTCAAAGACCTTGACTTTTGGGCCACGGTCCAAAAGGCTCCGGGAACGGCACACATAGATGCTGTTGGGGCTTTCCAGCCCGGAATAGCTGGAATAGTAATATCCGTCTTTCTGAATGATCCAGGGATCCTGTCCCTGGTAAAGGGGGTTGCAGAATGTTGCAGACTGATTACGCATGGCGGCAAACTCCTTTTTTGTATTTTGTACTGGAAACGAAAAAAGGCCCGGAGCGCAAAACAGCTCCAGGCCCTGTCTGGTCGAGGTGACAAGATTCGAACTTGCGGCCTCTGCGTCCCGAACGCAGCGCTCTACCAAACTGAGCCACACCTCGTTTACGACACTGGTAATTATTATACTATCTCAACGCGCGCTTGTCAAGATAAATTGCAATTTTCTCGCCGTAAAAAAGGAGGCGTATTTTACGCCTCCTTTTCCCTTTCTAAAACCAATTCTTTACGCTACGCGCCGCGTCCAGCCTTGACCTTGTATTTGGCGATCAGCGCAGCGGCCAAAGCCAGCCCGCTCGCCGTCAGGATCGCCACCGCCGGGATCAAACCTTTGGGCATGCCGGTGGCCACGTTGTCCCCAGGCTGCTGTCCGGCGGCGGAAGAATCCGCTCCCGGCGCTGCGGGATCGGATGCCGGACTGGAATCCGCGTCCCCGCTGGAATTCCCGCCAGTTTGTGAAGAACCATCCTGCGTGCCGCTCTCTCCGCCGGTGTTCCCTGCCACGATCCGGAAGGACGCGGCCGCGCCGGATGCTCCCGCTGGGGCAAGTTTGCCATCCTGATCGGCGATGGAGAGCTCCTCCACCGCGACCTTGGCTTCGACTCCCGCCTTTACCTCGCGTTTGACCGTAAACCGGAAGGCATAAATTTTCTCATCCGCCTTTGCCGCGGCGGACTGATCGTCTGTGTCGTCATAAGCGAGCATCCGAACCCGGCCCGCTTTTACCGAATCCGCTTCACTGTACCAGGAGTTTGGAAGAGCGCTGTCCGCCCCCTGAAACTCCAGGGTGTTCGCATCGTAAACCAGATCCATTTGATAACCGTGGGTGGTTTTTGCAGCGTCCGAGGACACGGTGATGGTCACCGTATCCCCTGGGCGGTATTCGTTTTTGTCCGCGGCGACTTTGACGGAAGGCGCCGCCAGCACCATCTGTACGCACACCATGGCGGCGATGACGCAGCACAGGGTGCACACAACGGCGATTCCGGCCTTCTTTTTCATCATTGACCGACCTCCTTTTTGATTCGAAACGGACGCATCCATCCGTGTTCCGAAGCCTTCGCAAAGGCTTGCCCGTTATTTCTCCACTTTCAGATAGTCCAAGCCGTAAAAATAGCCGCTGGAAGCGCTGTTTTTCCCGGTGATACGTGCCTCAAATTCATGCAGGCCGGGGGTTAAGGACACTTTGCCCAGCTTGATCTCCCCGGTGCGGCAGACGGTGGGATCATATAGATCCACAGAGGTGCCCACCGCCTTGCCGTCCACATAGTGCTGGGCGATGCCAAAGTCTCTCGCTTTGGTGAAACGTGCAGTGAGCTCATACTCGCCCGCTTCGGACACGTTGACCCAAAATTTCACATAGTCCCCCGCGTTCTGGCTTTTCAGGATGAACTGAGCGCCGCCGCTCCACTTGTCAGCGGGGAACGGGCTCATGTCCTGAGTCTCCGCCTGGAGCATGCCGGTGGATTCAATGATGCTTAAGTCCTCTCCCTCCATAAAGGAAGCCGCCTCCGGATAGGGATGATGGTAATACGAGGTACGGTCTTTCAAAGAAACCGGGCCGTAAGGGTCGGTTCCATCTTTGTCCAGGTACCAGTAATTGGTAAACACCCAGTTGGCGTATCCGTCCCGATGGTATTTTTCCAGGTTTGCGTCGAAGGACTCCTGGAAGGGGACGCTGTCCATGATGTGGAACCGGTTGTTCAGTCGGCTTCCGATGCCGAACATGCCGCCGTTGGTAAAGGGCTGGCTGTGATACGCCTGAGAGAAGGTGTTCCAGCTGCCCCAGGCGTAGCCGAAGTAGTCCTCGGATCCGGTGCCGAACCAGGAGGGGAATTTTTCGCCGTCCACAAAGAACTTCTCATCCCCTTCGCCCCACCACCAATTGGGCTCGTAAGCGGGATCGCCGGTGCCGATTTCCTTATAGATGTGCAGAGAGGTTCCTACAAACCGTCCGGTTCCGGTGGTGTATAAAAACTGGGAGTCCGGCCAGCGGTCGGTTTTCTGCGGGTCTTTCGCGCGGTTCCACTTGGCGTGGAACCGAAGCTTGCCGGCGGCCTCCTCCTTGCTCAAAGGAGCTGTGGTGATTTCATAGGTGATTTCATAGTCCTTGGCGCCGTCGTTGCCGATGGCGACCACCGCGCCGTCCTCATAAGGCATGTACCAGTAACAATACATCGTGCCGTCCTTGTTCACCCCAAGAGGCAGCGAGGCGTATTCATTGGTTCCCGTGATGCTGGCAAAGAACCCGCCCAGGGTGCTCCACACTGCCGGGGCTTTTTCCCCGTCCCAATTGGCGGAAAGGGTCATCTCGGCCAGGGCGTTCCAGTCATCCCCGGGATTCTGTATGCCATTTACCTTGACCTTGATTCCTGTCACCGCACCGGGACCCTTGGCGTCCAAAAGGTTCACTTTTCCGCCTGCGGGAACGGTCACGGTCTTTTTAACCGTATTCTCTCCTTCATAGGTCTTGGGAGCGGTGCCGATCCCGCTGGCAAAATAGTCGTTTACCTTCTTTAAAGCGGCAATCTGCTGGTCGCTCGCAGGCATCGAGAAAGATTCCACCTGGGTGTTTTTGTCATAAGTCACATAATTAACATGGTAATACCGACCCCAGTCCCCGTACAGCACCACTTTGCAGGATTTGTTGTAGGTGATGGGCACATAGCAGTTTTTGCCCCGGCCCGCCTCGTAGCAGAGCTCAGGCAGGTGAAAGGGCGCTTCTCCGCCGCCGAACAGGTCGATAAACGGCATGTCGATGGCAGGGGTTTTCTCCCCGTCAATGTAAATTTTGATGTGGCCTTGGCGGGGTTCTGCCGACCAGATGCGCACAATCGTTCCGGGGCCTGTGAGGTCGGCGGCCAGGTAGCCTCCGTCCTCGGTGCGGGGAGTGTCGTATCCATCGTCGTTGTTGGCGGCCCAGTCCACGTACTTCCCCGTTGCCTCGTCGTATTTGGATTTTTTTTCATAGGAGGCGCTTTCCCCCGACTTTTCCC
>CAJFTY010000025.1 GCA_904420045.1 Candidatus Metaruminococcus caecorum | reverse complement strand
CGGGATCATCAAGGACGACAGCTTTGGGCGGATTGAATTAATCCTCCGGGGAGATTATGACAAGCAAAATCCCCGGACAGAAATCACTGTGACGGAGGTGGTCGGATGAGATGCGACGGTGACTGCATCCACTGCCAGCGCCCATACTGTGACGACGATACACGCAGGTATGAGCCTACCGGGCTGCACACTAAAGACCCACATTACAAGCGGGATTGTCAGAGGAAATATAGGCGCAAAGCACTGCGAAAAGAATTCCCGTTTTTGGATTTGTAGGAGGAAAAAGAAAAATGAAACTATCTATGCAACAAGCAAAAGAAATGATGAAAAGAAACAGCGGATCGCTCGATCTCAGGGGTACACTGATCACAGCGTTACCAGATGGGCTGACGGTGGGCAGATCGCTCTTTCTCAACAACACACTGATCACAGCGTTACCAGATGGGCTGACGGTGGGCGGCTGGATCGACCTCGGGGGTACACCGATCACAGCATTACCGGATGGGCTGACGGTGGGCGGATCGCTCTCTCTCAACAACACACCGATCACAGCGTTACCAGATGGGCTGACGGTGGGCGGATCGCTCTATATCAACAATACACCGATCACAACGTTACCAGATGGGCTGACGGTGGGCGGATCGCTCGATCTCAGGGGTACACCGATCACAGCGTTACCAGATGGGCTGACGGTAGGCGGATCGCTCTTTCTCAACAACACACCGATCACAGCATTACCAGATAGGCTGACGGTAGGCGGCTGTATCGACCTCGGGGGCACACCGATCACAGCGTTACCGGATGGGCTGACGGTGGGCGGCTGGATCGACCTCAGGGGCACAAAAATCAAAAATAAAGAAGCCGAGCAAAAAAAAGTACGAAAACTACAAAACGGTGATTATATAGAAGGGCGTTATCTGTTCTGCGATGGGATTTTAACGCACGTAAAAAAACGGAAAATGATTTCCGGATATATGTTGTACATAGGAAAAATCAAAGGAAAAAACGTCGTGTCGGACGGAAAGCATTACGCTCACTGCGAGACCTTCCGCGAAGGGGTTGCCGACCTGTTATTCAAGGCCGCCGATGAACGTGGCGCAGAGCAGTACAGGGGACTTACACTCGACACGGTATTGACGGCGCCAGAAATGGTCACCATGTACCGGGTAATCACAGGAGCGTGCCGGCAAGGGACACAGATTTTTGTAGACAGTATCAAAAACCTTAAAGAAACATACACGATCCGGGAAGCAATTGAACTGACCAGAGGTCAATACAACTGGCAGGCGTTCGCGGAGTTTTTCGACGCGGCATAGTCAGGAGGCGGACACATGACCTTTATCGACTTATTTGCTGGGATCGGAGGATTCCGGCGGGGAATGGAACTGGCTGGACACCGATGCGTGGGATTTTGCGAATACGACAAATTTGCCGTTGCCAGCTATATGTCCATGCACCTGCTCACTAACACCGAGCGGGAAGAAATTTCTGAAATTCCACGTAAAAGACGGGTGGGGATTTTAAACGATGAAATACGGATTAGAAAGAAAGAATGGTATGCAAGAGATATTAGAAAAGTCAGGGCAGATGATATTCCAAAATGTGACTGCTGGTGCTTCGGCTTCCCTTGCCAGGACATCAGCATCGCGGGCAACCGGCTCGGATTCGTCGGACGCCGCTCTAGCTTGTTTTTTGCAGTTACGGGACTTATTAGAGACCTCGAAGAAAAAGATCGACCCAGCTATTTACTCATTGAGAACGTTAAAAACCTATTTAGTGTTAATGGAGGGTTTGACTTCGCCCGGTTGCTCATTGAGCTGGATGAAATCGGGTACGATGCGGAATGGTCACTGCTCAACTCTGCCGACGTCGTGCCTCAAAATCGGGAACGTGTGTACATTGTTGGACATCTTAGAGGACGACGTACCCGAAAGGTATTTTCTATCAGCGGAACAGACGAAAATTTTGATGGAGTCAACCGGAAGGGACAAGTGATCCAAGTGGGGAATATTATGCCGACTGGCACCCGGGACAATCCAAACCAAGGGCGTGTGTATGATCCAAACGGGATCAGCCCTTGCCTGAATAAGATGGATGGAGGCGGACGGCAGCCAATGATCATACAGCGGCCGAGAGGATACAACAAAGGAGGGTTGCACGAAATCGCCCCCACACTATCAAGTAGTAGGTACGAGCAAAATAATATGGTTGTTCAGGCCGTGTTGACGCAAGACCGTAAAAACAAGAAACAAAATGGACGCAGGATCAAAGGATCAGAAGAACCGATGTTTACGCTAACCTCGAAAGATCGGCAAGGAATCTTAATGACACAAAAGCGGATCACCAAAAAGGTTGATATGGCTAATACATTAATGGGCCAAAATATGTCAAAGACAAGAGGTAACAGCACGCCAATCACGGGTGTTTTAGAGGCGAGTGGAATATATGTAAATAGCTCGCTGGAATTTCAAAGGCCTCCGCTTCCGGGTGTAAGCCAATGCCTAAAAGCGGATAAGCACGATGCAGGGGTTGTAATGCGAAATACGGAGCCTGTCAGGATCAGCCGGCTGACGCCGCGCGAGTGCTTCCGCCTACAAGGCTGGGACAATCCATATTTTGACCGGGCGGAATTGGTTAACTCCGACAGTCAGCTATACAAACAGGCTGGGAATGGAGTTACAGTGACGGTTGTGGAACGAATAGCCCGCGAGATGGAGATCAATCCCCGGGAAAACGAGTGGTAAGGAGGAGAATAGATGAACGCAGTAATAAAGTATCCAGGTGCAAAGTGGGCGCTCGCGAATGAAATCATTAGCTTAATGCCTAAACACCACAGCTATGTGGAACCGTTCGCCGGGAGTTTGGCCGTGCTACTTAATAAGCCACCGTCCAACATTGAGACCGCAAACGACCTGGACGGCGACGTGGTAAATCTCCACACCGTCATTCGGGATCGTCCAGAAGAACTTGCCTGGATGATTCACAGTACCCCATACGCCCGGGAGGAATATGAAAACGCCTTGTTTCCCTCCGACAATCCCATAGAGCGGGCAAGACGGTTTTTGGTGAAGTTGGGACAGGGTTACGGATTCCGTACCTGTGATAAAAAAGCCGGCTGGAAAAACGATGTACAGGGTCGTGAGCGGGCGTATGCCGTCCGATATTGGAATCAGCTCCCCGACTGGATCATGGATGTCACGTGGCGTTTAAAGCAGGTGCAAATCGAAAACCGCCCGGCGGTAGAGCTGATAAAGCGGTTTAACTATGAAAATGTCCTGATCTATGCCGATCCTCCTTATCTTCTGTCTACCAGGAAGGGCGGAAAAATGTACAAGCACGAAATGACAGAATCCGATCACATGGAACTTCTGTCGGCGCTGCTCGATCACAAGGGAACGGTCATGTTGTCAGGTTATGACAATGACTTATATAACGAGTACCTGAAGAGGTGGAACAAGATGCATTTTAAAGCGCAGGCGCAAAACGCAACGGCAAGAACCGAAACTCTGTGGATGAATTTTGACTATCAACTGAGGTTTTAGGAGGCGGACACATGCGCACATACATAATGCTATGCCGTCAGATTGTCCAGGGGCGCGTAGCGGTCTACCCCGTCCTGGATGAGATCAACGCAGCCTTACAAGCCGCCCTACGTCGCGAGGCGGAGCGGGACATAAACAAGCAATATTACCTTGCGCCCAGTGAGTTATACGACCGGCACCCCGAGCGTGCCACGGAGATTGTCCGACGGGCCGAGGCGTGGGAATTGGCGTGCAAGGAGATTAAGGAGATTTGAGAACATGCTGAATGAATTGACATATCGTCATGGTGGAAAACGGTTATAGGAGGACGCGATATGGATCAGAAAGACATACAGGCAGCGATAAAAAGCTGTGAGGACAGAATCAAACACATAAAATCTGTACCGGACTACCAACCGGGAAAAAGGCAGAGGAAAAGAGCCATTGAGCTTGAGCACGTAAAAATTGCCGCCCTCACTCCTCCCACACAGGAACAGCTTGAGCGGGTGTGGGGCGCGGATTGGCTGAACTTCTACGGCGAATACTCGGAAGCAGAGTGCAGTAAATGTGGGGATCTGTTTGAAGTTTCACCAGATGAACAACCACGCAAAGAATATTTTGATGCCTTCAAGCAGTTTTATAAATTTTGCCCCTCCTGCGGCGCAGCCATGACCCCGGAGGCAATGGAGATCGTCAGAAAGAGATTGGAGGAAATGAACGATGGCGAGAATGATTGATGCGGATGCTTTCCGTGAGTGGTGGCTTGAAAATGGAGAGAACGAGTACGCGTATGACACAAATGCCATTTTAGAATCAATAGATAATTGGCCCAGCAACGAGCGTCTGACGCCTTGCGATGTATGCAGATTTTATCCGCCGTCAAGCGGGGACGGGAAACCATGCTGTATTTGCCCGGCAGAAGGAGAGAGAAAACAATGAACGAATGTGAGAGCTGCAAAAAATACGAGGATTGCAAGTCTGGCAGCGGGTTGGTGTGGCCGTGTGTAGCTTACACTCCAAAAATCACGACAAACGCCGAGCGTATCCGAGCCATGAGCGATGAGGAGCTGGCAAAATTCCTTTGCGAATTCCGGTCGCTTGGCGCGTCAAATCATCCATGCAATTTTTGCAAAGCGGAGGAATTTTGCAGCTTAGGACACAATGGGATGATTGACTGGCTCCATCGACCAGCGGAGGAGAAAACATCATGCAAATAACCATGCCCATCTGGATGTTAATTGTTTTTCTGGCGGCCTCTGCCGTCGCTGGCCTCGCCTTGGCCCTGTGGTGGATACAGCGGGTTGACATCAAAAGCATGCAAAATGAGATTAGACAGCTCAAAGAGCGGGAGGAAAACAAATGACAGCAATTATTGTTACAGCGATTATCTGCGGGACATTGATTATTTTCAAATTGATGGAATTATGGAGTAGCAGGAGATGAAACGTAAGACCTGCATCGGGTGTATCTACCACAGGAAAACGGGAAAGGGGTGGTAAACATAAAGAATATACGCCTTGATGGGGACATATACGGGAGATGCCTAAACACAGCAAAAGGATATTACCAAATGCTGCGCCGCCGCCGTGAAATTAAAGAAGAAATTATACACGAAAGCCCGAATTTTGATGGACAACCAAAAGGGAATGGAATAAGCGATGTATCCAGAAAGGCCGAACGCGTTTTACAAAAGCAAGAGGAAAATGAAAAGAGAATTATTGCTGTAGAAAAGGCGTGGGCAGCTTGCACAGATGACTGCGAGCGGGAGTTTATTAAGCTCAATCTATTCGAACATATTCAGATGCATAATATTAATTTGCCTGTATCAATCATCACAATGAAACGTTATAGAAAAAAGTTTCTCGTTAGATTGGCGGAAAACCTTTATGAAATATAAAAAGATGATACCTTTTTCTGAATTAAAAAATATAAAATGGTATTGTGGGGAAAGGGACAAAGCCAACGCCCTGGCCTCATACCTCCTAACACCCTCCTTATGGGCCGGAAGCGTACACCCGGCCCACATATGCGCGAGTTGTCCGCATGAGGATGGCTTGCGCTCCATTATCGTTCGTGGGCGTAGCAGCCCACCCCGGAGGCGTACCGGGTAACCAACACTAGATGCCGGTATCCGGCATAAAATTGACAGCGCGGTAATGACACAGAAATATACAGCAGGGGGAACGCGTTGTGGAACTCAACAAAATTTACAACATGGATTGTATTGTCGGAATGGCCATGATTCCAGACAAAAGCGTGGACATGATCCTTTCCGATCTGCCGTATGGGATAACGGGGTGCCGGTGGGACAGCTTGATCCCGTTTGACCAATTATGGGCGCAGTATAAACGAGTAATTAAAGACAATGGAGCGATTGTGCTAACTGCCGTACAGCCATTTACTACGCAGTTGATTATGAGCAATAAAAATATGTTCCGGTACTGCTGGTATTGGAGGAAAAATAATGCAACTGGATTTGTTTTTGCTAAAAAGCAACCTATGCGCTGTATAGAGGACATTTGCGTGTTTTACAAAAAGGCTCCTACATACAATCCACAAGGGCTAATTAAGCGAGGAAAACCTTCAGTGTGCCGAGGCAGAACATCGGCAAAGCACGGCGATGATATTTATGACACTGCCACCCTTTCCAGAGATACGATTTCGTATTATACGAATTACCCGAAAAACTTCCTGGAGGTTAAAGGAGAGCACGGCCTCCATCCAACGCAAAAGCCAGTGGAGTTATTCCGGTACATGATCGAGACCTATACAAATCCCGGGGAACTGGTGCTGGATAGTTGTATCGGAAGTGGCACAACAGCAGTAGCGGCAATCTGTACAGGCCGAAACTTCATAGGGTTTGAGATTGACACCCAGCATTATCAGACGGCAGTAAACAGAATAGAACGAGTAAAAGCGGAGCTATAACGGCTCTGCTTTTTTCATTATCCAAAAGGCAGGCGGTGAACATGGTATAATGCCAAAGCAGAGAAGCCCAAACCGGGATAAAGCTTGGAGACTTTGGAAGGAAAGCAGAGAAAAACGTCCGCTCAAGGATATCGCTAAGGAATTAGGAGTATCAGAAACCCTTGTCCGAAAATGGAAAAGCCAAGACAAATGGGAAAAGGTAACGTTACCAAAGCCCCAAAGTAATAGTAATGACCAAAAGAAAAAAGAAAAGGTAATAAAAAAGATGTTGGATGAAGTTGATTCTAATAAAGAATTGACGGAGAAACAACGGCTTTTTTGTTTGTACTATGTAAGCACATTTAACGCTACCAGCTCGTATCAAAAGGCTTTTGGGAGCATCTATAGCACAGCAAATGTAGAGGGAGCAACGCTGCTCGCTAAGCCTAGTATTCGGAGAGAAATTAAGCGGTTAAAAGATATCAAACGTTTGGCTCTGCTCCTGGATATAGACGACATCGTGAAAAAGCAGATGCAAATCGCCTTTGCTGACATGTCTGATTTTGTGGAATGGGGGCAAGAAGATGAGCCAGTCATGGCGATGTACGGCCCAGTTATGGTAACAGATGAGGAAACTGGAGAGAAAGTCCCGCTCATCCGTCGAGTAAACACTATGAAATTTAAAGAGTCCAGTGAAGTGGACGGTACATTGGTAAACGAAATTAAGTTGGGAAAAAACGGAACCAGTTTGAAACTGGCTGACCGCCAAAAGGCTTTACAATGGCTATCGGACTATTTCCTTGCCAATCCTATGGATCGCCATAAAATCGAATATGATAAGCGGAGGATGGAGCTGGAGCTTACAAAAGCCAAATCGGAGTTTAATGAGGTGGATAATATTCACCCACAGGATGATGGCTTTTTATCTGCCTTAGACGGTGTGACAACGGTCTGGGAGACAGGCGACGATTCTCAAAGCGAATGGGATGAAAGTGGGTCGAATGATGCAGACGAATGATTGGACGGCTATTGACGACGCCTTAAACAAATATCAAAATTCCGTCTTAAATCATGCGGTAAAGCTACGGAAACAAATAAAAGAAGGGCATTTCTATTTCAGACCATTTTCAAAACGCCAAAAGCAAGTGCTTACTTGGTGGTGCCCGTCTTCTCCAGTTAATGAATATGACGGGGTTATTGCCGATGGTTCTATCCGGTCTGGAAAAACGGTCTGCATGTCACTATCTTATATGCTTTGGGCTATGTCAAACTTTGACGGGCAGAATTTTGGACTTTGTGGAAAGACCATTGGTTCCTTGCGACGCAATGTAATTTTATGGTTAAAGTTAATGTTAAAATCCCGAGGATATGCCGTCCAGGATCGTAGGGCAGATAATCTGCTGGTGGTTCGACGCGGTGAGGTTGTCAATTACTTTTACCTATTCGGAGGGAAAGACGAGCGCAGCCAGGATTTGATCCAAGGTATCACTCTGGCAGGATGTTTATTCGACGAGGTAGCGCTGATGCCCCGTAGCTTTGTGGAACAGGCAATGGCCCGATGCTCCGTGGAGGGCAGCCGCTACTGGTTTAACTGTAACCCAGAGAGCCCGAACCATTGGTTCTATACCGAGTGGATCAAAGACGATCAGTCCTCCAAGAAAAACGCCCTGCATCTGCACTTTACAATGGATGACAACTTGACGCTTTCTCCTAAAGTGCGGAATCGCTATGAGCGGCAGTATGCCGGAATATTCTATGACCGGTTTATCCGGGGCGAATGGTCAGTGGCCTCCGGGGCCATATATGGGTCATGCTTTTCCGGCAAAAATATCCGCCGGGATGCCGCCCCCTATGATCGCTGCTTTGTCTCGGTGGACTACGGCACTCAAAACCCGTGCGTATTCCACTTAATCCGCGCCCGTCAAAAAAATGGGCAACATCAGCATTATGTGGAAAAAGAATACTACTATGACGGACGGCACAGCCAAACAGGCCAGAAAACCGATGAGCAGTATTCCAAGGACATGCGGGATTTTATAGGCGGCGAAAAAATAGAATGCATCATTGTCGACCCATCCGCAGCCTCGTTGATCACACAGTTGCGAAAAGACGGATGGTATGTAATCCCCGCTCGCAACGCGGTCATGCAAGGGATCAGCGCAGTGTCCGTTGAGTTTTCCAACGGCGATCTGTTGATTGACCCATCCTGTAAAAACACCATCCGGGAGGTGAGCGGGTATGTATGGGACGAGAAGGCAAGGGAGCATGGAGAGGACAAACCCGTAAAGGTGGACGATCACACCTGTGACGCCTTGCGATATGGGGTGTATACGGATGTCCGCCGTCATCCAATTGGATTCAAAACAAACACTTATAGAGGATAGTGATACAATGGAGATTACACCGAGATTTGACCAGTCGGTTTCTATGCGTATTATTAACGATGAGATTTCCGGTGTATATGGGCAAGAGCTCCTGACCGAAATACAAAGCCTGATCCGGTTTTACAACATCTATGATTTTGGCGCTGATTTTGCTGTGGAGGGCGCAAAAGATTATGCCCCGGCAAAAATGCCCTACAAAAAAGCCCGTAATCTGATCAACAAAGAGGCACGGTTCTTGTTTGGGAAGCCTCCGGACTTTTTTGTGTCCGTAACTCCCGAAGTGGATAACGAGAGCGCGAAAGAAAAAGCGAAACAGGACGCATCTTTGATGCTCAATTTGGTTACACGGATTCTCAAGGACAATCACTTCAACAAAAAGCTGATCCAGGCGGCCAAAGACGCTTTTATCGCCCGCCGTGTAGCTGCTGTGGTAAACTTTAATGAAGAGAGCGGGATCAGCGTCAATTTCCTGCCATCCCTGGAATTTGTGGCAGAAACCGATCAAAGCAGTGACCAGCTTGTCAAACTGATCTGCTTTTACACGCGAAAGGATTCCGATAGCAAGTCAAACCAGGAAATATACCGCAAAAAATACTGGATGCAGGACGGGCTTTGCTGGGTGGTTGAAGAAATCCGAAACGGTATGGATGAGGTTGTCGAAACGATCACCCCAGAGAGGAAGACCAACCTCCCCTTTATCCCCGCCGTGATTATCATAAACGACGGTCTTTCCGGCGATCTCCAAGGAGAAAGCGAGATCGAACAGCTGGAAGAAAGCGAAAGCTGGTATTCCAAACTTGCAAACGCGGACATGGACGCGGAACGGAAAGGGATGAATCCCATCAAGTACGCCATTGACATGTCCCCGGAAAGCACCCGCGACCTGCCGGTATCCCCCGGCTCCTTCTGGGATCTGCGAAGCACACAGGATTCCGCAGATGGGGCAGCCACGCAGGGCAAAGTTGGCATGTTGGAACCCAGCATGACTCACAGTGATCCCCTCTCCACGACGTTGGATCGTATCAAAAACGATATGCATGAGCAGTTGTCCGTCCCGGATGTTTCTCCCTCAGCCATGAAGGGAATTGTATCCTCCGGCAAGACGCTGAAAGCGATTTACTGGGACTTGATCGTCCGTTGCGATGAAAAGATGCAGACCTGGCGGCCCGCGCTGGAATTTATCGCACGATGCATAATTGAGGGCGCCAAGTTGTATCCAAACATCGCTAAGATGTATACACGAGTGCCTGTCCCCGATGTGGAATATAGCATAACGGTGGACAACCAGTACCCGCTTCCAGAGGACGAAACCGAGGAAAAACAAATTGATCTGCAAGAGGTCGCCGCCCGCTCCCGGTCGGTCAAAAGCTACCTGAAAAAGTGGCAAAACCTCTCCGATGATGAAATCGACGCGGAGATCAAACAAATCGCCTATGAACAGCGCTTATTTGAGGACAGCTACACCGGGAATCTGGATGGTGAGGCATAGTGCCCTACGGACACAACCAGCAGTATTTGGACTTGGTGCGGCAGGCGGAGAAAAAACGCTTGTCCATTACCAAAGCCCAGCAAAAAGAAATCCGATCCATGTACCGGGAAATTTCTTCAAACCTTGAAAAAGAACTGCGCCGACACGGCTCGAAATCCCTTACATACCGCTGGCTTAAAGATTATGCTGCAGCCTTAAAATCCGACAGCAAGGCGTTGTATAACGGAATTTCTACCACCGTTTCAGGCGGCATCCGGCAGACGGCAGAGGCAGTCACGGGCGCGGAGCGGGCGTTTTATTCCGGGCTTGCGCCTGATTTATCCCGGCGGTTCCGGGAGGTGTTTTCCTCCATCCCCCAGCAGGCGGTCAACGAGTTAATGTCCGGCGGGATCTATAAGGGTTTTTCAGGTCTGTCGGAACGGCTGTGGGATTACCGGCGCAAGTATGACCGGGACATCAGTACGATCATCAATCGTGGGATTCTGGCACAAAAACCGGCCTATGATCTTGCCAAAGATTTGGAACGGTATCTAAACCCCTACGCCACAAAGCCGTGGGATTGGGGCCGGGTGTACCCAGGCGTTCACCGGCAAGTGGACTACAACGCTCAGCGTCTGGCCCGCACCTCGGTAACCCACGCCTATCAGTTGGCATTCCAGCGGGCCACCCGAGACAACCCCTTTGTAGAGCGCTATCAATGGCTGTCCAGCGGAGGCGCAAGAGTGTGTCCCATCTGTGCGGAGCGGGACGGGAAATACTATGAAAAGGACAGCCTGCCTCTGGATCATCCCAACGGTATGTGTACGGTAATCGCGGTGTTTGGCAAATCCTCAGAAGAAATCGGGGAAGAGTTGGGAGACTGGGCGGCGGGCGGCGAAAATCCGGCGCTTGACCGCTGGTTGAATCCTCTGCCCGACCGTGCTACAATACATCTGACGGACGCCGAACAACGGGTGATCAACGAGTATATCAGCAGCGGGTCATACAAGATTAACGCGATGTTGCGCATAGGCTTGGTCCTGGGCGAGGCAGAACAAGCGCTTGTCCGGGACTTGGATTCCGCTTTGGATAAAATACCAGCATATCAAGGGACTGTGTTTCGGTCTTTATCTGATTTTGAAATCGAGGATGTCGACAATTTTCTGCAATCCTACATCCCCGGTGAGGATACAAGGTTCTCTGAGTACCTTTCAACCTCCACAGCCGTGTACGACAAGTCCATGCCGATCCAGTATGTAATCCGCAGCAGGAACGGTCACGACATCCGACTGTTTAATCAGGCTGAAAACGAAATCCTGTTTGCAAAAGGAAGCCGTTTTAAAGTTATGCGCGTAGATGGACACACGATTTATCTGGAGGAGATTTAATGGATACACGTTTTCAAGCCCCTTATAGCAATCCCCGATGGTGGTGGGGCGGGGATTATGTCCCCGTATGCTTTGACTGCGCCCATTTTCAAGGGAGGGTTCATGGAAAACCACGATGTGACGCTTTCCCGGACGGAATTCCAAAGGAGATGTTTAAGCGGGGTGCAACCCATGACAGCCCCATCCCAGGAGATCACGGCATTCAGTTTGAACCTAGGGAGGATGGATAAAGATGACCAACGATTCAAAGCATCTGGTACTGTACGCCCTGTATTCAGAATATCAAAAAGATGTGCCAGAGATGGAAACGGTTGACCATACCAGCGTTGGGGTGGATGTTTTAACCTTTAACGCCGCCATGTTGAAGCTGCAAAATGAGGGGTATATACAGGGGTTTGTCTGGCGGCCACCGGATACAATGGACGCAAGAAAGATTCTTGCTTCCTCACGAAAAAATGTTTTTCTTACAGGGAAAGGCGTTGCGTATGTGGAACAACTGGCCGATATTGAACAAAGCGCTTCGGCGCGGCAAAAAATAAAGGCCCTTTCCGTAAAAGCCGGAGCCTTTGGGATGGAAATACTGAAAGAATTCATTTTATCCCAGCTGCAATAACTTGTGTACAAAGCTCGCAGAAATGCGGGCTTTTGTTATGCCCAAAACGCATTCACGGCCGAAAACTGTATGCGGAGCGGGGATATACCGCAACTTAACAGCCGACGGGCTTTAAACGGAGGTGCAACACCTATGTGGAAACAATTTTTGCATATCCTGCAAATTGTCCTTTGCTTGCCGCTGTTCCCACTAATCGGCATTCCTGCCGGCGGAGATGGCGGCAATGAAGACAACGAGAATGAGCAGGATGAAAACGCCGAAGATGGCGGAGAGGGTGACGGCGACCCGGATGACAACGAATCGCCGGAGGATGACGAACAAGAAACCGTCACCATGACCAAAAAGGAACTGGAAGAACTGGTTAATAAAAAGTATCGTCAAGGTGCGAGAAACGCCCAGCGAAAAGCCGGTTCCAGGGAAAAACAGCATCAGGGTGGCGAAGGGCAAGAAACAGCCGCTCTGCTGCAAAAGGCCAACGACCGGCTGCTTGCCGGGACGGTCAAAAGCCTTGCCGGTGAGCTTGGCATCACCGCCAAAGGCGCTAACGCGGCCTTGAAATTAATGGATTTCGCCGAGTGCTTTGACAAAGACGGTGATCTGAACGAGGATGCCGTCAAGGATCTGCTGGAAGATTTTAAGGACGATTACCCCGAATTTAAGCCCTCGAAAGAGGACGATTCCGGCACCGGCGGAACAGTAGGAGCCAAGCGGAAGAAAACAAACCCTGTGTCTGGCATCGGCGCGCGGCTCGCCAAAGAGCAGGCGCAAAGCCAAGCCAAAAGCTCATTTTTTAAATAGGAGTGACCTATATGAACGGTATCAAAAAAACAACCGCAATCAACCCCAAACAAATTTTGATGGTGACCGATCCTCATGTATCGGTCAGCGTAGTAGTCGGGAATACCGACGTTACTGCCGGTGAGGACGGTAAAAAGATTTTAAAGGCCGGCACGCCTCTATCCGGCGATCTGACGGCGCGCAATACCGCCTTTGTAAAGGCAAAAACCACGACTGGGCTTGAGGAATCGCCCGATACGTCCAACGCTGTGGGCGTGCTGCTGCATGATGTAGACGTGACCGACGGCAACAACAACGGCTCCCTGCTCATTTTCGGTTTTGTCAACCTTGACCGGTTGGACGCCACCACTGCCGGGCTGATCGATGACGCCGCTAAAGCCGCTTTGAGCGGGAAAATCACCTTTTTGAAATAGGAGGATTACACTCATGACGATTTTTGAACTGATTGTTGCGCAGGAACTGACTGCGTACTACGAAACCATGCAGAAAGACCGCGCCCCGTTTTTAGGCGAAGAGCTGTTCCCCAACAAGAAAAAGCTGGGGCTTGACCTGAAATGGCTCAAAGGCTCCCGGGGGTTGCCGGTCGTACTGAAACCCTCTGCGTTTGACGCCAAGGCTATTCCCCGTGACCGGCTCACAGTGGATAAAATCTCCGCTGAGATGCCGTTTTTCAAAGAGTCCCTGTACATTGACGAGGAAACTCGCCAGGAACTGAACAAAGTTCTGGAAACCGGGAACCAAACCTACATCGACACGGTTGTCCGCACCATTTTTGACGACCAGTCTACCCTGATCGACGCGGCACGCGCCCAGCGGGAACGGATGCGCATGATGGCGCTGACCACCGGCCGCATTGACATCTCCGCTAACGGCCAGGCGTACAGCTATGACTATGGCATCCCAGAGGGACATAAAAAGACCGTCACCACCTCCTGGAGCGATACCGATGCGACGATTATCGAGGACATCCGCACCTGGATGGACACTGTGGAAAATGACACCGGTGTGCGCCCTGTACGCGCGGTCTGCTCCGGCAAAACCTGGGGCTATTTGAGGAGAAACACCGAGATCAAAAACTCCATCTTTGTGCTGAGCGGCGGACAGAGTACGGTAAGCGACGCCCGTCTGCGCAACTTCCTTGTAGACGAGTTGGGATTGCAGGTGGCAGTCAATGACAAGCGGTATAAAAACGAGGCGGGCGATGACATGAAATATGTCGCCGACGACGTGTTTGTCCTTTTCCCCGAAGGGGCGCTTGGCAATACCTGGTTCGGCACCACCCCCGAGGAATCCGACCTGATGACCGGAAATGCCGCCAACGTATCCATTGTGGATACTGGCGTAGCGGTCACAACCACCAAACAGACCGACCCCGTCAACGTGGAAACCAAGGTCAGCATGATTACCCTGCCGGATTTCCCCACCGCCGATCAGATTTTCATCGCGGATGTAAGCGCGTAGGAGGATGACACGATGGTAACCATCAAAAAAGGCAGCGACCGGGCAACGGTTGCCAAAAGTATGTGGCCGGCGTATCAGAAAATGGGGTGGAGCCTTGACGCTCCGCTCATTTCTGAGCAGCCAAAACCGACCGAACAGCCGCAGGAACCGGAGGACTTATCCTCCATGAAGCTGGAGGAATTAAAAGCCCTTGCTGAACAGGCCGGGTTTGACATTAAGGGGCTTAAAAAGGATGAAATCCGCGCCCTGTTGGAAGCACAGGAGTGATCTGCATGACCAAACTGGAAGAACTCCGCCTGATCCTGCGGGAAAAGGAAGTCCCGTTTTTTGAGGATCAAGAGCTGGAATACCAGCTTTCCCGCGCGGGAAACGATCTTGAGCGGGCCGCCTATGCCTGCCTGCTCATCAAGGCGGAAAACTCCACCCTCCAGGTATCAGGGTTATCCCTGGCGGATACCTCCGCCTATTGGCGGCGGCTGGCGGCAATGTACCGGCCCAACAATACCGGCATTTTGAAAGGCGGTTGATCCTATGGGCCTTGTTCATCAAATCCACACCCTTCAGCGTATGATCCAGCGGCACGGCGTGGACTTTAAGGTGCTGCGGGACGGAAAGAACGAATTCGGCGAACCCTCCGGGGAGCGGGAAATCTGCTCCCTGCGGGGGCTTTTTCATGCCTCGAATGGATTTCTGGCAATCACTTTTGCAGATAAAGGGCAGGTGTCCACCGAAAAAAAGCCCAGGCTTTTGATCCTCCATTACAAAGACTTGCAAAAAAACGACCTAATTGTGCTGGAGGACGGCTCATCTTACAGGATTACCGGGCTAGACGACCTGGGGAACCTCCATCTTTGCCTGGATCTTTCATTAGGAGAGTGACTTGATTATGATCGATGTATCCGGACTGCAACAGGCAATTTTAGCCCTCCCCGACCGTGTGGAAAAGGCGTTGATGGCTTACGGTGAAACTGGCGCTAAGAAGGTGGAATCCCGTGCAAAGCGAGACCGTCCCTGGACAGACCGCACCGGACACGCCCGGCAGCGGCTGAACGGGAAGTGCATCCGTACCGCCCGGGGCATCCGAATCATTTTAGCCCACGGGGTGGAATACGGGATTTATCTGGAATTCGCCCATGAAAAACGTTATGCAATTATCTACCCCACTTTAACCCGGGAGGCTCCCGACCTGTTCCGAGGGCTACAAGGGCTATTTGACCGACTGGGGGCCTTTTCATGAATTGGCAGACAATTTACACGCACTTAAAGGACAATGGGTTTGCCGTGTATTCCTTAGGCCAGCACGAAGGGAAATGCACATCCCCTTACCTTGTCCTGCGAAACAACGGAGCGATTTTAAACCAAAGCCTGATCGGGCAGGAATATGAAATCCTGCTATATTACCCGAAAGACCGCTACAGCGAGTTTGAAGGGTACATTGAGCGGGTGAAACAGGCTATGAATGCCTTATATCCCTCCCTGCGGCTGGAAGATGCAGAACAACCCCACTTTTTAGATGATGACGTAGAGGGCTATATGACCGGGCTTATATACCGTGTCTGGAAGCCCCATAACCTAAACCGAGTTAGAAAGGATTGAATTTTATGGCAGCAAACCCCAAAAAGGGAACCGAAGCGGCAATGATCGACTGCTGTATGATCGTTGTCACCACCGAAGAGGACAACCCGCGCAGTATCGCGGTTACTTCTGACACCGCCATCGCAGTCGAGGCGCAGTACGACACCCGGGAGGCTGTCCGGCTGGTCATTAAGGACATATTAAAGGCCCAGAAGCCGGAACGCCGTATCCCCGTAGGTCATACCATCACCCTGACCGATAATCTGACCATTTTGGAGATGATCGAAATCCTCCAGGGCGGAACGATCACCCGGGGCGAGGGTGGCAAAATTACGGGCTATACCCCTCCGCCCATCGGAGAGAAATACACGCCGGTTAAATTTAAGCTGGATGTCTACACCTCGCAAATTGACGAGGGTGGAAATACCGTCCAATACGAGAAAATTTCCTACCCCGGATGCCAGGGCTCCCCTGTGGCGCTGGGGGCGGAAGATAATGTGTTCCGGGTAAACACTTACACCATCAATTCCGCGCCGAAAAATGGCGAAGCGCCCTACACCCTGGAATATGTGGATGAGCTTCCCACGGTGGATGAAGCGGTTTTGGGCGCTTTGACAGTTACCAGCAAAGCTGGCTCCACTACAGGGAAAACCGTTTTGACTGTTTCCCCCACGAAAGGTTCCGGGAACAGCTATAAGTATAAGACGGGGGCGTCTGTGACCGCGCCTGTATACGACGAGGTGTGCAGCTCTGGCTACACGGATTGGGACGGATCGGCAGAAATTACCGCGACCACCGGGCAGAAGATTCTGGTCGTCGAGGTGGATTCCGCAAACAAAGCCAAAGCCGCCGGAACCGCTACGGTTGCGGCGAAAGCATAGGAGGAAAAAACACATGGTAACATCCATTGACGCCATCAAAAAGTATGCGGAGGGCTCCGAAGTGGAGCTCTCCGGTTTTGTTGACGGGGAAAATATCACAGTAAAGCTACGGAGGCCGTCTATCCTGGGAATGGCGCAGAGCGGGAAAATCCCCAATCCATTGCTTTCCGCTGCGGCGGGTCTGTTCAAGGACGGTGTAAGCAAGAGCGTACAGGATGGGGGCAGCCTGAAAACAACTGGCGATCTGCTGATGTGCATCGCCCGCGACGCGCTGGTATCGCCTACAATGGAGCAGTTAGAAGACGCAGGAATTGCCCTGACCGATATACAATTGGTGGAAATCTACAACTGGACGCAGACGGGGGTCGACGCTGTGGCCCGATTTCGTAAAAGACAAAAATCTCTTGCGAGTTCTGGCAATCTCCCGGGAGAACCCTCCCAGCCAAACAATGGGGATTGACGACCCATATCTGGCATTTTGCTTTGACGAGGCCTGTGACTATATCACGGGCCGGATCAAAGAGGGGGAAGACCCCGTGTATATGACCAAGGTAAAAAGTTTTCACGATTTTTACAAGCAATTTGATTAGGTGACGTTATGAGCTATAACCTGGGCGTGGCAGAAGGCCACATCGATCTAAATCTTGATGATTTAAAAAATGCCAGCATTCAAGCCGCAAAGGAACTCCAGAAAATTGGAGACGCCGGCCTGCTGGCGAAAAGCGAATTTAACAGGCTGGAAGCAGCCTCCAAGGGAATGGCCGGTACGTTTGAGAGCACAAAGCAGAAAACCACCGCACTGTCCAGCCAAATAGACGCAGCAAAACAAAAAGTAGATGTGTATCGCAAAGGGATGAAAGACCTAAGCGACACCATTGAGCAATCGAAAAAGAAACAATCCGACCTTGAAGCGCAGATCAAAGAAACAAATGCTCGCCTTGAGGATGCCAAGAACAAGTACGGCGATACCTCTGCCCAGGCGCAAAAATACCGGGATGAAATCACTCGGATGGAGTCAGAGCACGCCACCCTTAGCACACGAATTGAAGATTGCGAAAACAAGGTTGTAAAGTATAAAACCAGCCTGAACGACACCGAGACGGAAATTATCAACCTGACCCGGAAGCTCCAGGAATCTCAAAGCAAGTTATCGACCTGGGGAACCTCCCTGTCGGATTATGGGAGCAGGCTGGAGAAGATGAGCAAAACGCTGGGAGGCGTTGGGAACGCCCTGACCCTTGGCGTGACCACCCCCATCCTTGGGATCGGGGTTGCTGCGGTGAAATCCGGCAACGATTTTGAGGCGCAGATGAGCCGCGTATCCGCCATCGCCGAGGCTTACGGGAAAGACCTGGAAAAGCTGCGTCAACAGGCCATTGATTTGGGCGCCGATACTTCTTTTTCCGCGACGGAAGCGGCAGAAGCAATGGAAAATTTGGCTTCCGCCGGATTTAAAACGGATGAAATTATGGACGCTATGCCTGGCATGCTGGATTTGGCGGCCTCCTCCGGTGAGGGATTAGCATCCAGCGCGGATATTGCAGCATCAACGTTGCGCGGATTCCAACTGGAGGCTGCGCAGGCCGGACATGTAGCGGACGTACTCGCCAAAAACGCTGCAGACACCAACGCGGCGATTATGGACACCGGCTATGCCATGAAATACATCGCCCCTGTGGCGCAATCCGCCGGTTGGTCGCTGGAAGAAGTAACGGCTGCGATCGGTGTGTTGGCAGACGCAGGCATCAAAGGCGAACAGGCCGGCACCACCCTGCGCGGCGCGCTTGTAAGGCTGATGAAGCCCACTGACGATATGCTGGGCGCTATGGAATCCTTGGGCGTAACATTTTATGATGCGCAGGGTAAAATGAAACCCCTGTCGACCATCATTGACGAACTGCAAAAAGCCACCAAAAAGTTGACTGATGAACAGCGCGACCAAAAGATTGCCACCATTTTCGGAACCAACGCCCTTTCCGGTATGAAAGTGCTGCTTGCTTCCAGCAAAACGGAATTGGACACCCTGACTAAGGGGCTGGAAAACGCCGACGGAGCTGCAAAACGTATGGCGGATACCATGCTGGATAATACCAAGGGCAGCATCGAAGAAATGAACGGCTCCTTGGAAACTGCCGGAATCACCATACAAAAACAACTGGCTCCGTGGATCACCAAAGGGGCAAAATCCGTTACTGACCTTGCCAACCGATTTTCCGAACTGGACGAAGGAACGCAGGGCGCAATTTTAGGCGTGGCAGGAATAGCAGCCGCTTCCGGCCCCGCAGTAAAAGGGTTGAGCACAGTTACCGGCGGTATCGGGAAACTGGTCAAAGGAACCGGTGGGTTAATCAAAGACCTGGGGAAAATATCCGCCGCAAAAAACACCGCGAAAGCAATCGGAGAAATCGGCACTTTTTCAGTCAAATCCGTCGAAGGTGTGAGCGGGCTGTCCAAGGTGCTGTCCAAGTTTGCATCCCCTGGCGGGATTGCCATTGTAGCGGCGGGCGCGATCGCCGGGATCGGCACAGCTTTTATAAAATCCAAAGAAGATGCGGTAAAAGCTGACTTAGCGAAACACTTTGGTAATGTTACATTATCTGCTGAAGAACTTGAGGATGTGGCCCAACGCCTTACTGAAAAAGACTGGACAATGAAGCTGGACGCGACCATTGAGGCCCAAAGCAAGCTTAAGGAATTTGAAAAGGAAATTGAGGATTCCGTTTCCACTTTGGACAAGCTGGACTGGAAGGTATCAGTCGGACTTGAACTGACCGAGGAAGAAAAGCAGAGCTACAAGGATTCAATCACCAGCTATATTCAGTCTACCCAACAATACATTGAACAGCAGCAATATACCGCAAAACTGGCTATTGATGCGGTTTTGGCCCCCGGCACAGCCCTTTATCAAAATGTTTCTCAAACTTCGAAAACCTATTACAGCGAGCTTGACCAGGAACTTACAAAGCTGGGAAACGAATTGGCGGAACTGGTCAACGAGGCTTTTAATGATGGCGTTCTTTCTGACACAGAAATTGCTAAAATCGACGAAAAGGAAGCTGAAATACAAAAAAAAATTGATGAAATCGAACAAGCGAAATATGATTTGAAACTACAAAACATATCTGTAGATTCTAGCAAAAACGGTCTTTCTCCAGAAAGCTTTAACGATTTATTAGAGCAAATAGACAGCACTATTGAGGAACGTAAGAAAAGTATTGAGAATAGTGCGCTTACTTTGATGATACCGTATCAAATTAAATTAAATAATGGCGATATATCTCCAGATGAATACAATCGAATGGCAGCAGAGATATCTAAAAACGCTAATTTAAATTTGAGTTCACTTACTTTAGACAAAGTCAATATTGCTGTCAATACCATAGAAAGTAATTATGCTGACGAGTTAAGTGAAGCTAGAGCACAAATGGCAATAGCAAGCAACGAATTATTTGACGACCTATCTAGCCGCACTTCCACTGGTATGGAATCGTTGTTTCGAGATATTTTAAATGGCGTTGTTGACTGGGATGTAGAAATCTCCGATAGCCTATTCCAATTAATACACAAGCTATACCCCGATCAACAAGAAATGGAAAAAGTTGCAAAAGAATGTTTAAAATCAGGGCAAGCAGTTCCTGAAAATATCAAAAAAGGGCTATCTGATATTTATGAACTTAGAGCAATGGCCGGACAGGTCGATGCAGTCTATGCAAAACTAGCAAAACAATTTTCTGAATCTCCAGAAAAACTTAAGGCAGTAAAGCAGGCGATTTCAGAAGGAAAAAACATACCTCAGTCATTTATAGATGCCTTAAGTATGTATACAGGTGAAGCATATAATGCCACTACTGGCATGTGGGAGTCTGTATCCCTTGCAGCAACCAATTCCGAGACCATGTTGTCTAGTTCTGCTGCCAGCACGGTAGAAACGCTTCGAGATACCGTTTTGAGTAAAATTGAGTACATTACTCCAGAAGTTAAAACCTCAATGGAGAAGCTCGGATTTGACACCGGAAAATCCTTTAATGACAACATCGCCGCTGGTGTGCTGAACAACATCGAAGTGATAGAGGATAGCGCAACAGGAGCGATTACAGGATTTAAAAATAAGGCCACTGGAGATATCGCCGATGCTACATACGGTCTCGTCGAAGCGATGAAAAAATTAGGCGTTAATATGAATTCCGGTGTAGGAGAAGGCCTGAACAGCCGAATTTTGAACATCCCCGATGTAGTAGTTCCCGACGGAAAAGAGATTGGCGAAAAGCTTGTAAACGACATTCAAAACGTTATCGACAAAGCAAAAATTGAAGTGGAAGCCAAAATGAACGTTGGGTACAGAGGATATTTCATTGAAGACCTTGAAAAAAATTTCCCTGGCGCAATCCCCAAGCATGCCGACGGAGGTTTCATTACCCAGCCGGAAATCGGCCTAATCGGAGAAGCCGGGCCAGAAAGCATTATCCCCTTATCCCCGACCAAGCGTTCACGCGCTATTGATCTGTGGGAGGAAACCGGAGAGATTTTAGGAGTACGCGCCGCCGCAACCAAGCTGCTGGAAGACGTAGCCGCCCAACAGGCCGCACAGGAGTATATGGCCTCACGCCCGCTGAAATCCTCGACTTTTGGCGGAATTGATTATGATCTGCTGGCAGATAAGCTTGCAAAAAAACTGCGAGAAAGTCCGATTGTTGTGAAATCCGAAGTAAAAAACGACGTGAATGTCAATGTGGATTTGGATCACGAAACGGTAGGGCGAAAAACCGCCCCTGTTATT
The DNA here is from genome assembly GCA_904420045.1 of Candidatus Metaruminococcus caecorum. GTDB lineage: Bacteria > Bacillota > Clostridia > Oscillospirales > Ruminococcaceae > Metaruminococcus > Metaruminococcus caecorum. Next base: position 4,586 of record CAJFTY010000025.1, on the reverse strand, counting down.
TCCCGCATTATCGCCAACCGATCTAAAATGTAGACAATATTGTACTTGTTTCCCCTCCCTTCTGGGTGTATAATACGGGTAGAAAGGGAGGGGATGCAAAATGAACAACCTGTATGAGAAAATGTATAATATGAGAGCTAACGACCCGCCTAGTGCTTCAAATACACCTGAAAAGCCTGAGGTTCCCAAAAATACTATAGCTCAGGTCTTGAAAGTTATTGGGTGGATTATTATTATTTTAGGAGTAGTATATGGCTTTGTTCTTGGTTTTACCAAACCTACAGCAGATGAAATAAACTATCCGAACCTATATAGCGATAGCGAACAATTCAATGCACAAGCACTTGCTATTTCAAGTATTACAGGCACTATTGCGGGGTTACTGTTTATAGCTATATCTGAAATTATTACACTGTTGTTTAAAAACCTTAATGCGCAAAATAAACTTATTGACTTATTGTTTAAATGTGGGAAAGAAGAATGATGTTCTTGTCTGTATAAATTAAAAACAAACCTTTGTGGGTGTATAATACAGGTAGAACGGGAGGGGAATTTTATGAAAAAAGAAAATTTAACCGCTAAGGTTATTCGAACAATCAGCGTATTAATTTTTGTTTTAGGCTTTTTAGGGAGTTTGGTCATTGGGTTAATGGTTGGCGCGGATGCTGGTTCCTATAGTAATGAATCAGGTTCTATCCTTAAAGGATCAATCATTTTTTACGGTATTATCGTAAGCGCAATAGTGGCTATCCTGTTTTGGGGATTCGCTGAACTGATTGATCTGAGCCAAAAGAAATGTGATCTTTTGGAAGAAATCAAAAAACAAAATGAAAAATAGCAAAACCCCCATTCGGTTGAATGGGGGTAATTTCATAAGCAGAAAAAAGGACTAACCAATGGTTAGTCCTTTTTATATTTCATTATTCGTCCGCCATCATATCAAAGTGGCGGCGGTAGCGCTTGGGTATCTTAATGTCCACAAAATACCCCATCTGTGACAGGAAGTCCGAAATAGCGGTGATCCCGTCTTTATAAAAGGCGGTGATACGTCTGACTTTATCCTTGATTCCATTGTAATCAGGCGGGCATACAAACGTCCAATCCGCGCTTTCTTTATTAAATATGATCCTGAAATACTGGTCGATGTCTGTGCTGCTGGCCCCTACTTTGTTTAACAGGATATGGTGCTCCACAGCATCGTCAATGTGGCTTACATAGGCTTTGGAGCCGTCAAAGGCTATGACGGCCAGCATGGGTTCGTCTTTGCTGATGGCTTCGTCTACGCTGTAAACGCCATTGTATTTTGTTATTTCCATATTTGCAGCCCTCCTTACGAGGCGTTTTCTATTCCTCGCCGGTGTCGTCTTGCCTTTCGTCTCCTTTTATGATTTTTACACCATGATCTGGGTTGTAGTAGCGCGGGATTTCAGTCAATTCGCGTACTCTTTCACGAGCAACTTCTTTTCCCTCTGGGGTCAGCTTGTTATAGTCTGCGATCAGCTCAACTTCATCGTCGGCAAGGCTTGCGTCCCATTCGTTGCCGGTGAGACTTCCAACCGGGATTTTTAAGATTTTCGCTATTTTCTCAAGGGTTTCAATCGTAACAAGTCTTTCATCATTTTCATACCGTCGAATGCTCATCATAGAAACACCTATTGCATTTGCTAATTGTTCTTGATTGAGCCCGTTTCTTTTTCTATTAAATTTAATGCGTTCTCCTAATGTAGACATTTTAACACCTCACTTCATTCATAGTATACTACGCCAGGAACAAAAAAGGAATAATTTTTTTGTAAAAATTAAAAATATCACTTGACAAGGAACAACAACGGTACTATTATGCGATTAAAGGGAACAAAAAAAGAACAATTTAGGTGATAAAATGAAAATTGACAGAACGAAGTTGGATATACTACTTGCCAGGAAATGCAAATCGGTCTCCAGCCTTAGAACGGGAGTCTCACCGCAAACCCTTTTGAAAATTCGGAAGGGAGGGAATGTGAATCCAGCAACCGCAGGCCGTATTGCTAAAGCCCTTGGAGTAGACGTGACAGAAATTATTGAAACGGAGGATAACAAGTGAACAAACTAGCAGTACAAGGAACCCAATCGTTTATGGGAAAAGAAATCCCGGTAGTGCTCGGGGGTTTTGGGCCGGACAAGAAATGTGTCAGCGACAAGACCGTGGCAGAAATTCATGGGATGGAAATTAAGCATGTTCGTGAACTGCTTAATAGAAATTCAAGCAGATTCCGCACAGGGGCAGATATTGTTGATTTAAAAGTGGTCGTTCAGAACGACGACAATTTATTGCGATCCATTGGATACTCTACAATGCAAATTTCCAAGGCCGAGCACATCTACATACTGTCTGAGCGAGGCTATGCGAAGCTTATCAAAATCATGGACACCGACCTAGCATGGGAAATCCATGATAAACTGATCGACGAGTATTTCGAGCTCCGGGAAGACAAGAAGGCACAGCCGCTGATCAGCCTCCCATCCGTCAACAACGCGGCGAAGATCATTGGCAAGGTTTTAGACGAGGCGGGTGTAAAACCCGAGTACAAAGCCCTTACCTACCAACGACTGTATCGAAAGGCCGGAGTGGACTTGGAGCTTGACTTTCTCAAAACCGAGAAGGAATTTTACCTGAAAGAAGCAATCGCTAAACGGTTGGGGGTGTATTCCAAGAACGGAAAGCCTCACGCTCAGGCAATCGGCGCCATCATTGATCAAATTTCCGTAGCTGAGGACGAAAAAGTTTTGACCGCTTACGAGCGAAACGGTCACGAAAGCATGGTCTACCAGTACAAGGAGCCTGTTGTGGAGCGAATCCAAGGCTGGCTTGAGGCAAACCATAATCCCACCGTGATCACATCCTCCAACGGAAACGGCTATCAGGTCAGGTATGAGAGCCAAAGATATGCAAAAAAATAACCTGCCTGCGTTGACCCGGTAGAAATCATTGAGGAGGAAAAGTAAATGAACGAATTAATCAAAATCACCTATGACAATGACCGGCCCACTGTATCCGCAAGAGAGCTTTACGAGTTTTTGGGCCTTGATAAAAGCCAATGGTCTCGCTGGTACAAAAAGAACATTGAAGAAGATACCTATTTTGTATCAGGAACAGATTATATAACCCTCGACATCATGTCGAACGGTAATCCAACCAAGGATTTTCAGCTTACCATTGAAATGGCCAAAGAGATCGCTATGCTTCAGCGTAACGAAAAAGGCAAGCAGGCCCGTCAATACTTCATTCAGTTGGAGAAAGATTGGAACAGCCCGGAAAAGGTCATGGCCCGCGCCCTGCGTATCGCTGACGAAAAAATTAAAGTGCTTTCCGCCGCTAACGCTGCTCTTACCGTGGACAACACCATCATGAAGCCGAAAGCGGAATACTTTGACGAACTGGTAGACCGGAATCTTCTGACCAGCTTCCGGGAAACCGCCAAACAGCTTGAGATCAAAGAGCGAGATTTTGTCCGTTTTTTAATCGACAAGAAATACATATACCGGGACAAAAAAGGAAAGCTGATGCCTTATGCGGATAAAAACAACGGCTTGTTTGAAGTAAAGGAATGTTTCAACGAGAAAACCCAGTGGAGCGGGACGCAGACGCTTATCACTCCCAAAGGACGGGAAACGTTCCGGTTGTTGTACTTGAAAATCGCTTAACGGACAATGAGGATGCAAAACGAGGGTGCTATGGAGGAAACAAATGCAAAAAAATAACGATACCCCAAAGCCGTGGAAAGCCAGGTATCGTTAAATCCCAAAACAGGAAACATCCTATTTGTTTATAGTATACCGCAAATAGAATGCTCCTGTCAATGAAAACATGACAAAAGGAGATTACCAACGTGAGTTTTTTAGAAAAAGTATGCAAAGAATATGGGATTGACTTGTACCCATTAAGTGTTTTTAGCCCCGTAAAAGGAATGGAAGATTTTATTACCCGTTCCAAGGGCGGAGCCTCCATAAAGGACAGTGAGGGCGATATCTCGATTGCAATTGACGACACAGCACCCGCGCGAGAGCGGGACGCAATCGCCGCTCATGAGCTTGGACATGTAATCCTTGGGCACTTGGATGGGAAATATAAACTGAGCGAGGAACAGTGCGAAAACGAAGCGAGGTTGTTTTCTGCCGTAATTATTGCAATGTCGCTATACGATAAATACCGAAGCTACATCAAAGCCGAATTTTAGGCTTTGATATTTTCGATTGATTCAAGGATATTAAGGGCGGGGGTGGCGTGGATTGAAATTCAAAAGATGTGTCCAAAATTGGCCCGATGTTTCACGTCGTCACCCGTAAGGGTGGCGTGGATTGAAATAAAATAATGTAAAAACAATTGAAGCACCCTAATATCAGGGTGCTTTTTTGATGGGTTGTATTGCAAGGTGCAACAAATATTATAAATAACATGAAGTATGAAAAGCTCCCATAACATGTAAACAATAGTGTTCTTGCCAAAATACGACATATATTGTAATCTTATTTATAGAATATTTGCATTAATTCTGATAGAAAGAAAAAATTTCTATTATTCAAATTTTTAGTTGCAAATATCACTT